>JBBQFO010000020.1:0-35305 GCA_038322035.1 Candidatus Obscuribacterales bacterium
AGATTAGAGGGGCGGCGGCGCTGAGAACCATGCTCAGTCAATGCACGACCGATGTCTAAAAGGAGGCTGTGGCGATGTGGGACAAGAAGAAGGGTGGCTCCGGCGGCTCTGGAGGAACTCCAAAAGATTCCAACAAACCCCGCGATCCCAAAGAAACTCGCAAGTTTCTAGATAATCATCCGGCTCGCCAAGGTGCATTGCCTCGAAACGTCGAACGCGGTGGCTTCGAAAGTGGTGGCGCCACGGGTGACGTCACGGCTGATGAGCGCGAAGCTGCACTTTCCAGACAAATTTTGGTTTATCACGAGTCCCAGAATGCCGAAACCGGCAATGATTGGATGTACAGACTGAAAGAAGATTCGATGCAATACCTGGCTGAAAAGCGTGGCATCGACTTGCAGCAGATTTATCGTGAATCGATTTATAAAAAGGGCGTTGAGACGCTGATTGATAAAATCTACGGCTTACTGCAACGTTACCAATTCGAGTTCAACCAGGTCGCTGGCGGCACCGAGCTGCATGTCTCAGGCACCATATCTGGTGATGTTACCGAAGTGACTCGCGTCAATAAAATGCGTGAGGCTCAAGAGACTAAGACTTATTTCCGTGCCCGCCTCTCGACTCGTTCGCACAGTCTGGTCCTGCGCGGCAAAGACGACTCTATCGATTTCTACCTAATTCCAGTCAACAAAGTCATGGCGCTGAGCAAGTCTGAGGTGGACTATAAACCACTGACGCGTATTCAAGTGAAGATATCTGAGCTCGGCATGATGTGGCGAATGTCTGATGGAAATCCAGCCGTAGACACTCTGGACGAACTTTGCATGTGGCTTTTCAGCCATTTGATTACAGCCACGAAAGAGGCTGCTAACAAAGATGAAGGTGCTGCTGCTGGCTAATCTCGGACTGGTGTTCGTCAGATTTTGTCAGTCATGCAAGTCACCGCAGGCAGTGCTAACATGACAAAGTCGGGAATACCCTGAAAGTCAAGAATAGTCATGTTTTGCCGTCGGCAGACCTGCAGGGGTGGTTAATTTCCCTTTTAGGTGGTAAAAAATTGTTAGCACTTGAGGCGCTTGGACTCTGTGGCTAGCGGATTGTAAGGAGCTTGGACGTCATGCCCAGTTTGGAGATGTTGAAAAAACTGCTGGATGAGTTCTCCGAGAAGGAGGCGCATGCCCGCGAAGAAATCAATGTCATTACCGAGCAAATCGGCGAGCTTGAAAAACGCATCTTGACCTCTCAGCAGAAGCTGAGCACAGTCGCCACCGACCGCGAAAAGGTGAAAGTCATGCAGGCTCGTTACAGCGGCGGCTCCACCCTGACCCCAGGTTCCCCCCTGACTGGCTCAAAGCCGGCAAGGTCGACCGCTGACGTACCCACCCCATCAGCTCGAGAGCCGAGAGAAGAGAAACAGCGATCCAGACCGGGTAGAGGCGGCGCAGCTGCCGCAGCAGCGGCTACCGTTACCGATGCAGGCATCCCGGTTGCTCCTTTAAATGTTAGAGCCTCATCGACCAGAATTCCTGCCATGAAGTTGCCCGAGACTCCGGCAGTGGCGGAGTCTTCGTCCAGTCCATTCCTCAGCGCCCCTGACCAGCCAAAAGCATTTTCACCAATGGATATCTTCGGCACTGCAGTTGACGAACCTGCAGTGGAGACAACTCCTGAGCCAGTTCCATACACCGAACCAGCCGCGACAGCGCCAGATTACGCAGGCGGAGTTCCCTATAACGCTGGCGCCGCATTCGAGTACCAGAATGCTCAGCCGATTGATCCTGTGCCTTCGCCGAACGCGCCGCCGCTCGGTGAAATCACGACTTCCTTCTTCACGCCAATGGGAGCTACTGAAGCATCATTGCAGCCTCCACCTCAAACGCTGTCACAACCTCAACAGCCGGAAGTTGCGCCCCAACCGTCACCGTTTCTACCTACTGCAAGCGACCCCAATCTGCAGCCTCAAGCCGCTCAGGTTGACGATAGTGCCCAGGTTCAAGACCTTGATGAAGACGAGCCAGACGACACTGTCAAGAGCATCAACGACGCTCTCCGGGGCTTGTTCCGTTAGGAACAAATAACCGAACCGATAGCTGATAATTGATTGCTGTCGCCCTGGCTGTGAAAACTTTCTGCCTGCAGAGAATCGCATGGGAAGCCGTTCTAAGATGGATAGTGAACGGCGTCAAATCTGAATCGCATTAAAACAGTCGTCATTTCAAGATTCTGCGTCTTTGATAACATTGAGCCTGAGAGGCTTTCCGCGTCTCTCGTTCCCTCATACACATGAAAGATAAAAATGAAGCAAGTGACATCAATGATGGCGGGTGTTGTACTGGAAGTACTCGTCAAGGCTGGCGACCAAGTTACAGACGGTCAGGAAGTGGCGATTCTCGAATCGATGAAGATGCAACTGCCAGTGCAATCGACTCTGTCCGGCAAAGTAAGCGCTATCAAAGTGAATAGCGGCGACTTCGTCAACGAAGGCGATGCGATTTTGGATCTCGAATAGTTCAAGGCGACCGGTGCTGCCGGTTGTGATGGTGACGACATGTTGGAGCATCTCCCCAAAAAAGTTCGCGTCGTTGAGGTCGGTCCACGTGACGGACTTCAGAACGAAGAAAAGCATGTCGCCACGGTGGATAAGGTCAGGCTAATCCATGCGTTAGCTGATGCAGGTTTGAAGTCGATCGAAATCACCTCGTTCGTCAGCCCGAAATGGATTCCGCAATTGGCTGATGGACTGGAAGTTGCGCGCGCTGTCAATCTCCCATCTGATATTACTGTCTCGGCACTGGTTCCAAATCTGAAAGGATACCAGTCAGCGAAAGAAGCCGGACTGAAACAGATCGCGTTGTTCATGTCGGCCAGTGAATCGCACAGCAAGAAGAACATCAACAAGTCAATTGCCGAAGCGACGCAAGCTTTGAGTGAAGTTGCACAGCAAGCAAAGAAGGATGGAAAGTCCATCCGCTGCTACATCTCCGTTGTATTCGAGTGTCCTGATGAGGGGGTTGTAGATCCGGCGCAAGTGCTGCGCATTGTCAAAGATGTTGTTGCCATGGGTGTCGATGAGATTTCTCTGGGCGATACCATCGGTGCGGCAACTCCAAATCAAGTCATCGCTCTAGTCAATTTATTGAAGAAGGAAGTGCCGCTCGAAAAGATGGCATTGCACTTTCACGACACGCGCGGAACCGCTCTGGCTAACGTGCTTGCTGGGCTCGATGCGGGCGTGACAATTTTCGATTCAAGCTTGGGTGGTTTGGGTGGATGCCCTTATGCACCAGGAGCAGCAGGAAATCTTGCCACCGAAGACCTTGTCTACATGCTTCAAGGATTGGGAATCGACACTGGAATCGACTTGGAAAAATTAGTAGACGCTGGTCAATTAGCAGAACAAATTCTCGGTAAGGAATTGCCGGGACGCTATTTGAAGGCAATACTGGCAGGCAGAGCGAAACAGGCTCAGAAAGCGGCATTACAACCACAAGCAACAGCGTAGGTGACAGGGGCATGACGACGATGACCGAAGTGAGCGAAAAAGTTTTAGAAGTTGAACGAGAAGAAGATCTGGTTTGGTTTAAGCTCAATCGCCCTAAAGTAATGAACTGCTTGAATCGAGAGTTGCTTCGATCGATCTTGGCTGCCTGCGAAGAGTTGAAGGAAGATCGCTCGGTCAGAGTGGTTGCCATTATCGGCTCTGGAGTGAAAACATTCTGTGCTGGAGCCGATCTCACTGAACGGAAAGGTATGACTCAAGCAGAAGCCATCGAGTACTTATTGATGATTCAGAAAACCATGAATGCGATCGAAAAATTGCCACAAGTAGTGATCGGTGCCATCAATGGCTCCGCATATGGTGGCGGCACCGAACTGGCGCTTGCCTGTGATTTGCGTGTGATGGCAGAAAATGCCTCGCTTCGTTTGACCGAAGTGACGCTAGGCATCATCCCTGGAGCCGGCGGCACACAGCGGCTTCCACGCCTGATTGGCAAATCTAAAGCGAAAGAAATGATTCTCACGGCAGCTCCGTTAACCGCACAACGCGGATATGATTTGGGATTGATCCACCGCGTTGTGCCTGAAGCTACAGCTGGTGATTTCCATCAGCCTCTAATGGATGAAATACGCAAGTGGGCGAAGGATATTTCCGCAGCTGCACCACTTTCGTTGAAGCAAGCCAAATTAGCTATCGATCAGGGTTTTGACCGCGATCTTGAAGCTGGTCTGGCGCTCGAAACCAAAGCTTATCTCCAGCTTCTAAACAGTAAAGATCGTCTCGAAGGCCTGGCAGCCTTCGCCGAAAAACGTAAACCCGTCTACACCGGTGAATAGCGATGCATAACTTGAACCACGTCATCCAATCACCAACCCGTGAAGCACTGCCACTTCCGGTGACAGCGCTGGTTCTCTGTGGTGGTAAGAGTCGTCGGATGGGCAGACCAAAAGCGTTTCTTCCGTTCGAAGGAACAACCATGGTCAACCATGTTCTCAATCAAGTGCGAGATCTATTCGCCGAAGTATTCATCGTAGCGAATGAACCAGACAACTATGAAGACTTTGGTGTAGACGTAGTCAAAGACATCCTGCCGTACCGCGGACCTCTTGGCGGAATTCTTTCAGGCTTGCTCGTAGCAAAGCACGAATACACTTTTGTAATCGCCTGCGACATGCCATTCGTCGACAAAAGATTGATCCGTGAAATGACCGCAGCAAGACACGGCAACGATGTAGTTGTATTGACCCATGAGATGGGCGTAGAGCCGCTCTTAGGACTATACTCAAAGAACTGCATCAAGCCTTTGGAAGAGTCTTTGTTCGCCGGTAAATTGAGTCTTCAGGAATTTCTTTCTGGCTTGAAGGCGCAACCATTCGAGTATGATGCCAGCACTGCAAACGGAGAAGACTTGCCTGCCTTCTTCAATATCAACACACCTCAAGATTACTCGCGAGCAATTATGGGAGGCGTGAGCGCCGCTGCCGTTCACCCATTCCCTGCAAAACGCCAGGCCATCTAAGTCGGCAGGCGAAGCAGAAAATCTTGAAAGCTGTTTTTGAGAAGCAAAAAGTCCTGCTCAATCGATTTCCAGTCACCTGATTTTGCGTGTTGTTCCAGCTCGACGCTCAAGTTATTAGTTTCATCGCGATACAGATTTAGACTCAATCCTTTTAGCCTATGTGCGGTCATTTTAACTGATGAAATGTCGCTGGCCTCTATGTTTTGTTCTAACTCGTTCATGACTGTTTTGATCCCGTCAACTATTTCAGTTGTCAGTTCAGTCGCCGTTTTCTCGCCAAAGGCCTTGGTCCATTCATTTAACTTGCTTTCGTATTGCTCGAAGGCGAATCCCAAAGAGGTTGAGTCGACTCTAGATACATCGTCCTGGGGCGGTTCTGCCGAGAACACTTCTGAACTATTGACTGCTTCGAAGCTGTCTTCAAATAGCGGTAACCACTTTCGCAAAACGTCGGCTAACTTTTTTAAGGTTACAGGTTTGCTGATGTAATCATCCATGCCCGCTGCTAAACATTGTTCGCGATCGCCGGACATCGCTTGGGCAGTCATGGCAATAATTGGTACATGCGAACCTTTCGCCTGTTCCATTCGTCGAATCGTTCGAGCCGCTTCAAACCCATCCATTTCGGGCATCTGACAATCCATTAAGATAACGGCATAGTTGGTTTGTTCTGCCGCATCGACTGCCTCTTTTCCGTTTGATACAGCGATAGCTTCACAGCCGAATTCGCGCAGCTGCAACATTGCCAGTCGCTGATTCACCTGTTGATCTTCCGCAATCAAGACCAATGTGTTTTCAAAAAGAGTGCTGTCGAATTTTGGGAGACGATTGTCGATGATTGTGGGAAATGGTACAGGAACAAATGATTGCGATGATAGGGCAAGGAGAATATTGAAGTAAAAGGTTGAACCCACTCCTTCTTCGCTTTCAACTGAAATTGTTCCTCCCATCAGTTCGACTAAACTTCTAGATATTGATAGTCCTAAACCCGTGCCACCATATTTGCGTGTAATCGAGCTGTCAGCTTGCGAGAAGGGGCTAAATAAGAGGGGAATCGTCTTCTGGTCCATGCCGATTCCGGTATCTTCGATTGCGAAACGCACCAGTGTATGATTGTTGAGGTGTTTGTCAGCGTTGACACTAATGCTGACTCCTCCCTTATTTGTGAATTTAATGGCATTGCTGAGCAGATTGAGTAGCACCTGGCGAACTCTGGTTTGATCGCCATGCGCGAATTTTGGAACCTCCGGTGAGATCAAGCTGGTGAACGTGAGGTCTTTTTTGCGCGCCGTCTCAGCCAATATTTCAGTGGTGTTTGATATCAGGCTATGCAAATCGAAATTGGTTTCACTAAGCTCTAATTTGCCGGCTTCAATTTTCGAAAAGTCGAGAATATCGTTGATCAAATCCAGCAAACAGTCTGCTGAATTCTGAATGTTGTACAGCAATTCCTTCTGAGCGCTTGAGAGGGTTGTGCGACTGAGCAAGTCGCTCATGCCTATCACAGAGTTCATCGGTGTGCGGATCTCATGGCTCATGTTGGCGACGAAATCACTCTTTGCTTGATTGGCTGCTTCAGCCGCTTCCTTGGCAAGTTCTAAATCAGCAGTGCGCTCGATTACACGTTGTTCGAGCTCTAGATTAAGTGAACGTAGTCCTTCTTCTGCCTCCAGTCTGGCCGTGATGTCTACATAATTTCCCACTGTACCAACGACGTTCCCTTCCGCATCATGCAGTGGGATTTTGCTTGTATCGAGCCAGGCGCGCTGTCCGTTAGCAAGCTGAATCTGCTCGACGATATGGTATTCGCCAACATTGGATTCGAGAACTCGTCGATCGGCTTTGACAAAGTCATCAGCCTGCTCTTTCCAAACCAGGTCATAGTCTGTTTTTCCGACCAAATCTTTGGGATCGTTAAATCCGGCTCTGACGGCATTGTTGGTGTTGCAGCCAAGAAATCTTGATTCCCTGTCCTTCCACCAAATGACGCCTGGAATACTATTGATAACAAGTTGCAGTAGATTCTCTGCACTTTTCTGTGCATTGATGTCCATGATTGTGCCAACCCATCTGACGATCTGATCGTGTTCGTCCTTGATTGGCTGTATGCGCACGATGTTCCAGCAAAATTTATGATCTATAGAGCGTTTTATTCGTACTTCCGCCTCTGCGAATGTTCGATCTTTTTGAGCATTTTGCCAAATGATCTTGCAGGCGGCGAGATCGGCTGGATGAATGATTTCTTCTAAGGAAATTTTTTGGTGCGCAGCACTTGTGCCAGTGTACTCATACCAGTATCTACTAACATATTCTGGTTCCCCATCTGGTCGTGCGAGCCAAATAACTGCTTGAACGTTATCGCCAATCAACGCAAGTTGTTCTGCTTTCTCTCTTAAGGCGGCTTGTGCCACTTTTAGGTCATGGACGTCGGTGCAGACACCGAGCCATTTCGTGATCTGTCCATTGCAGTCGCGCAGTGCGGTTCCGCGTACCAGGTTCCATCGATACGTGTCGGACTGAACATGATAAAGTCGAAATTCGGTCTCGTAATCGACTCCTAACTCAACTGAATTGGCCCAAACTTGAATTTGCGTTGCCCGGTCTTGCTCGTGCACAACGGCCGTCCATCCCCAGCCCTCCCCATCGGACTGTTTCATTCCTGTGTAGTCATGCCAGCTGACGCTGAGGAAGTCACAATATCCGTCAGGCCTGGTTGTCCACACAAGTCCGGGAAGAGCTTGTGAAATCATCTGTAGAAAGTAGTCATCGGTTAGAGTTTCGGGCAAGTCATCTCCTTGTGGTAAATTTTGTCCTAAATGGTCGACAATCTGTCTGGAGGAAGAAATACTAGCAAGCGCACTGGTGATTAATTCCACCCGAACTCGACCGTGCTCCTATTTGATCCTAACTCCTGACTTGAATTAAAACATCACCCGACGAAGTTAACTTGGGAAGTAATGTTGTCACCTCTTTCGGTTGGCAAGTGTGGACAGGCAAGGCAGCGCCTAGAGTGGTGGCATGTTCTCAGTGTTGCGGCGATGTTGTTTGATGAAGGTTAGTATGTTTTTTGCCTCCGTCGTTTGGTTCATTTTTGCCAGCAGCGCAGCGTGGTCCGCTAGAGTGGCTAAATAGACGGGCGTGTTGTCGCCGGAGATGCGCTTGCGGAGCTGTTCCGATTGGTAATACAGTTTGTTGGCTTCTTTGTACTCTGCTTGCGCGGTGAGCGAGTTTGCCAGGTATTGATAGTACTTTGCGATTTCTAGACTTTCGAAGTCTTTAGTTTTACGCGCTTCTGTAATTGCATGACGGTAACTAATCTCGGCATCCTGCGGTTTGTTTTCCGCTATATAAGCTCTTCCCAGGCGATAGTAGAGTTCGGCTTTGTCGAAACTGCCTGGCGCAATTTCGCCGATAGCGATTGCTTGCCGGAAGGATTGAATTGATTTTGAATATTTCCCGAGACGGAAATAGCAGTCGCCCTGTCGACCTACATATGAGGATTCTTCGACTGACGGCTTGCCTCTCAACTCTTTAGAAACGAGTGCCTGAGCCTGTTCATACAAGTGCAAGGCGCGCACTGTTTGACTGTTGTCTTCTTCGTTGTCTGCCATAACCAGGGAGAAGTCAGCGAAATTCGAGCGCACGAAGGCCCGCACTGAGGCACTTTCGCTTGATTTGTCAACGAGAGAGACTGCCTTAGTGTAGTACTGCTCGGCGAAATCGTATCTACCCTTGCGCAAATTGTTGTTGGCTTTGTGCAAGGTACGCTGCCATTCCGGCATGAAAATGACTGGCGCCAGAGCATACAGCGAAGCGGCGGTAATACCCAGCCAAGTACCAATCAAGATTGCCAGAGTGTAGACGAAAATTCGTTTGCGAATCGGCTTTTTGTTGTACCAAACTTGGCTTCTGGTTCGACTTGGACTGCCGCCCGATTTGATCAACTGTAGATCGTTTCGCAACTCCTCCATCGACTGGTGACGGTCAGATGGCTTCTTCTCTAAGGCTCGCATCACTACGTTTTCTAGAGCGTGAGGAATTTTTAGTCTGCGATTAGCTCCATCCATCAGACTTGGCGCTTCGTTTATTTGTTTGTACATTGTCTGGATGGCGTTCGCTCCGATAAACGGAGGTTGCCCGGTGAGAGCTTCATACATCACACATGCGACTGAGTAAATATCGGTTCGCGCATCCAACTCTCGATGCCCCTCGCATTGCTCAGGGCTCATGTACATTGGACTGCCGAAGACTTCACCGGTCTGCGTCAATTCGTGATCTTCATTGTTATGACTGACGATTTTTGCAATGCCGAAGTCTACAATCTTGATTTGTGGTGCACCAGTGGCGGTGCGAGTGAGAATGATATTGCTCGGTTTGATGTCGCGATGCACCACTCCTTCGGAGTGCGCGTAAGCGAGCCCGTCGCAAATCTGTTCGAATAGTTCAAGCACCAGTGCTGAATTCAAGGCTCCATCGCGAAGTAGAACGTCAAGCAAGCTGATCCCCTCGACGAAATCCATAACCAGATATGGTGCGCCTTCGGTCGTCAGTCCATAGTCATGAACCGATACGAGGTTGGGATGGTTGAGATGGCTCGCCGCTTTTGCTTCGATATCGAAGCGATTCAGGGCAGTATTGTTTTCCAGTGCAGATTGTTTTAAAACTTTGATCGCTTGCGTTTTGCCCAGTGATGTATGTTGCGCCTTGTAGACCGAGCCCATGCCGCCTTTTCCCAAGAGCGACAAGATCTTGTAGCGGTCACCGATTACCGTTCCCAAAAAACGATCTTCGGAATTTGCTATCAAGGAGAACTTCGGTCGATCATTGGTCGGCGCAAAGCCGCCAGATGAATCGTGTGTTTGAGACACGAAAGAATCCATATACTAAATATATGCGTGGTCGTTGGTAAGTAAAAATAAGTGCTCTACCATTGTCTTCTTGCACGGTCCGTTGTCAAGTGAAATCTGGGCCCGAAAACGGCAGCCAGCGACAGCTTTCGGGTGCAATGGATTCAAGCTGAGGTTGGCGTCTGATCATCGCATCTCAGTTCTGAGAGCGCCACCAGACCTTGTTTTAGTTGTTCGGCATCATAGCGCCAGCGCTGTAAAAATGGCGAATAATCAGAGCCGTGTTCATCTTCGCCAGTTTGGAGTTTGTGCTGAATGGCGTCGGTCATGCTCAAGATATGTCGAGCCATAGCTTCAATATCGAGCCGACGGATGATGCGCTTGGTCTTTTCGTTCACAGCGAGCGAATTTGCTTCCATCTTCGCGTCGTCGTTTCGTCGGTGCGTGATCGCCATGGTGGCCGACATGATCAGATTTTTGGTCAACAAGTCGCAAACGATATCTGAGTGGCAACGGAACGAGTCAATGAACTCTTCAGGCAGATCGTTCGACAATGCCGACTCACCGGTCAGCAGCGCCACGAAGAATCCTCTGGCGCCGTTGGTCGAGCTGACGATTGAGTTGAGATGCTCCACCGCATTCGCCGCGGATACTTCTCCTGTCTCAACTGAGTAAATTAGATCTGTGGAAAGGGAAATCGCTTTGTCGAAGGTCAGGTTTTCTAATGTCATCGAATTCGCTCTAGCTCTTTGGTGATCCGTTCACCGTCTTCCTCCAGAACCACACTGTTGGGGTTCACAGAGATCAGGTGAACTGATTCGAATTGTTCCCCATTTGCCAGGACTAGAGTCGATGGAAACTTGTTTGCTCGCCGTAAAGCTGAGTCTGTGAAGGTGAAGAAGGCTCTATCGGCAAGGACGCCAACCAATTTCATTTTCTCGGCGATCAATGGTTTATCGGGCGGCTCAGGCATCTGGGTGGCACTTGCTCCAGAGCCAGCTTGTCCGACTGACTGGGCGGCAAGACCAGGCAGGATCGTTTCGGTAGGCGGAGGCGGCGGTGCCAAGACAAATTTTGGTGGCGGCGGCAAATGCAGCTTGGGCAACGCTTTGAGCTGCTTGAGGTCGGGCGCATCGAACAAAGGTTTTAGGGCACCGGCTGGTTGAGCGAACGGATTGACTCGCCCAGCGCCTAATCGTGCCTTCATGGTAGCTTCGGTCCGGCTAGTTGCCGGCACATTGATTGGATAATGCGGGTCGGAAAGTTGTCCTCCCACAGTCGATGGGGTCGTTGAGGTGGGCGCGGCAGTCGTCGCTTCAGTTGTCGTAGTTGTCTTCGTAGTTGTCGTCTCAGCGAACGCGCATGATCCACCCGCAATGACTATCACTGCGCTAGCAAAAGCTAAAGATTCGCGCCACAGAAAATTTGATGGCATCGATCTTCCGCACTCGTTTGTTTTTATCATGGGAAAGTTATTGCTCAAGGTAAGTAATAGAGCGTCAATAAAAATGCCATCACTGGCTTCGACAATCCCAGCTTCTGCGCTCGCTCGCTTGCTGGTGTGTGCTCACTGTTTTCAGTCGATCCTTTTGTGCTGATCGCTATTGAAATTTCTTCTACGCCTACAGTTCGTTGGTATCCTTCCAAGCGCTTCATTAATCCGACCATTCCATTATAGTCACCGGTCACATAAACTTGCTTGATCAGTCGCCTCAGGCCTGAGTCGACTGGACCGGCTTCAATCTTGCCACCAATAGTGGTGGCCGATGCGGTTGATTTTTGAAGAGTTCTCGTACCCAAGCCCACCTTGCCTTCGCCGATCAACTCTTTAATTTCCTCTTCGGATGCGGAAATCTTATGCATCGATTCTTGTGTCGGTGTTTCTACTGCCAAAAGATGGATGCTGGAATCGGAACAGATCTTCTCCAGATCGATCATCGCCAAATCTAACTCAGGAGATTTGGGCACTGCACCGCGAAGGGTTTCGATGTCCGTCTCAAGAGTTTTCTTCTCTTGTTCGGCTTTGACTCGTTGCTGCAACTTAGCTAAAAGCTGCTGGTATTGCTGGTCTTTCTGACTCAGTTCAGAACTTTTCTCATTGTCTTCCAAAATTTTTGGATAGGTCAACGCCGACAGGACTGCAGCCGCAAGTAAAAAAGGAATCGCTGAGATGGCGATTTTGTATTGTTTTTTCATTGCTACATCGCCCCCTCTGGTTTTCTGATCGTAGGAGATTTTTGCAAATTTTCTAACATTTTGGGTAGTGGATTATTTGGCGGTTCTTCGGCTTTACCGTTTGCAAGTGCTGTTGGAGTCGTTGGCGCTGGCTCGCCGGTGCCTGTGATTTTGGCGACGATCTGGTAGAAAATAATTTCTGGAGTTTTTTCTCGTCGTGATGCACTCTGCACAACTGCATCGCTTAAACCAGGGGCGGTGCTCAAGTTAAGGGCGAAATTCGAGACACTCTGAAAGTCCAGCGCGTCTCCCATGATCGTGGCACTCTTGTCGATGCTGATCGTTTCTATCTGAACTGCGCTGGGAATGCCGTTTCTAATCGAATCTAAAACCGTGGACCAGTGGTTCGATTTTTTTACGATACCGTCTAGAATTCGTTTCTTATTTGTCAGTACATCGTTTTCTTTACGCAGCGCACTTAGTTGTTTCAATTCCGCGGTGCTTTTAACAGTTTTTTCCGCGAGCTGATCTATTTGCTTTTGTTTGTGCGGAATATCGAACTGACTGATCAACGCAAATGAGGCGAGTGAAAGTGCCAGGGTGGCAAACCCTGCTGCAATGGCGATTTTGAACCACGGCGTTGGTCGCTCATCAGCGTCCATGACTTGGGTTTTTCGCTCGTCATAAAGGAGAGGCATTCGCCCATCTTTATTCAAATCCAAGTCGACTGTGAAAGATGTATTCCAACTCGTCTCGATCGATGAACCGATCAAGGCCGCCAAAATTGGTCGCATGCTATCGACGATTACTTCTGGGCTGAAGACAAGATCGCGCATCGGGTCAGACAAAATCGTCTTGATGTTCATGCGGTTGGATATGTACTGGTCGAGCTGAGGAATCATGCAGCCTGGACCAGTTAGCACTATTTGGTCGACTTTGACATCACCCACCTGTGATTTGTAAAAATCGAGAGATCTTTGCAACTCGTCTGTAATGTCACTGAATACGGTGCGGGCAACTTGCGACGCTTGCCCCATTCTGAAATCAGTTGGATTTACATTGAACAGAGCGATTTCCGGTAAAAGATCTAGGGCTTCGTCGAAGTTGATTTCGAGGCTTCTCGATAAGGCTTCGGTGAGTGTGTCTAGCCCGAGCAAGATTGAACGCCCAAAAAGGGGCATGGCGCTTCGCACTACGTTGATGTCAGTAGCGTCGTGTCGCATATTGACGATCATTGAAAGATGACCGCTCGATCCCAAATATCCTGCCAACGCCAAGCTGCGCACCACCGATAGTGACGAGATATCGACTTTGCCTAGTCTGACTCCGGCACTGTCAGCCATGCGCCAGTATGATTCGATAATTGAACGTTGAATTGCTGCCAGGATGATATCGATGCGTCTGACACCGTCTGCATCAGTGCGCTCGGTAGCTGGCATTTGGGACCAGTCGAGGTTCGCATCTTCAATCGGAAACGGCACGTGGTTGGTTGCTTCTTGAGTGACAACGTCCGCCAGCTCTTCTGGTGGCATACCAACCGGTACAGGCATCAGTCGGATTACAACCGCTTGCGCGGGCACTGCAATGTTGATCAGCGGCGAGGGACCGGAGACTGGAATGCTCGCTGCGGCCAGCAAATCCATAAGCACGGCACCGACAGTTTCGGGATCTGCGATCAAACCTTCGCGAATGGAATTTGCTGGAGTTGCTCGGCTGGCAAAACGAACAACTTCAATGCCCGCGCGAGTCTTGTCGAGCTGAATTAGCGTGATGCTGTCGCTGTTTATGTCTAGACCTAAAGTCGGTCCCTTTTTTTTGCCAAAACTGAACACGTCTAAAATTGCTCCACGGGTTCTTGCTTATCCTATTATGGCGCACCTGGGAAGATCATTGGTTTGGTTGCCAGTGCCACCACGGCGCCAAACGCCAGCGCTGGTCCAAAGGGGAAGGGTTTCTGGACTTCGTGCCCCGATTTTAAAACACCTAGCATCGCACCACCGACGGCGGCGAGGATACCAAGTTGAAGGTAGGGCAACTGCATTGTCACGCCCTGGCTCAAATACCTCAGGAAAAGTAACATCCCTTCGACAAGACCGACAACGATAACCATGTGAATCAATGCCGGACGAATGCATTCTTTCAAGATTTTTGCTTTGTACATCTCGTAAAAAAGATAGGCAGAACCCATCACGGTGCCGGCTAGAAAGCCGACCAGAAGCGCCACGCCTAGCAGCTGAAAACCAATCCAGGATGCCATTACTGCAGACAGCACAGCGTCGCCACCACCCATGACTGTGAACTCTTCATCATCATCTTCATTCACTCCACCTTCACGGTTGCGTGGATCGCCTGCATACAGGGTGTGATGAATGTGCCTCTCCGGATCTGGGCCCATTTCCAACAGCCCTTCCCGATCGCGATCAAGAAGAATTCGCTTTCTCCGCTCCTCGGGATCATCGGGATCTCCATATCTCCAGACGTAAAACTTCAGGCCGTAAAAGGCCAGGAAGTCAAACAGGATATAGCTTATGCCGATTCCTATCAGTGCCCCCGACATGTCGTTGCGAACGATGCCACTATAGGCGATGCCAAGTAGCATTGATGGATAAGTGATTTCGTGTGGTATCAACTTCTCGCGGAAATCCGTGATGCATATTGCAATCAAAGTGCAGCAAAATGTAGCCATGCCGATCAGATTTCCGTAATCCATGAAAGTCGGATAGGCATTGAAATTTGGACCATACAAATGCAGCAAAACTACAAAGGTGCAGGCTGTGAAGGCTTCCACCAATGGATACATCCAGGAAATAGGTGCACGACAATGTCTGCACTTTCCATTGAGCAGCAAATACGAAACGACCGGAACCAGGTCGTAAAATTCGATGCGGTGGTTGCAATTCGGACAACTGGAGGGTGGTCTAAGCAGCGATTGTTCTTTTAACGATCGCAGCGCCAGCACGTTCAAAAAGCTGCCAACGCATAAACCCAGCACCGCTGCCAGCGCATCGCGACCAATGGAGCTGCTCACTAATGGATCAAACATATTCAAGGAAATTCTCTTCGATCCGTA
The DNA here is from genome assembly GCA_038322035.1 of Candidatus Obscuribacterales bacterium. Lineage (GTDB taxonomy): Bacteria > Cyanobacteriota > Vampirovibrionia > Obscuribacterales > Obscuribacteraceae > PALSA-1081. Next base: position 15,111 of record JBBQFO010000020.1, read on the forward strand.
ACAGCCGATGCTAGCACCAACAGCAACACCACATAAGCAAGAACATAGCAGGTTATAAAGGCAATCACTTCACTGCCCGGACTGTGTCCATACATGAGCAGCGATCGCGCTCGCGTTAAACCAGCAAGGTCTGGTAAAAGGAAATAGACGAAGTTAGAGAACTGCGCAAATGCTGGGTTTTGAGACATTTGACCAAGCTGTCGTAGTGAGTCACCAAAGTGACCGATCAGCCAGAGCGATAGAGTGAATAGAACGCTCATGACTGGGCTTGAGAATGTTGAAAAGAATGTAGCCAGTGCGATGACGAGGAGCAATTCCAAATAGACCAACCCGACTGCAGGCATGATCAATTCCAAAATCGCAGGCAGGTTCGCGAGCGCATGGTCGGGGCGTAGTGCCCATACCAGCCCGCTTAAGAAAAGTCCCATCAGTACGACGACATAGAGAACACTTACGGCAAGCCCTAAGTACTTGCCGGCGATAAATTGCCAACCAGTGATCGGCTTGGTGAAGATCAAGTACACCGTGCGCTTTTCCAATTCTTTGTATACAAGATTCGTGCCCGCAAAAACGGCGATGATACCGCTGATGCACGAGATTGCCGCCAGTCCGATGTCCTCGATAATTTTGACGTCTTGTCCAACCGACAGGCTGCCCAGCAACACAGCGATCAGCGAAATCAGAAAGGCGAACAGCATGAACGCGTACATGATTTTGTCGCGCATTGTTTCTCTGAATGTGTTCAGGCCGATTGCTGTGATGCTGTGAATGGCATAAGAGCTAGTGGAGCTCATAAGCTTTTCCCTCCATCGTCAGTCTCGCTATTGGCGGATTTCCTGGTCGCCGTTTCGTCTTTGTTGGAGCCACCGTTCGTGTTTTTTTCTGCCTCTCCGATCACGGTGAGGAAAAAGTCTTCCAAATCCCGATAGTCACCAGTCGATGAAATGGTGCTGATCTGTTCTTCTGCCACCAGTTTGCCGCGATTGAGCACGCCGACCCGCTCACAGACTTCGTTTACGTCAGGCAAAAGGTGCGAGTTGAAAAAGATTGTCTTCTTCTGTTCTTTCAATCTCGTCAAAATTTTTCGCACGTCGCGGCGCCCGATCGGATCCAATCCGGACATCGGCTCATCCCAAAACAATACGTCTGGGTCGTTTACGAGTGACTGTGCGATGCCCAGCCGCTGCAACATTCCTTTCGAATATTTTCCCATCGGTTTGTCGTACGCATTTTTGTCCAGTGCCACCATTTCGAGCAATTCGTGAATTCGCTCAGCACGCAGCTTTGAATCAAGTCCGAACAAGCGCCCGGCGAAATCCATGAACTCTCGACCTGTCAAATGCGAGTAGAAATAAGGGTTTTCAGGCAAGAAACCGATTCGCTCGAGCGCTTTTGGGGCGCCTGCAGTTTCACCCAACACCTTTGCCGTGCCTTCGCTTGGGCGCATCAAACCCAGCAAAAGCTTGAGCGTGGTTGTCTTTCCGGCTCCGTTGGGACCGAGCAAACCGTACGTTTCGCTTTTATGCACCGTCAGATCGAGCCCGTATAGGACCCGCACGCGCTTACGCAAGAAACTGCTGACCACGTCCTTGCTTAGCTTGGACGCCTCAATTGCAGCATCGGTCATGCGCCGCCTTTCTGCCCGCCTGCTTTTTTGCTCTGAGTGATGATTTTGTTCAATTCAGCTGTCGCTGCGCGCAACCGTCTTGATACTTGCATCTGCGAAATGCCGAGGCGTCGAGCTACTTCAGTCTGGCTCAGGTCTTCGTAGAACGTTAGATGGACAACTTCTCTCAAACCGTCGCGTAGTTGCTTGATTGCTTCGGAAAGCATAAAGCGATCTTCCTTAGCATTTTGAAGAAGTTGATAGCGACCGTCGATCAGCGTGTCGATCAGCGATTGCTCACTGCCTGCATCGTTCGATAGCGCCTGGTCGAGCGAAATTAAAGTGCGACGGCGATCTACTTCGTAAGCTTCATTGACGCGGCTGACTGGAATTTCCAACTCATGAGCGATTTCAGTGTCGCTCGGCTCTCTTCCCAATCGCGCCGTCAAGTTCTGCACAAGTCTGTTGATACGGAATGACAACTCTTGCAATTCGCGCGGGGCACGAATCATCGCAGTTTTGTCACGCAGGTAGTGGCGGATTTCACCAGTGATCAAATGGGTAGCATAAGTCTGGAACTTCGCTCCAGCGTCAGGTTTGAACTGATCGACGGCTTTGATCAAACCAATCGATCCGACCTGGATCAAATCTTCGACAGGGTCAGTAGATCGTCGAGCTAGACCGTAGGCGATGCGTTTGACCAACGGCAGAGATGCCTGAATGATCGCGTCACGCAATGCCGGGTCTCTGGTGTCAGAGTAGACGGAGAGCCAATGATGGATCTGGTCTTGTCCCTTTCCACCTTCAGGCTTGGGTAAATTTGCCGGGCCCACGGCGGCTTGTTTTGCGGGCAAGCTGTCTTTGCTTACTATCACGTTATCGTCAACCACAGTTTTCTTATTGTAGGGGTATAGCCAGATTGTAAAACAAAAATACCAGATACAGACAATCATTATGCCGTAACGGGCGTATTTAAGCTATTGAGTTCCAATCTAAACGGTTTATAAGACAGTGCAAAAGGGCAAGCAAGGAGCCGCCAGCATCCGCAAAGAGTGCCTCAAGCGCGCTCAAGGGAGCACCAGAGGGATTGCCTGAATGGAGCGCCGGCTTCGAGCCAGCTGGGGCTGCCGGTTCTTAACCGGCGCCGACCCTCGACTCTTAAATCCTCAATGCAGCTGATTGATCACAGTAAAAATTGGCAGATACATTCCGATCACAACCGACCCAACAATGCCGCCGATGCCAACAACCATAATCGGTTCGAGCAGTGAAGTAAGCGCTTCAACGGCGTTTTCGACTTCCATGTCATAAAAATCCGCCACTTTCGAGAGCATGTCGTCGAGTTTGCCAGTTTCTTCGCCAACTGCCACCATTTGCGTAACCATCGGCGGGAAGACGGAAGTCTTTGACATCGGTTTAGAGATGCTGCCGCCCTGTCTGACCTCGTTGTAGACGCGCTCTATGGCCTTGGCGACGACCGCATTGCCGGCGGTGTCTTTGACAACGTCAAGAGCGGAAAGCATTGGCACGCCTGCTCGAATCAAAGTTCCGAAGGTTCTGCTGAAGCGAGCGACCGCAACCTTTTTGATCAAGTCTCCGAACCCTGGCAGGCTGAGCATGATGCCGTCGATGTGCAGCTGGCCTAATTCTGTTTTGTAATAGCGCTTCAGCAGGTAAACGCCGAGGATGACGAAAACGACGAAGACACCCATGTAGATCGAGCGCATAGCCTCGGACAGGAAGATCAGAAACTGCGTATATGCAGGCAACTCGCCGCCAACATTTCGGAAGAGTCCCTGGAAAATCGGCAGGATGAAAGTCAGCATCGCCCAGAAAACTAGGATGGCGACTGCCAATACAACGGTCGGATAGACCATCGCCGATCGAACTTTGGTGTTTAGTTTTTGTCGAGACTCGAGAAAATCCGCCAACCGCTTGAGAACCTCAGCTAGGATGCCGCCTGCTTCTCCGGCTCTCACCATCGAGACATAGAGCTTGTCAAATACTTTGGGATGTTTGGCCATCGAATCTGAAAGCGAGAGTCCAGCCTCAACAGATCGGCGCACGTCATCAAGCGTTGCTTTCATTTTTTTGTTCTGGCATTGGTCGACGATAATTGTCAATGTGCGCAACATCGCCACTCCAGCCGACACCATGGCTGCGAATTGTCGAGAAAAGACGACCATGTCTTTAAGAGTAACTTGCTCGAAAATTCCGTTTGCTTTGTCCCAGAGCTCTCGATAGTTGAATCCCTGCGCTTTTGCCGAGATTTCGATCACGTCTAATCCGCGTGACGTCAAGCGAGCTCGCAAAATCGCGGAGGTCTCGGCCTGGGCTAATGCCTCTTGGATGCGTCCTTGCGCGTCGCGAACTTTGTAGACAAAATCCACCATAACTTAGAACCTGCCGCCATAGTTTCGATTAGGCGATGTCGGTGCACCTTTCGCTGCCGCTCCGAAAAGTCTTTCCAGATCTTCGGGTCGAGTTGTTTTCGCCATGGCCTCGGACATGCTAATCAAGCCGTTTTTGACGAGTCCTGCCAGTGATGCTTCCAGCGTTTGCATGCCAAGAGCACCGCCCATCTGCATGGTCGAATAAATCTGTGGAGTTTTTGATTCGCGGATCAAATTTGCGATAGCTGGTGTGTTCAGCAAAATTTCGGCGGCGAGAATTCTGCCTTTGGTGACCGGGTTTCCGCCGGCTGACTCTTGAAGCCGGGGCAAGAGAGTTTGACTAACGATTGCCACCAAACCGTTGGAGAGCATGATGCGGATCTGTTGTTGTTGATCTGGTGGAAAGACGTCGATGACGCGGTCGATGCTTTGCGCGGCCGACGATGTGTGAACGGTGCCGAAGACAAGGTGCCCGGTTTCAGCTGCCGTCAAGGCCAGGTGAATGGTATCGAGATCGCGCATTTCACCGACCAGGATGACGTCGGGATCTTCTCGCAGTGCTGCTTTCAGCGCGTTGGCAAAACTCTTCGTGTCTTGCCCTAATTCTCTCTGGCTCAAAACAGATCGTTTGTTTTGATGGATAAATTCGATCGGATCTTCAATCGTCAGAATGTGCTCAGCGCGATTCTCGTTGATCCAATCGATCATTGAAGCGAGTGTGGTGGATTTGCCCTGGCCGGTAGCACCGGTAATCAGGATCAGTCCTCGGGGCTTCTGTGTGATTTCTTTGACAATCGGTGGAAGTCCTAATTCGTCCAGCGAGGGAATTCTGCTTGCCACTACGCGCAGTGCCGCAGCATAAGAGCCTCTATCTTTATATACATTGACGCGGAATCTTCCGATGCCGTCCAATCCGAAACTACAATCAAGTTCGTATGTTTGTTCGAGCTGCTTGCGCTGTTCTGATGTGATGATCGAAAAAATCAGACGCTGCACTTCGTCTTTGTTGAGGGGGCTGAGCGTCGATTTGATCAGCTTACCGGCGACTCGAATAATTGGAGGTTGTCCAGCCTTAAGGTGAAGGTCAGACGCGGCTCGATCAAAAACGAGCTGCAGCAGTTCCTGAATTTCCAGCATGGCGCTCCATTGATCTAGCTAGCTACTGACGCGTTCGAGCGGATGCCTCGGTGTTTGGCAATAAGGACAAATATGCCAGTCTCCCATGATTTCTGCTTCACAGCCGTGGCAACAGCCTTCTTGATTTGCTTCTTCTTTCGTCAAACCGCACTTGGGACAGCTGGCCCATCCCGCTTGTTGCATAGTGCCGCATCTGGTGCAGGATACTTTCAACTCGTGCTGGCAGAACGGACATTTGATGAAATCATCTCCGACCGGGTTGCGACACTTCGAGCACAGTGTGTCTTCGCCGGTGGTATCAGCCAGGGTTACACGAATCACTTCTTCAACGGTGGTTAGATTCTGACCGACCAACCTCATGCTGTAGTCTTTTAAAGGCACCATGCCCGATTGTTTGGCGGCGAATCGAATCATCGAGGTAGTCGAGCCTTTGGCAGCCAGGTCTCGGATTTCGTCGTTTAATCGCATTACTTCAAAAACGCCGACTCGATCTTTATAGCCGGTATTGTTGCAGGCATCACATCCGGTGCCACGAGCAAATATTGGCAACCCGTCCTCGTTCAAATTAAGCTGATAATATTGTGCGATCGGTTCAGAAACTCGCTCGTTATTCTTCTCGATCAGCCCCAGATACTCCAGTGCAGCGTGCTCAGGTACGTACTCTACTTTGCAGTCAGCGCATATTCTTCTGACCAGTCTTTGCGCGATCACTCCGATGGTGGCCGATGCCACCAGGTAAGGGTCAACTTCCATTTCGGCAAGTCTGGTGATGCAACCAGGAGCGTCGTTGGTGTGCAGTGTGGTGAAGACTAAGTGACCGGTGAGCGCTGCTTCTACGGCGATCTTCGCGGTTTCCCTGTCTCGAGTTTCTCCAACCAGCATGATGTCTGGATCTTGTCGCAAGAATGAGCGCAGAATGCGAGCGAAGTCCAAACCTTTCTCGCGCAGCACTTGCACTTGCGTGATACCGTGCATGTCGTACTCAATCGGGTCTTCGGCCGTGACGATGTTCACTTCCGGCGTGTTGCGCTCGGCTAGCGCTGAGTACAAAGTTGTAGTTTTTCCAGAACCAGTTGGACCTGTGACGAAGATAATTCCGTAAGGTTTGCTGACCATATCGCGCACGAGATCGAGCGTGGTCTGGTCGGTCACCAGACTATCGAGACCAAGTGTAGTTGTGGTTTTGTCTAGGATACGCATAACCACCTTTTCGCCGTGTTTGCTCGGAATCGATGAGACACGAAAGTCGATATCTTTTCCTGAGAACCGCACGCGTATGCGCCCGTCTTGCGGCAGTCGACGCTCTGCAATGTCGAGGTCGGCCATGATCTTGTATCTCGAAACGAGCGCTGCCATAACCGCTCTTGGTAATTTGCGATCGACGAATAAAACACCGTCGAGACGATATCGCACTGTCACGTGCTTGTCTTGCGGCTCGATGTGGATGTCCGAACATCTCTTCTTGATTGCCTTGGCTAAAATCTGGTTGGCAAGATGAACGATTGGAGCGTCTTGAGCTTGTTTAGCCAAGTCGAGATCGTTGATCTCATCGTCGTTCTCGAACATCACATCGAGTGTGCTCAGATCAACTTCCGACTCGATAAATGTCTGGTCTGCCAGCGCTTCTCCGGCCTGGTGTAACTCTTCTTGTTTGTGCGCGTAAACCGTTTCCATAAAGTGCTGGAAATCGTCTTCGGTACACACCATCGGCTTGATGCGGATGCCCTTGAGTCGATACCTGATGTCATCCAGCGCGATCAAATTATTCGGATTGACCATTGCCACAGTCACTTCTGAGCCATCTTGCGAAAAGGGCACCACTTGATGCTGTCGGATCAATTTTTCTGGCAGCAAATCGATGGCTGCGAAGTCTGGTTTGGTTTTTGCAAGGCTGACGTAGTTGCAATTAAACTGCAGTTCAAGAGCATTCTTCAAATGGGTTTCGTTCGCCAATCCTAGCCGCGAAAGGATCAGACTAATTGGCTCGCCTGTCTTGCGCCGTTCTTGCTGGACGATTTTCAACTCATCCGCCGTGATCAGGCCGTTGTCTACGAGTAACTCGCCAATTTCCTTCTTGATTAGAGCCATTCGTTTTTCCTTGCTGCCTGCGGTGTTGGCGCTTAACTCCAACTTGCCCAGATGGAAGGCGCGACTATCGTGGGCACTTGCATAGACTTCGTGCCCCTGCGCCCGACCACCTAAACGAAATTGGCTGTACTACACGATCCAGATAACGATGCTTTCGCCGTGGTCAGTTGGTATCACGGAAATCAGGCAGACGATTTCTTTGGAAGCTGATTTTACTTTGATGTGTCCGTCTTGCGGTTCTTTGCGCTCAGCCAAGTTCAGTCTCGCCATCATCTTGTACCGAGCCACCAGGGCTGTTACAACCGTGTTAGGAAGTTTCCTGTCGACCAAAAGGCGTCCGTTCAGGCGATAATGAACAATCGACTCGCGAGCGCCCATTTGAATGTGGATATTCGAGCAGTGCCGCTTGATTGCGCTGCCCAGAATTTGGTTGGCTAACAACACAATCGCCTCTTCCTGAGCGCGTTTCGCCAGATCGACTTCGTTGAACGAGTCTAGAGCTAATTCTTTCTGCGTGTTTTCCAGTTCCTTCGGGTCTACCAGGGTGCCCGGTCTTGCGCGCATTTCTTGTGTGGAGTAGATTTCGGGCTCGTCGTAAAGTGGCTTCGATTCGGGAGGTTGCGATTCGAGCGATGCGTCGTCGTCATGTACGCTCTCCGTATCCGCATCTTCCGCCGACTGACCTTCAGACTGGTCCGACTGACCTTCAGACTGGTACGACTTAACTTCAGACTGGTACGACTTGACTTCGGACTGGTCCAACTTCACTTCCGGCTGATCGTCTTTTGCAGCTGAGCCGTTTCCGGTTTCTTTCAGCTCCGCCCCATTGCCTGAATTTCCCCCGACTCCAAAGGCCTTGTCTACAAACCTGAAAAATTCCTCTTCCAAGCAAACGACAGTTTTCAGTTGGCGAGGGGCCAATTTCATCTTCACTTCGTCTACGGCTGCCGAGTCGCTCGGGTCGACCATTGCCAAAGTGATGCGTTCACCCTCTTGAGAAACTGGCACGACCGTCAGTGATCGCATCAGAGCTTCCGGCAGTAGGGCGATCAGCCCGTGGTCCGGTTCTCGTTTGGCTAAATTGACATAATTGACGCCGTACTGCAGTTCCAGCGCATTTTTCAAACTGCTTTCCGTCACAAAGCCGAGCTTGAAAAGCACGCTGCCAATGGGCTCGCCCGTTTTAGCTCTTTCTACTTCGGCCTGCTCGAGTTCTTCAGGCGTGATTTGACCATTGTCGACAAGTAGATCGCCAATAGCCTTTCGAGTGGATGCCATTTATTCTCACCTTGAAAACAACCTGAAAGGGCTTGCCAAACCTCAGTGCGTCTGATAATGACCTGGTTGCTTCCAACACCGTCGTCTTTACGCCATGTGCCCGAGCGCCAAGCTTGCTAAACGCGACAAGCCCACACAGAACATACCAAATAGTATAAGCGGCTTGCAGTCCAAATAACTAGGGGCCCGGTTTCGTGAATTTTTGCCATCGCGTATGGTGCTGCGGAAATTGTCAATTGTTGCTTAAAGTCTACACCTCTTAACTTTTCGATTTCTGGGTTTGAAACTAAATACAGGAAAGCCATGTCTATGCCCAAAATAACTCTGTCCACAGACAAGGAAATTCAAATGCGCAAAATGCTACTTTCAGTCTTGGCAATTCTCTCCCTCAACTTTGCCTTGTTGAGCTTGCCGTCATCAGCGTACAACCACTCTGTGATCGAACGGGAGGTGAGATTCGCGGCCAGAAATCCCACAGCTTATCGTCGATACAACACACGGCGTACAGTCCATCGCCACCATCACAACTATTATCGAAGACCGACGACGCGGACAGTGACAACTGTTCACCATCACTGAGCTGCCTCGCTAAATCTTGAAGGTGTTGACAATGCCGTGATTGCCTGGCCTGACACTAGGTTTTAGACCATAGTTTGTCTGGTAGAAAGGAATTATGATTGGGGCGACGCCTTTGGGATTCAATGAATGATTGTCGCATCAAGCGCGGATGGTTCTGAAAATAGAGATGTAGCTTCTGAGTTGAAGCCAGATCCCTTAAGCGAGTTTGTTCCAAAATCTGATCTGAACCTACGCACGACTCTCGGCCATCAGGGTTACACAGTGGTCGGTATCGGGTTCATCATTTTTGAACTCGGCTTTCTAATTCTTTACTCGAATGAATTTTGGTTCGAGATCAATGTCTTTTGGCTTGGCATTCCAGCTGCTTTACTGGCGCTGTGCGTTGCTCATTTTTTCTTGATTTGGGTGGAAAGTAAGTCCGGCTGCGATTTCTTTTCACCGATTTGGAAGCGTCGTCCACCTTGCGTGTATCGGCAGTGGGTGCGTCTGAACGAATCCGATCTGGAACCGGGAATCAGTTTCGGTAAGCGGCATGTGGTTTGGCGTGCTATGGACGAAGTGGAGTTGACGATCTGGGGCAATCTCAGAGTCTTGTCCCAAGCGTTGAGTGGTGCTCCGAGCACCAGGGCAAAAAAGTCGAAAGTTCCATTCTTTCAGCCTGTGGATGCCGAAGAAATTCTCAAGTTCCCTTTTGGTTTTGGAAGTGTCGCTGATCAGAAGTTGATCATCGATACAATGCAGCACTACAAGCCTGCGCTGAAACTCAATGGGCGCCTGACGAAGCGGTTGGCTCAGAAGGATGTAAAAGGCACCACGTATGTTCAACAACTCGGTGCTGTGTTTTTGTTTCTTGTTTTGATGGACGTTGGGTTCAGCATGTTCAGTTATCTTGAGATGCTCAAAAACTACTATCTATGCGAGCTCACTGGAGCTGCAGATCTGCGCAAAGAACGTAAACTGTCGCCATTTTTCTTCGCTCAAGCAGAAGAAATTCGCGAACATCCAGTTCCCTTTTCCTGGGTGAGCACAAAAATTATGAGCGAAGGCAAGGTGGCCTCTGGGTTGTATCAAACGAGAGCGGAAGCGCTGTGGGCGATGGGGAAGAAAGAAGAAGCGATTGAGTCGATGCGCAAGTCGCTCAAACTGTCACCAAGTTTTAGATTGAATTTGAAATTGGCGCGCATGATGGCGTTGAACGGACAGCGCGAGAAAGCGGAAGAACAGTTGAAACAAGCGATGGAAGATCACGACAGTGCACTGTTGCCGCGGCTTTACATGCTGGCTTTGAGTTCCGGACCTGAGCGCCCGAATTTGTACAAATCCTACCTACACGATCTCGACGATGACCTGTTCGGCACAGATTTGATGTGGCCACCGGGCAGCCACGTCTTCTTGCAGGATGTTTTCTATCGCGACGATTTGACGTTCATTTTTGACAAAATGTTGGACACGGATTCTAGTGGAATTCGAGGCAAGGCTGTTATTCAGAAGTCTGAACGGAAGTCCAAGCCAGGACAACAAGATAGTTCCAAACCGTAGTGGGACCTTTCTCCCCACAGCCTGCTATGTGTTCAGGCAGTTACCTTTTCAACAATTTTGCAACTTTATGACCAATCTTCCGTCCTCACTCGCAGAGGGATGGAATCATGGAAGAAGACGTTAGTAGAGCCATCAAGCAGTTAGAGACGATTGCTATTAAAGCAATGAACAGCGGTTACCTGGACGATGCTGCCAAAGTAATGCACATCGCAGAAGAAATTGAGCGCGTGGACCAGATTGGGACTGGGGCTGAATCTACGGCCGGGTCGGAAAATCAACTCCATGGTGACGCTCCTGACGAGGCAGATGAGCCGCAGCAAACTAAGACAGATCAGCTAGATGGTACTTTAGAGTCATCAGAAGAGCATTATTTCGATGGTTCAGCACGAAATGTCGTACCATTGGACAGGTTTAGGACGAAGCGCAGCGCGGCTGTCGGACACGACATTCCTGAATTACCGGCAGAATAATCAGGTGTTGGCTAATACATAATCTTAGTAAATTCAACTTAGGCGATATGGCTGAGTGCACAGGTGGTGTGCGCAAGCTAGGCTCTGCCGCAACCTCTGGGCAGACCGTGGCAGAGGCGCTCGTCAACTATTTTTACAACGAACTAGTCTCGGACAAAGCTGGTACAAAGGCGTGCAGCCTGGTTCGAATGTTTCGCACCAGGGCGTACTCTCAATTGAGCGCTCGTCAGAAAAGTTGCGCCGACTCCAGTCAAGCTGCGCAGTTTTGCTTTCCAACAACAAAGTGTCTTACGCTTGAAGCGACTGCAGGCGACCAAGTCGAGTGGAACTCTGTATCTTCGTCTAGGGGGCATCAAGCGATTCCGTTGCCGAGTGAAGAACTTGTTCGTCAAATGCCAATGATTTCGCAACTTATTTCGGACCTGGGTTTACGAGTATCTGATGTGCTGGAACCGCCGAAAGACTTGTTCATCGGTAAATCCGAAGAGGACTACAATATCTTCCTCGTACCAGACGCGGTGGGAAGTGCCATTATTCCTGCCCAAGATGAATTTGTGGTCCCGAACAAAATCCGCTCGGTTTTAGGTTATGGCGGAATGATGACCACCGGAGATATGTTCGCGGTAATTCTATTTTCGAAGTTAAAAATTCGGAGAGATACCGCAGATATGTTTAGATGCATTGCTCTGGCCACTAACCTCGCAGTTATGCGTTTTGACGTGGAGCCGATGGCGAATCCGATACCGCCTACTCTTCGATTAATCAAACCCCGTGAGGGTTCCGGCTAACGGAACGTTGGCAAGAACTGATAAAAGCTGTGAACGCGATCAATTGCTGACATGCAAATATGTTCTTGTTTGAACAAGTAAGGCTTCATTCGCGCATAAGTGTTTTATGATGATTAGCACGGAGGCACGGCGTTGCACATTCATTTGGACCCATTAGGCGGAATCGCAGGCGATATGTTTATCGCGGCGATGTCGAATGCATTTCCAGATCTGAAGTTGCGTATCGAGCGCGTGATAGCGGAAGCGAATTTCGCCGGAGTCTCGATTGCGTTTGAACTGAAGAACGATGGACTTTTAACCGGAACTCACTTCCAAGTTAGAAGCACTGAACAAATTCATTCTCATGACCACGATCATCAGCACGACCACGTTCATCCTCATGATCACGACCACCTTCATGACCATGATCATTCCATTGACCACGATCATGAACATGCGCATTCTTCGCTCGAAGAGAATACCGGCTATCAGAACCTGTATGCAGTGGCGAGAAACCATGGACCGAGCCATCGGTCTTACCAAGAAATTCGACAGATTCTCAACGACGCGAAACTTCCTGAACCTGTTCGCGAGCATAGCTTAAACATTTTTCGTATCATCGGAGAAGCTGAGGCCGAAGTGCACGGCGTATCAGTCGATGTGATCTCCTTTCACGAAGTCGGCGGCTGGGATTCCGTTATCGATGTGGTTGGTGCTGCGTGCGCTATTGATTATTTGGATGGCGCTACATGGTCATGTTCATCGATACCAAAAGGCGGTGGGTATATTAAGACTGCACACGGCAAGTTGCCTGTGCCTCCACCTGCAGTGGCGTTGATATTGCGTGGATTTGTTTTCCATGATGATGGCGTTCTTGGAGAACGAGTCACTCCAACGGGGGCGGCCATTCTCAAATACCTGCAGCCATCTACCAAACTGCCTGCTGCGTTGGCGTTGAAAGACGTTGGTCACGGTTTCGGAACGAAGAAATTCCCATCATTCAGCAATGTCTTGCGAGTGCTTTCCTTTAATTCTTTGCCGGTAGAACAACATGCAGTCGCTGTGCTCAATTTTGAGATTGATGATATGACCGGCGAAGAACTATCGATTGGTTTGGATAATCTGCGCGCCACCCAAGGCGTGTTGGATGTGATCCAATCATCGGCTTACGGCAAGAAAAATCGTGTCACCATGAGCATTCAGGTTTTGGCTAAAGTCGAATTTTACGAACAAATCATCAATAGCATTTTGTGTAGCACAACTACTCTAGGTGTGCGTCACCAAATCACTTCTCGAACAGTTTTGCCGCGCGAAATCACGCCAGTTAACATCGGCAGCAACAATGTCCGCGTGAAAGTGGCAAAAAGACCGGGTGGAGCTAAGACTGCGAAAGTCGAAATTGATGATCTCAGCGCCGCCTCTTCCAACTGTCATGACATGCGGAAGCTTGCAAATGCCGCCGAAATAAATGTTCTTAAGGAATCCAATGACGAACATAATTGAAAAATCTGAACAACTAGAGAGCATTATTAGCGAGATTGAGAATGTCGCAATCGCCTTGAGCGGTGGAATCGACAGTCTCGTGCTGTCTGCGATATGCTTTGCAGTTGCTCAAAAGCATTCGATCAAGTGCACGATGTTTCATGCCGTTTCGGCGGCCGTTCCAGAGCAAGCCACAGCACGTGTTCGTGATTGTGCTGAACGTTTCAAATGGAATTTAGAACTCGTTGATGCGAATGAATTTTCGGATACTAACTATCGTGAGAATCCAGTCAACCGTTGTTTCTATTGCAAATCAGCACTCTACGGCACGATTCGTTCAGCGACAGATGCCGTTATTCTATCCGGCACCAACAAGGATGACTTATTGGAATTTCGTCCCGGTTTGAAAGCTGCCGAAAATTATGCCGTCAGACATCCATTTGTTGAGGCCGACGTCAACAAAAAAATGATCAGAGAACTCGCACCTATGTATGGCATCGCCCAGTATGCTGATCTCCCAGCCGCGCCGTGCCTGGCCAGCCGTGTGGAGACTGGCATTTCGATTGAGCCGGATGAATTGAAGAGCATTAACGCTATTGAATTGTTCATCTCTGGAAAATATTCTTGCCGAACTGTGAGATGCCGGTTGCGAAATGGGAAGGTAGTAATCGAGATCGATGAAAATTCCTTACCGGAAATTTCATCGAACATCCGACAGGACGAATCGATAGAAAAGGAAATTCGTTCTTTACTGGCAACACGGTTCAAAAACCATCCCCTAGATGTCACTGCTTACCGCACGGGAAGCGCATTTTTACAAGCGAGTAAATGACACTTACTGACGATTTTATGGAAGACAGAGACCGGCGCGACCGCACTGGTCTGGACGAGTGTGTGTTATGTGCTTCGAAAAGTGTCGATCAAGTGACTCGAATCGTTGCACAAATCTTCGAAGAAGGTCGTCGGGTTCTGCTGACAAGATTGACTCCTGAGCAGCATTCTAAGCTTCCGAAAGAAACGCGAGCCGTAATCACATACGATCCATTGTCATGTACTGGAGTAGTGGGCGAACCAATTCAGTTGAATCGCAGCCTGTTAGTGGCAATCGTATCCGGCGGCACATCCGATGTATCCGTGGTGGCAGAAGCCGCAAAGACTCTGGAATATTACGGCTATGCAGCTTCGTTGTTTCAGGATATCGGAGTCGCAGGTCTCTGGCGAGTGGTCGACGCGGCTCCAGCTCTACAGAATTTCCCGATCATCATCGCAGTAGCCGGAATGGACGCCGCACTACCAACGGTGCTGGCTGGACTTGTTCCGTCGGCGGTCATAGCCGTACCAACAAGCGTCGGCTATGGAGTATCTGCAGGTGGGCACGCTGCCCTCAATAGCCTGCTGTCAAGCTGCGTGCCAGGAATAACAGTAGTAAATATAGACAACGGTTTCGGCGCCGCAAGTGCCGCAATCCGAATTCTCAATTCTCGTGAGAGTTGATCCGCATCGTCCTAAGTGGTCAGCGATTCGTCGCATTACGATCTGGAAGATTTTGCAGGCTTGGTAAGCCGTTATCTTCAAGTTCTTTTTCTGTCACGGAAAGCGCAGCCGTGACTGGATGATAGATGTTCGACTCTTCGTCCAGGATGTAAGCCTGCAAATGCTCCGATAGCCTGCGAGCAGCCGTCCATTCAGGTCCGTCCGGATCCGGATTTGCTCGCCCAGGAAAGGCTATGCCTTCTGGATTGAACTCGAAAACTGTTTCCCACACGCCATCAATTCCAGAGCCGGACTGCTCTTTGAAGAATACTTCGATGAAATCGGAACTGTCGTCGTCGTCAAGCCAGCGCATGCCATCGATTTCCGAAACTGCTTTAGCCACTTCTGCTTTGTCGATTTCTTGATTTTCAATTGCTTCATCACTTTCAAATAAGCGCGTGATGTACTGATTCATACTCTTGTTCGATTCCTCGATGGAGCCAGTGAGCGGAACTTTGGTGGCTTCTTGCTTATACAGAATACTCTATAGTTAGCCCAACACCAATCTCTCAGCGAAAAGTCCTTTTAGCGCGAGCTCAGCCGCCTTTGCGTTTGGGCTTGTAACCTAACTTCTGCAATTCTGCCATGAGCTTATCGCGATGGTCTCCCTGGATTTCAATTTGACCGTCTTTAAATGTGCCACCAGTTCCACAAGTTCGTTTCAACTTTGTAGTTAAGTGATCGAGTTCTGTATCGTTCAAGGGAAGTCCAGAAATCACACTCACTTTTTTCCCCCCGCGACCCTTTGACTCCATTCCCACTCTAACAGCAGCTTGTGCCGCTGCTTTTGTCGCGCTGGAAGTGTTCGAGGCAATGATTTCTGGAGTCGAAATCGGTTGTCGCTTCCCACCCTTCAATATCAATCGGACTACGAGGTTTGAAATGTTTTGCTTGAGGACGGTTGAAACTTCCTGCGCTGTCGAAATCTTCCAGACCTCGATTGGCACCTTGCTTTGTGGCGGAGAATGTGGATGTTCCGCATGTTCGAGTATGACGATCAGGTCGGCTTGGTTTTGATTGTCTGAAGCTTGACCAGCAGCCCCTGACATAGCAATCCACGACAGCTCTGATTTTTCCGCTTCGATTCTAAAGATCGTCTCTGCTTCGTTGCTCTCTTCTTGCTCTTGACTTAAGAAGAGGATTTTGTGCACGTCTGATTTGCTCATCGCATGGTCTCGAAGTTAATCGAACCCAGAATTAGTAGGTCGTCCCAGTCGTTTTATTTGTAAGTTTAGTATCTTCAGTCGGCTTAGCGTTGACCACCGAAACCATCTCAGGGTCAGCGACTATGGACTTCGCGATTGCGCTGAAGATCTTTGTTCCGCCACTCGCATTCAGGTGGACTGTGTCGAGGTAATCCGTCATCACGAAGTTTGGATTGTCTGTGTTATCGACCCATTTTGCGTTGTGTGCTTTGCACATGCCGTCTATGTCGCCTCTGAATTCTGTCCAGAAATCATTTGGCAAGATTGTGCGGTTCGCAGCCAGGCTGGGCATTCCGACGACTAGCACTGGGATGTGGAGGGCATCCATGTTTGCGAGGAATTCATTGAAGAACGCTTTTTCTGCTTTGTAAATCGGTGGTCTGCAATTTTTAAATCGGTTCAGATATTCTTTCGTGTTGTCTTCGAAGATCCAAGCTGGTATCGTTGCTGGTATCAGCCATTCATTCAGGCGCACTTCGTCAACCGATCCTAGAACCGCCCGCAACAATGTTCTGTGTTCGGATGCTTTTGGAATAGCAGTCATCTTCGTTGGCGCTTCTTGCTGGTATTTCTTCGCAGCGGCGTCGGCGGCTTCGTGGATTCGTTCCAGTGGCAAATTCTGTTTGACGATGAAGTTCGCTTCGGCTAGAACATCTGGAAAAGCGATATTTGTCAATTCGCCTAGTTCTACGAATGGAGCGAAGAATGTGAACGGTTCCGTTGAGCTAACAGATGGAAGAGTGTTGTCTATAAAGTCTCGGGGACTAACGCCAACCACGACCATCTTAGGCTTCTTGTCGCCTTTGAAAAGCGCTTTGGAGATCATGTATGCGTCAGACGCCATCGAGCCACCCATGGCAAAATTGTAGGTGTCGATGCGCTTGCCCGTGCGGTCGAATATTTCTTTTTCTAGAGTTGATCCGCTGCGATGAGTAACACAATCGAGGACTTGATTCAAAGTGTGAGCATCTGCTGCAAACGTTGCCGAGCCCATTTGCGAGCTTCCCATCAGCGCGATGTCTGGAGCGGTTCGGCGTCCCAAATAGTTGCGTGTAATCCACCATGTCCACTTACCTTGTTGGCGTGCTTCCGAGGTGCTGGCCTGAATGAAGGCTTCGTCTACAACTTTTGCTGGATGCGGAACTACAAAAGAGATTGCGATATTGACTACCACGAACAGCAAGAATGCTGATAGTGTGCGGCATTCCAATAGTGTCTGCTTCTTCTCTGATTTTTTCAGGCTTTCATATGTAGCTGAAGTTGAAACAGTCTGCGTCGATTTTTCGATCGGCGTTTCTTTTGCATCGACTGTTGCTGTTGTTCCAGCTGAATTTGTTTCCGTGCTCATAGCGGTCTAAGCCCCGCTTGATTTGGATTGTTCTTGTTGTATTCCGCAACAGCACGATGGCGCTCCAGCTCTTTGCCTGCCAGCTCCATTGCCGATGATGTTCTTATGTTCGAGTCAAGAATATCGACAATGTTGTCGAACAGTTTCTTGCCACCAAATGCATTCAAGTGAACTGAATCGTGGAAATCTGATTTCTCATACTTCTCGAAATTGGAGAGGTCGTAAGCAAGGAAGTTGTGATAGAACGACCATTCGCGCAATGCCTGAATGTAGTTCAAATACACTTGTGGCTTGAGAATGCTGACGTTATATCGCGTGATTGGCATGTTGATGATCACGAGTTCGATTTTTTCGCGGTGACAGAATTCAGCCAGTTTATTCAAGAAAATGAACTGTGTCTTGTAGATGTGTCTGTCTGGTTTTTTGTAGCGCTGAATGTATTCCTTGGTGTTGTCAGCGAAGTGTGCTCTGGCAGTTTCAATGTCCATAGGAGCGCTAATCATTGCACCTGGCTTGATTTCGCCTGGCAAGTATTGAGGTAGAAGTTTGGTGCGATCCCACCATGTGAAAGGATGCTTCTTATCTTCTGGAAGAAGATAAGCGAGTTTGTCAGTGACGAATTCACTGACTGCCATTTCGATGTCTAACGAATACTGGTAGAAATACAAACTTTTTGACAACCAGAAATCCAGCTTGGTTTGTGGACTTCGGAACAATGCGGAGGAAACATCATCAAGGTTGACGAGGCGTTTCAAATAGTGGAACGGTTCTGTGTCGACTGGGCTGGATAGCGTGCTGTCAATAAAGTCTCTTGGTGCAACACCATAGACAACCACTTCAGGACGGTCAGCAGTGTTCACCATGGCCTTCAGCGTCATGAACGCGTCGGATGGCATCTGACCAGGAGCAGACAAGTTGAACGTGTTGAACTTGCCACCAAACTTGGCTTGCAATCTATCGTCGAGGTAAGAAGCTTTGTGGTATTTGGTAAGGTCGATCTTATCGTTTAAAAAGTTGGCATCCGTTCCAGCCACCGCACTGACCATCAACGAAGAACCAAGCAGTGCAACGTTGTGCGGCTGAGGATTCTGCCGCAGATCATTGAAGATCCACCACGACCAACCCCGATAAATGTATTTGTACGGATCGAAATCAATCGGTCCCGCGAACGACATGTATAAGTTGATCGCAGCATACGCTACGAAGGCGAGCATAAACACGCTCTGGTAGCCGCGCTTGTAGCGTGGGCCGTTTTTGCGTCGGTCCACAAATGGAAGTGGTGTGTTCCCATCGACAATCGTGGGGGCTTGATCCACTACAGGTGGTGTCATCGTACCGGTCATTGAAGTGATCCTTTCAAGCCGGCAACGGTAGTGGAATTGTCGTCAATTTTCGCTGGTTGGTTCAATGCAGTCATGACGGCGTGATCTGTTGAAAGCTTCTCTGCGAGAAGATCCAAGAGCTTCGCTCCGCCACCTGAATGTAAGTGAACAGTGTCACTAAAATCTTTCAGTGTGAACTTACCGCTTCCTTCCATGTCGATGAAAGTTGCGCCTTTCGCCAACGCAATTACTTTGATGCTGCGTTTGTAAGTGTCCCAGGCGAGATCGCTGAGCAATGAGCGATTGATTGGTGTAATCGGCATGGCCACTATCACCATGTGAGTCTTGCGCTCACGGGCGATGTTGAGAATGTCGATCATGAATCGCATCTGAGTCAGATATGTGTCCCACTTCATATGCTTGTAGCGCTTCTTGTATTCGGCGATGTTGTCCGAAAATGCCGGGCGATTTGCATCAGTTGTTGGTGTGAACAAACATTCGTTTTTGGCCACTTCGAAATTGCGATATTCAGGCAGAATGACCCGGCGCACGCTCATCGGCGATCCACCATCGCTCGGTGGAATCAACTTGTTCAATGTTGTCGCTACAACCCGAGCGAACGAATTGGTCAAGTCTACTTTCTGTCCGTATGGGTAAATCAATCTACCGATCTCGTAATTCATTCTTGTCTGCCAGTCTGGTGAAATCAATGAGATGCGATCGTTGACATCCCCAAAACGACTCAACCAGACATATGGATCTGTCGCCGATGGGCTAGGCAAGAGATTATCCAGGAAGTCTCTTGGACCAACTCCGTAGACGATTACATCAGGCCGCTTCTCGCCTTTCATCAAGAACTTAGTCATCAAATAAGCGTCTGACGGCATTTCGCCAGGCAGGGCAAAGTTGAACGTTTTTATAGATTCGCCGGTGCGTTTCTTGAAGGCATTCTCGAAGTACAAACTGCGATGGTGGTGAGGCGCGTCGACAGCGGCATTGGTGAAGTCTGCATCGACTCCACCAATTGGTGCAAGCATCAACGATGAACCAACAAAGTCGATTTGTGGTCGACCTTGTTCGTTGCTGAGGAAGTCTTCAATCGCGCAGGCCGTCCATGTGTAGAACGGGAAGTCCGAGGGACTGAGCGCGCCGAGGCGCGTTGAGCCCCAAACGGCGCTGACTGCAGCGAATGCGACAATCGCAACGAGGAAGCGGCTTTTCGCGAACTTATTCGCGAATCGTGGCTCATTAGTTGTATTTGGTTGTGCTGTTGCCAAAGGAGATGCCTGAATCGTTCGAATCGCAGTGCTTGATTTACGCAAACCTGGACTCTACCGCCGACGTCACAGCGACCATTAGAACTGGAAGTAGATGAACTTCGGAGAACTATCTGGACTGGAGATAGTGAGCACGCACATGATGATAACCATGACGGCCACTTGCATTGC
>JBBQFO010000021.1:0-35294 GCA_038322035.1 Candidatus Obscuribacterales bacterium
CGACCGAAGATGGGGATAAAGAGGTGTTTGTAGGGTATAAAACAAAGCAGGTTCAGCCTGTTGATTTATTTCCTCAAACGTTTCATGTGGAATCCGTATCGGTCCTAGAGAGGCTTCGGCAATAAATGGTCCTGTCGGGAATTTGGAAGAGATACGAAAACTCTAAAGAACCCCTTCCGCCCAATTTAGTTATGCGTCACAACAAAGACGTGCCGCCTGAAGATGTGCAGGAAATCTGCGCGTCTGTCGGTTGGAGCCGCCGCGAGCCGCTATTGATTACAAAGGCTTTGGAGAACAGTCTGGCAGTCGTTTCTGCATGGGACGAAGCGGTCATGGTGGGCTTCGCCAGGGCAACCGGCGACAAGGTCTTCAACGCCACCATTTGGGACGTTGTCGTCCGTCCGAGTCATCAGCGGCGCGGCATTGGGCTGCTGGTCATGCATGAGCTTCTCAAAGAGCTAGACACGTATGACATTCCACTTGTCACGCTATACGCAGACCCCGGCACAGACGGGTTCTATCGCCGCTTCGGCTTCATGGCTGACCCATCCGGCGTGCGCGGCATGTTCCGGGAAAAGCTCTGACCGAACCGGAATATTTCGTTAAAACCGTAACAGTTCCGGTCCTGGCGCTCCTCTCAGATGCCGGTCATGCTAAAGTTTGAGTCCGCAGATATAGCCATAACCTATATCTCATTTATAGATTTATTCGTAAGCTGCTGGCTTAGGGGATGTCATGAAGATTATTTTGCAACAGAATGTTCTAAAGCTCGGCAAGGCCGGAGATATAGTGGAATCGTCAGACGGTTACTTCCGCAACTTTTTGCAGCCGCGCAAACTCGCAGTAGTCGCCACAACCGGCACACTGAAAAAGAGAGAAGAAGATCTCGAAACTTTGAAAAAGAAAGCAGCCGCTGCACATCAAGTGACGGTTGAATTGGCTGAAAAAATCAACGCCCTTGATACCATCAACTTGAGCGTCAAAGCCGGTGAAGGTGGCAAGCTTTACGGCAAAATCACCAACAAGGAAATTGCTCAAGAGCTCTCCAAAATCATCGGTGTTGACATTGACAAACGAATTGTCAGACCAGTCGAAGAGATCGGCGCATTGGGCGTGTACCGCGTACTCGTCAAACTTGCACCAGAAGTACAAGCTGAAATCACTGTAGATGTTCTGAAAGAAGGCGCTCCAATCAAGCCTAAGAAGGAAGAAGTTCCTGCCGAAGCCGCGGAACAGAGTCAGGATGCAGAAGAAGCCCTGGTTGAAGAGCCATCGGCTGTTTAACCGCCTGATACCGCATGCAGTGCTAGAGTTCGCAAGAACTAATAGACAACAACGCAGAGTCGTTCGCAAAAATTCCTACGCCGCATCACTGCGTGCCGGTGTTATTGCAGGAATGACTCTGTTTCTGTCATCGCCTGTTGCCCTTGCACAGGAATCCGTTTGGAGTTCTGAGTTCGATATGGCGGAAAGCCAGTACGCTGAAAAGAATTTTGCCGATGCCGAAAAGATGTTGTCCGATGCGGTCAAGGAAGCCGAAAAACTTCCGAAGACAGGAAAGCAACTGTTGAAGACCCTGCTGCTCTTATACAAGGTCTACACAGCTCAGGGAAATACAGACGGTGCAGCGCAAGTTGCTGAAAGGATTAAGTCACTGGGTGGCACCATAGATAGTGCGGTCACTGTAGCACCGAAATCGACGCCATCAACGCCAGATGCAGAGTTCAAAGTCTCGGCACCGAAAGTAGCGGCAGCATCGGTCGGAATTGCCGGCGAGATGACGAAGAATCCGCAAACGGAAAAGGCGAAAGAGATCCTGCAACTCGAAGGGCACTCGGGCTGGACGAAAGCTCTACAGATTTCCGCAGACTCGACAAAAGCACTCTCTGGCAGTTCAGACAATTCGGTTCGGCTCTGGGATTTAAGTTCGGGCAAGGAGTTGGCGCGTTTCGATGGACACGAGCAGGACGTTAATAGCGTCGCCTTTGCTCCGACCGGCAACACTGCGATATCGGGGAGCAGTGATAAGACGATTAGACTTTGGGATCTGGATTCCGGAGCTCAAATTAGAAAGTTTCTTGGACACACAAACATCGTCACGTGCGTCGCATTTTCTCCCAGCGGCAATAAAATCGCATCGAGCGGTTTCGACGGCACCGTGCGGGTTTGGGACACGCAGACGGGCAAAGAGCTTCTCAAACTGGAAGGCAATCTCGGCACTGTTAAATGCCTTGCATTCAGTCCCGATGGCGAGAAACTCGTATCGGGTGGAACGGATCGATTGCTTACTTTGTGGCGTTTGAAAGACGGCTCCTCGTTGCGCAGATTTTCCGGACACAAAGGCGAAATTTCTAGCGTCGCTGTTTCTAGCGATGGCAACCAGATTCTGTCCACAAGTCGCGATAGTTCAGTCAGACTTTGGGATTTGAACTCTGGAGAAGAACTTAAATGCCTGACTGGGCATGGTAATTGGATTCCGCTGGCGAAGTTCTTGTCTTCTGATAAGGCGATAAGCGGCAGCCTGGATAAGACTTTCCGAATCTGGGATCTGGTCGCCGGCAATGAGGCACGGACATATTCAATTCAACACTTCGGCATGTGGAGCCTGGCGTTTTCAGAGAACGGCGAGCGTGCCATCACCGGCAGTGACGACTTTACTTTGCGCGTTTGGCAAATGAACCCTTAGCTTTGGGCTTTGTCGCAGCATGGGGCTTCGCTTTACTGGCGGTGCCTGGCTGGGCGGATGATTTACCAGAATCAGGCAAATCGATGTCGCCAAGCCCTGCTGATGGCGCTGCTGGTGGCACTCCGATCACCAGGGCGCGACCTTCCCAACGACTTTTCATGACAGGATTCTGCATCATGCCTCGGTCGCGCATCACCTCGCTCTGAACGGCTGAATCCAAATAGCTGTAGGCATCTCCGAGGTTTGTCATTTTTCCATTCTTGCGCAAACCATCCATTAAGTGCTTGGTGAAGACACTGCCTTGATAACGTGTTGATTCCCAAGATTGTTGATCTGGGCTGCTGGAAGATATGACTAACTGCCCAGTGCCCTGGACAATAGGATCAATATCTACATTGGCAGGACGCGCCAATCCTTTCGCATTCGGCGCAACAGCACCGCTATGACAGGCATCCAGGACAATCATGACTCGATTGCTGTGAACTCGATCCTTGATGATGCGAGTCAGATCCTGCATTGCGATCGCTGTGGAATATAAATCGTTCACATCGGTGTCATGGGCTACCAGGTAGTTCACACCACCTACGTCGAGACTAGACGAACTGCCATGACCAGAGAAATAGATAACAACAAGATCGTCAGGTGCGGCGACGCGGGGTAACCACTTGTTGCCCAGCATCGATAAAATGTTAGCTCTGGTAGCAGTTTTATCCGTCAGCAGTTTGACGTGATCAGGAGCGAAGTTCTTTTCTTTGACAAGGAAATCTGCAAAATCCTTCGCGTCTTTTGCTGGGAAGTGGAGATTGATATTGGCATCTTTGAAATTGCTGATGCCGACTATGAGAGCCCATTTGTCTCGCAGTGGCTTGAAGCTGACGTTTTGTTGGTGTTCTGACACTGAAGCGTTTGTGGATGCCACTGCAGGCGATGATGTCGATGCAGTGGATGAATTCCCAGATAGCGAAGACGAAGTTGGTGGCGCGGAGCCATTGGCTAGCTGCTGTTCGTTTTTCTTTTTCAACCTGTATGCCTCGATCGCACGCTCAGCGCGACGCGAAGTATCACCGACCAATGGTCTCTCATTGATGCCCGCCATTGCCCTAGTCATGCGAGTGTCAGATAGAATTGCACCAGCCTTTTCCAGGGAAGATGACTGCATCAGGAGACGCGCACAATCTTCCAAGTTGAAGATGGCATACTTTTGCGTTCCATCAGAGCTGTGCTTGAGGCTGAGAAGCGCGGCACGAAACAGAGCTTCAGCCTTAAGCGGATCGCTTTTTTTCAACTGCACACGACCCAGAAGCATCAAGCTGTAAGCGAGCTTAGGGTTACCTTTCTCCAGGCTCTTCTCTTGAATTTCTATCGCTCTCTTGACCAGAGATTCAGCCGCGGCAGAGTTGCTGGTCAGCTCCAAAAGCGCCATTTGCTCGAGGTTTTGAGCCAGCGCCAAGTCAGCGTCATGGTGACCTTCTTTGCTTGCAATAATCGAAGCAACAGCTTCCTTCTTGGTCTCAACACTTTTCGGCGAAAGATTCATAGCTTCTTGAACATCAGCCGCCGCACCGCTTGAATCGCCCATTCCCAGCCGAGCAAAGGCGCGACTGAGGAGCACCTCGGCTCCTTTGTCGGCGATCAAGGCACTATCCAAATCTTTCTGAGCCAATGCAAAATCACCAAGATTCGCATAGGCAGCGGCACGATCCAACAATGCGACATTCTGCTTAGGTTCAATTTTCAGGGATGCACTCAACTGCTCGATAGCTTTCTTATTGTCACCCATCGTCAAACGCAAGTGTCCAAGCTGGTAATGAGAGATTGCATTATCCGGAGCGATGGCAACAGCATTCTCAAAATCGTCAACAGCTTTGTCTGGTTCTTGCATCTCAATGTACGTTAAACCACGCTTCATGTAGTCTTCCGCATTCTTGTGCGAATTCTTTAGAGCCTTCGAATGATAGTCGATTGCCTGATCAAAGTATTCTCTAGCCTCAGCCTTATTGCCTTTCAGCATCAGGGCGCGACCCATGTTGTAATTCAGATGCGAGGCCTTGCTCTTGTTTTTCTTGAACAATGATTTGTAGTCGGCGATTGCACCATCGAGATTATTCGCCTTCATTTTGCAATCGGCCCGCTCTTCGAGAGCGTCCAGTGCACTCGGATCCGCGTTCAATGCCCAGGTGCAGTCATCGGCAGCCTTAGAGTAATCCCCATTCAACTTATATGCGATCGCCCGATTGGTATGTGCGGTAGCGTCTTTGGGATTGAGTCGGAGTGCCTCACTGTAGTCGGAGATGGCACCCTGGGGGTCGCCCAGCCTGACTTTTAAATCAGCACGTTTGACATAAGACTCGACAAAGTTAGAGTTCACCTTGACCGCCTGGTCATAGTCACTGATCGCGCCATCAAAATCTTTCAGCTGAAGCCGTGCGTCTGCCCGCTTCAGATAAGCATCTGCAGAATTTGGGTTCTCGCTGAGAATCTCGGTGTAGGAGGCGACGGCGCCCTCGTAGTCCTTCTTCTCGACCTGCTTGAGCGCCCGCGACATACGCTCACTGATCGAGCTAGACCAAGAAGCCGTCACCGACGAAGTCAGGCAGAGCGCCATAGTTGCGGCTAATAAAAGGCGGCTTGACTTCATACTAAACTCGTCGTTCTTTGCTTAAAACCAAATCGGACATCGAAGTCTACTCAATATTCCCCAACATCCGAAATTAATACGGGCGATAGCCTTTGAGCTTCATTGGTTTTTATCAGTGCTTTCCAACAATCGAGCTTCGAATGGCTCTGTGGTCAAACCACTGGCAGTGCGCTTAAGAATTTCGATTTTCTGTTCGGCACCTTTCAAGAATGACTCGCAATCAAAACTGAGTTTCATGCCTCGATCGAAAAGTTCGAGTGCACGCTCAAGTTTCACTTCACCATCCAATTCGGAGACGACCTTCTCTAGCTCGGTCAGCGTAGCTTCAAAATCTAAAGATAGAGACTGTGACATTTTTCCTCCAACAACTGGCATTGTAGCGCCATCACTAAACTCTTCGACCAATTAGCGCTCTTCATGAACTTCTTCAACTCGCAGCTTGAGCCTTCCCTGCGACAAGATACCTTCAATAATGTCTCCTGCTTGCACGTCATCGTACGTGCGCACAATCTGTCCATCGATTTTGCGTAAGATGGAAAAACCTCTCGACAAAACATTTTGTGGCCCGAGAACGCTCAACTTCTCGTGATTCTGACGCCATTTGTATTGAGCATTGTTTAGAGCATGAGCCATTCTGTGATTGATGCGATCTCGGTAGCTCAGTACCTTCAGCTGTTTTCGTTTCAATCTTTCGTGATAACGAAGCAGTCCATTTATAGGGTCGACGCGTGTGAGCGTGTGGCGCGCCCGTGCGATCCGATCTTCCATGCGATAGAGCAATCGCTTTTCCAAACCTTGCCAGCGATCTAGAAGTTCGGCACTTCCTCGCGCTACAAGCTCCGCCGCTGCAGTTGGCGTTGGAGCACGAAGGTCGGCAACCAAATCGCAGATCGTAATATCAGTTTCATGACCGACTCCGGATATAACTGGAACAGAGCATTGACTCACCGCCCGTGCCACTATTTCAGTATTGAATGACCACAAATCTTCTATTGATCCGCCGCCTCTGGCGACGAGAATAACGTCAACATCAGGAATTCGCTGCAATGCCTTGATTGCATATACGATATCTTCCGCGCTGCCTTCGCCTTGCACTTTCGCTGGTGCAATCACTACATTGACCAATTTGTTGCGCCGAGCCAGAGCGCTCAGAATGTCTCGTAATGCAGCTCCAGCCGTGCTTGTTACCACACCAATGCGGCGCGGTAACATCGGAATTGGTCGCTTGCGTTCCAGATCAAGCAAACCTTCCTTGCTCAGCTTTTCCTTCAATTGCTCAAAGGCAAGCTGCCACTCGCCAATGCCTACGGGTTCAATTGAAGAAGCCACCAGTTGGTAGGCACCACGTGGCGGGTAGACATTCAATTTTCCGCGCAGCACCACTTGCATGCCGTCTTCCAATTTGAATCTCAAACTGGTGTTGTTGATTTTGAAGCAGACACAAGGCAAGGTCGCATCTTTGTCTTTCAACGAAAAGTACCAGTGCCCCGAGTTATATAGCTTCGCGTTGCTAACCTCACCGACGACGAGCACGTTTTCAAATACTTCTTCCAGAACTTCACGAATCTGCGCCGTCAATTGCGACACAGTCAGAACTGGATGTAGTGGGCTCGTACTCTTCGGACTGTGCACAACGGATCCTTTGATTGTTGCCAATCATGGGTATGTGAAGTGAGGGTGCTGCCTGCACGGATCAATTATCGCGCATCAGAACTGGAATTCTATCGCTGTTCAGATTAGGCGTTTTCCAGCTTAATTCAATAGTGACATTCAGATATACGTTCAATCGAAGCAAAAAGTTCAATGCGCACCAAAACCATCTCGCATTACCTCTAACGCGTTCCTTATATCTAAATCGTCAGTTTTGTCCGATTCGCTATCTCTTTATAGCCCTCGGGACACTTTTAATCTAGCGGCTGATAAACCATACATACAACCGATCGCTATCGCAGGCGGATCGATCATCTATGTTGATCAGGTCAGGATCGGTCGATCTTTGGATCGATCTTGATATCTCCGAAACATCGCTGTCAAGCCGGTTTCGCATGTTTTGGATAGGGAACTATATGAGTACGGAGATGTCTTTTTAACCAGGAAGTACAAGGTTTCATTTGACGATATATCCGGTATGGCATATATTAGTATGACATACAAACGTAAGGTACCGGTTCGAAGGGGGTGCGCTATGCACAGGACTCTATTTACACCAGCCATGATTGAAACTTTCCGCTCATGCAAAAAGGCATACGAGTTAGCGTCTATCAAATTTACTAACGGCGGTGCACCCGTTCGAGCGAGTGTCATCTGCAAGAAGTTCATCTTGCGAGCGTTAGCTGAAATCAACCGCGGCAAGCTCGATTCAGTAAATCAGGTTCAGAAATATATGGGTCAGAACTGGCCTGTTGAAAAACTCGAAGACCAGATCGGCGAGAAAGAAAAAGCCACCAGAGCATTTTTGTTTGCATACAAGTCACTGATCAAATATGCAAACAAGCCTTACAAACCACGCAACGCTGAGGTAGCGGCTGTAGCACTGAAGGTACGTGCACGCATTGCCACAGTAAGAGTGTATGTAGAAGACACATTAGATATGGTGCTCTGGCATGAAGACGAAAAGCGACTCGAAATTGTCGACTTCCAACTACAGCCACTCAAGCCGTTCGATCCAGCTTGGCCGTCATCTTCGGTGCTAGTCAAATATTACCTCGCTGAAAAATTGAAATCGCGATGGGCTTTCGAAAAGCTGACTCTCACAACCTACAGAGTTGGCACCCAAGACTTCCAACCAATCAGCATCAATGTAGAAGAATCCATCTATAGACTTCACTGGGCAGAGCTGGTTAAGACCTTAGATGAAATGAAAGACGAAAAGTCAGACACAAAAACCTGTGCACTTCATGCCAAGGGTTCCTGCCAGTACTGCAACAACCTGGTTTCAGAGCCAATCAAGGGCAACACAGATGATGTCAGTGCAAACTTTCGCCTGAGCGCCTAAGAAGTTTACTCGCGGAGATATACACGAGACATACAAACGTCGCACCAGATATGGTGCAGCATAATCAACAGAACCCGCGGCGACGATTTTCCCGAACCACCACACCACACCAACGTCGCCGCGCGCACGAACAGAAAGTCACCAGAAGATAGAAGGGCAGGATAGTTTGATTTCACCAGATTCCGTTCGACAGAGTGCTGAGCGATTTGGATGGTCCGCGTCGGTTTGGCTCAGTAAGCATCTGAATGGCAGACAACCGGCGCTGATGACAAAACCTGTAACTAGCACGAATGTTCCGCGACGTCTGAACGAACGGCGCCTGGCAGAAAGTATGTCTAGATCTCGTCAGTGCGATCGC
Organism: Candidatus Obscuribacterales bacterium; assembly: GCA_038322035.1. GTDB lineage: Bacteria > Cyanobacteriota > Vampirovibrionia > Obscuribacterales > Obscuribacteraceae > PALSA-1081. The sequence continues at coordinate 8,678 of JBBQFO010000021.1, forward strand.
TATCAGATGTCCTCGTCGAAATAACCGAACCTCAATCCAGTCTTGTTAATTTTGAGCTTGCCAACGGCTGCGGCTTTATAACGTCCGTTTCGTTTCGCATACTATATATGGGACGAACTGAGGAGCAGCTATGCCTGAGAATTCAAGAGCATCAACCCAAGGACGCGAGAATCAAGGGTCATCAGCGGATGTACGCAAGACCACAATGGTCATCCATTCGATTGGTGAACTGGCTATTCCTCCAACTGGTAGGAATGGTGCTATCCACGGAAAGGAAATGGCAAATGTCGCTCGCCACAAGAATGCGGCAATAGCCATTGCTGGAGATAAAATCGTCGGCATAGGCGCAAGCGACGAGATCTTGAAAGAGCATGGACAAGCAAAAGATATCGAATTAGTCGATGCTGGTGGCAAGCTCGTTACCCCAGGTTTAGTCGATCCACATACCCACCTCATATTTGGTGGCAATCGTGCCAACGAGTTCATCATGCGCTGTCAGGGCAAGACATATACTGAGATAGCCGAAGCCGGTGGTGGTATCGTCGCCAGCATGCGTGCCACCAGAAGTGCTACCGCCGATGAACTTGCAAAATCTGGTTTGCTCCGTCTTCAACGCATGCTTCAATCGGGCACGACGACCTGTGAAGTCAAAACTGGATATGGTCTTGATGCCCAATCAGAGTTGGCGATGCTGCAAGCGATTTATCAATTGAGGGAGCTGCAACCAGTTGAGTTGATTGCCACATTCATGCCAGCACATGCGGTGCCTCCCGGCGCAGACCGAGAATCATATGTGCAAGAGATCATTGACGATATGCTGTCACGCGCTTCCCAGCTATCCAAACAGTACGGGGCTGACGCTCCGATAATCGATGTATTCTGCGACAGGGGCTACTTTACAGTCGAAGATACGCGCAAGATATTTGTCGCAGCACAGGCGCTTGGTATGCCCACCAAAGTGCATGCTGACGAGTTCGTCAATCTCGGTGCCACCAAATTGGCAGTCGAGCACCAGAGCTTGAGTGCAGATCATTTATTGAACGTCAGCGACGAAGAAATTTCCAAGCTGGCTTCGTCTTCGACAGTGGCTGTATTGCTGCCAGGTACATCGTTTTACCTCAATCTAGCCGAGCATGCACCGGCTCGAAAGATGATCGAAAGTGGAGTTGCGGTGGCACTTGGTTCCGATTTCAATCCGGGATCGTGCCACATTTTTTCTTTGCCACTAATTTGGGGACTGGCATGCCTGCATTTGCGAATGACTCCAGAGGAGGCTCTGACTGCACTTACCGTGAATTCAGCATACGCGATTGGTGCCGGTGATAAAGTTGGACAGATCGCTCCAGGGTATCAAGCGGATATAACCATATATGATGTCCAAACGATCGAAGAAGTGCCCTACAACTTGGGCTGGAACCCTGTAAATACAACGATCAAGAAAGGATCCATAGTTCACCGCATTTGATCTGATAATAAGAAACTATCTACAGAAATCTTTTTGTTTTTCGCTTGCACTATTATCGGCTTTAGTTATAATTCTAAGGACGCCACCATGGCACCATGGACGCGGCGGTTCCTTAGATATATATGGTAAGTTCCTGACTGCACGGTTAATGGTGCAGATTATTTGCTGCACCCTTCGCGGAGGATTTTGGTTAATGGCTGAAGCTAAGCGCAAACCCTTAGAGAGTAATGAGTCGAATGTAGGTCTAGAGGGTTTCGATCAAATCTTTGATAACGAAGAAGGCGAAGTAACCTCATCCGATGCCACCACAAGCGGTGTGGTATCAGATCCCTATGTTCAAGCACAAGTAGAAAAATTGCTTGAGCGTTTTTCAGAGTTGATTTCATTGAGTGTCGATCAACGTGTTGAGAATTCAAGAATGGCAACACAGCTGATCGAAAATCAACGACAACTTATTGCTACCCAGCAAATCTTGATCAGGTTGATGGACAAGTCGATCGAACTTACTCGCCACATCAGCTCAATTGAAGAGAGATTGCCGGCAGTTTTTGAACTGCCACGAATCGTCGAATCAATGAGACAAAAATTGGCAGCAATAGAAGGCGTCGAAACTCGCTAACTCTTCTGTAAGGAAATTTGGAAAAGGGGGTTTGCGCAAGCAGACCCCCTTTTCATTAATAAATATGTCTCCACACCCCGGGCGTGTGGGAATCCCCATTGTCAACCGCCCCCATCGGCATAGAATACACACACGCGTAATCAGCAAATCGGAGCGAGCATGAGCGGCGTTTTCATGGATGGCGGGTCAGGAGGTGACGGCGGCGGCGGCGGCGGCGGTCATCACTCCAGCCATGGCGGTGGAGGCGATGGCGGCAGTTTCATGGACGGCGGCGGTCACGATCACGGTCATCACGGGCACGCGACGCACAGTGGCGGAGGTGACGGCGGCAATTTCCTCAACCACGTCCTTGGATACAACAACAACACAGGACATCACAGTTTCCTCTCTCACTTGTTGGGTCTCGACCATGATGCTCACCATCATGGTGGACATGGCGACGGTGGGCACGACCACGGACATGACGGCAGCCACGGCGACGGCGGGCAAAATCCGTCCCAAACCCCGATCTGGACAAGCGCACTGCAGGGCATGAAGCTCTCCCACGCTCTTGAGGGAATCAAGGTCAGCATTAACGTCTGGTTCTTCTTTTTCTACATGATGTGTATTTTTTGGCTGTTCTTGGTTTACTGGATTCGGCACCACGAGCCGCTAGCCAACGGAGTGCTAGGTAGAGGTGCAGCAAAATATGAAACTGCTGCCGCCGATCGTCGCATCATCGACAATTGCCGAGACGCCACGCCGATTAGAACCTCGCAAAATCAAGCTTGCTACGCGCCCATGCCGGCTGAATTCCATGACCCAAGCGCGCAACAGGCAATCAAAGCTGCCGCGTTCAATGCAAATACCGCTAATCAACCCTACTTCGCACCGACAAATTTTGTGCCACCAAATCCGACACCAGCTGTTGGCGTTCCTGGTGGAATGGCCGCGCCGAGTGGCGCAGGAACACGAGATATGGCCTCGTTCTACAATCAGTCAACACCATTTGGAGCTCCAATTGGTGCAGCACCAGTTATTCCTTTTCAAGCTATCCCGAACGCCAACGGTCCCGGTCATATGATCGCAACCCCGATGCCACTAGCTCCGGGCTCACAACGCTTGAAGATGATCATCAACAGATAGGCGAAAAACTTCGCCCACGACTAGTTCTTGAAGCCGTTCTCTCTGAGAGATGCGATCTCTTGCAGTTCGTCAGGGGAAAAGGCCGGGCTGTCTGATGCTGCCAAATTTTCCTCAATCTGCTCGGGTGTTTTCGCTCCTGAAAGCACGACTGCAATGTGCTCGTTGTGCAGTGCAAACCGAAGCGCAGCCTGAGTCATAGAGCGATGCTTGCGCGCCATGAACTTCAACTTCTGGGTGGCCAAAATGCGGGCGAGCAAGTAATCTTTCGGCCAATTATGGCGAATATCACCTGATTCGAACTTCGCACCAGGTTCGAACTTTCCTGTCAGGAAGCCATTTGCTAGAGCTTCTCGCGCAATAATGGCGCAACCAACGTCGTCTGCTTTGGGAAACAATTCCTCGGCTGGCTTTATGTTAAAGAGGTTGAACGAAACTTGAATGCTGTCCGGTTGCCCAATTTTCAAGGCGGTCAATCCTTCTATTGGATCAAAAATGGAAACGCCCCAGGCGCGAATTTTCCCTTCCTTCTTCAATTCCTGCAAAACTTCGTAGGTCTCAGGTCTGTTGAGAATGCGCAAAGACGGGTTGTGGAGCTGATAGACGTCAATGTAATCAGTCTTCAAGCGTTGCAAGCTTTTCTCGAAGGCATATCTAACGTAGTCTGCGGTGAATGTTTGAAACCCGGCACCTTGATAGAAGTCAGATCCCACCTTAGTGGCGATTATCAAGTGATCGCGCTTTCCCTTGAGCGCCTTGCCGAGAAGCTCTTCGCTGTGCCCCCAGCCGTAGACATCGGCAGTGTCGAAAAAGTTGCAACCCAGATCTATCGCCTTGTGAATGGCATCGATAGAAATTTTGTCATCGGTCGGACCGTAACTGTTGCCATGTTCATTACCACCAATCGCCCATCCGCCGAAGCCGACCTCCGACACTTTCAGTCCAGTTTTTCCAAAATCCCGATACTTCACAGGCAATAAATATCTCTCAAGCTTTACAAGACGCAATCACCGCAAACATCGTAGGACAAGCAAACAGCCTCGTTTATGGGAGATCGACTGAGCAATGCGTCTCAGATGGCTCTTTGACGACCTTTATTATTGATATAACTGAAGCAAATAAAGACTGCAGTGTATTACAATACGGTCGATTAACTGGCTGGTCGTGTCGTGGGAGACTCTACTTACTCATGGATGTGTATGACATTACCATCATTGGCGGTGGTCCAACAGGGTTGTTTGGGGCGTTCTATGCTGGGCTCCGCGGTCTGAAGACCAAAGTCATCGATGTGCTGCCCGAGCTGGGTGGACAACTTACTGCTCTGTACCCAGAGAAATATGTATACGATGTCGCCGGACATCCAAAGATTTTGGCCAAGGACTTGGCGAAGAATCTAGCGACTCAGTCCAACCTCTTCAAGCCTGCCATTTCGTCAGGTGAAAAGGTCACGTCACTGGTCAAGGTAGATGACACAACCTGGCAAGTGATCACAGACAAGACCCCCGAGCATTACACCAAAACGGTGTTGTTGGCTCTGGGAGCCGGTGCTTGCGTTCCAAAGAAATTGGATATCGAGTACAACCACGATTTTGAAAACGACAGCATCTTCTATGCCGTCAAAAATAAAGAGCGTTTCCGCGACAAGAACGTGCTCATCATCGGCGGCGGAGATTCAGCCGTAGACTGGGCTAACGAGTTCTCTTTGCTGGCCAAGAGTGTCACCTTAATCCACCGCCGCGATCAATTCAGAGCTGTGCAAACATCTGTTGAAGAGATGAAGCGCAACAAGATTGATATCAAGACGTTCTACGAATTGAAAGATATTCAAGGCAAAGACCGTGTTGAAGGCGCCACTATCTTTGATAACCGCACCGGAAAGGAAGAAACAATTCCTCTCGATGCGATGATCATCAACATCGGTTTTGTAATCAACCTGGACTTCTTAAAGAGCTGGGGATTGAAGATGGAAGTGAACGCCATCACCGTAAACGAGAAGATGGAAACCAACTTGCCTGGCGTTTATTCAGCCGGCGATATTGCAGCTCATCCAGCCAAGTTGAAACTGATCGCTACTGGAGCTGCTGAAGCGGCTACAGCTGTGAACTTCGCGTGCACCTACATCAATCCGACTGCTAAGTTGTTCCCTGGACACAGTTCGAACTTGAACCTGTCTATCTAAATAAGCTGTCAGCAAAATGATCTCGAACCAGAATGCTGGTCGAGATCATTTTCGCTCTCGCTGCGCTAGTTCCTGAACATAGGCAACCAACTGCTTTTCGGCGCGTGGATTGCTCATTATCAGCAGCATCACCCAGCGTATTGCCAATATAAAGAGTGCCCCGGCCAAGCCCATGGGAATCAGAGAGAGCAGCCCCGTGAGTGCGTGTGGGCCCGTAAGAATTTGTACCGACATCGATAACAAACCTACAACCAGCAAAGCTGATTGCAGCTGTATTGCTAGTCTAAGCTCAGGAGCTGTGTCCTTGTACAAGCTAATCCGGCTTCCATTGCCAAAGTTGCCGTCAATAAAACCGCGAACTGCAGTTGAGTGCCCTGCCCAAAATGACTGAGTTAGACAGAGAAAAAATTGATTGCCTTTGATTCTGCCCATGTAACTTGGCTGGTTTGCTCCAAGGAAAAAGAGACTGGCGGTTGATTGAGCAGGGTCACCCTTGACGTCGCGCGGAGACAGTGAAAGGAATGACTCTTTGTCGAGTGTTTCATCCAACAGAGCGAGAAATTCTTTGGGCGAAAGAGTGCATTCAATGATTGGCACAAGAAGTTGCGCCGATTTATTGGGGTCTACAGGTACCAAATCGCTATTCATCAACCACTAATCCCGTTACATTTTCCAATTTCCTCGTATGCCTCTCCTGTTGACGACCGACGTGGATCGCATCCATATAGATAGTCGCCGCTCGTAATATTGGAGCCAAAACTAAGGCAGAATACTACATGTTGCGTATAAACTTTCGGACACCGCTATATCTAGTACCATACAAATGTAGTATACTGGTAGTATAATAATCAAGAGCGGATCGATCAGGCGAAATCAAGTGGGGAATCCAGCCATGTTTTCACAGAATGCCTTAAAGGTATTAGAAAAGCGCTACTTCATGCGTGATGAACACGGTACGGTCGTTGAAGGACCGGAACAGTTATTTCGTCGTGTCGCCACCGCCGTGGCTTTAGCTGAAAAACGCTGGGGTGACGAAACCTCGGTTTCAACTATGACCGAAACGTTCTATCACGCCATGCTCAATCAAGAGTTCCTGCCCAACTCTCCTACATTAATGAATGCAGGAAAAAGCAAAGGGCAACTGTCAGCATGCTTTGTTCTGCCGGTTCCAGACTCTTTAGAAGGAATTTTCGAAACTTGCAAAAATGCTGCCTTGATTCACAAGACAGGTGGCGGCACAGGATTTTCGTTCAGCCGACTGCGACCAGCCAACGACCGAGTCGCCACTTCAGTTGGCGTCGCATCAGGTCCGGTAAGCTTCATGGCTGTCTATGACGCAGCAACTGAAGCAATCCGCCAGGGCGGCACCAGGCGTGGTGCCAATATGGGAATGCTTAGAGTCGATCATCCGGACATAGAATCATTCATATCGTGCAAACGCGATACATCGAGACTGAACAACTTCAATATTTCAGTTGCGGCAACAGATGCCTTCATGACAGCAGTTGAAGCAGACGCTGACTATGACTTGATTCATCCGCGCACGCAAGAATCCGTGGGTAAGGTTAGAGCAAAAGATATTTTCGAAAAGCTCGTAGATAACGCTCACGCAACCGGCGAACCGGGGCTGATCTTCATCGATCGCATCAACAGCTCTGATCCAATCACCTGTGCCGTCGATGAAAATGGAACTGTAATTCCAGGAACTGAAGACATTGAAGCGACCAATCCATGCGGTGAACAGCCACTTGGACCTGGAGACGCTTGCAACTTAGGCTCAATCAACGTAGCTCGCTTTATCAAAGATGGAGACTTCGAATGGACCCGCCTGGGCGAGATGGTCAAAACAGGAGTAAGATTCCTCGACAATGTTGTCGACGTCAATCACTATCCGCTGCCATTTATTTCTCATGCAACTTTGAACAACCGCCGAATCGGTCTGGGCATCATGGGTTGGGCAGAATCATTGATTGCGCTGGGCATTCCATACAGCACTGATCAGGCTGTTGAAAAAGCTGAACAACTTATGAGCTTCATTCAAGACGTGGCTCACAAAGCCTCGCAAGAGTTAGCTTCAGTGAGAGGCACTTTTCCGAACTGGCGCTTTAGTTCGTGGTGCGACAAAGGCATTCCCATGCGCAATGCGACAGTCACTACAATTGCTCCGACCGGCACCATCTCAATAATCGCCGGCACCAGTTCTGGTATCGAACCCCTCTTTGCCATTTCGTTCATCAGACGCGTGCTCGGGGGCATGGAGCTGCTGGACATCAATCCAGTATTCGAGAAAACCGCCAATGAACGTGGTTTTTACAGCGACGAAGTGATGGCAAGAATCGCTCACGAAGGCACGTTAAAGCATATCGACGAAATTCCCGAAGACGTGAAAAATGTCTGGGTCTGCTCTCACGATATACCTTACATATGGCACGTTCGCATGCAAGTTGCCTTCCAAAAGCACGTTGACAATGCTGTTTCCAAAACAATCAATTTCCCCAAAGAAGCCACTCTAGACGATGTGCACAACGCTTACATGGCGGCGTGGCAACAGGGACTGAAAGGAATCACCGTATACAGAGATGCATCTCGCTCATCACAAGTGTTGAACATCGGTAAAACAGATCCTCTTAAGAAGATGGTGGTCACCCCCATAAAAAAAGCACAGTCTGTGGGCCGCTCGGGGACTGCGACTAGTCCCCGGACTTCGCATGATCACAATTTCAACAAACAAAAACGGCATAATTCTTCCAACAACAACAACCTTGTGGAGCTGGCACGCAGAGAGTTTCAGCCCAAAGTCGATTATATATACAATAATCCATGCCCTGAATGCAGCTCCAGCAGCGGTGCTTCGACGAAGTATGAGTCTTGTTCGATGTGCGTTTCTTGCGGTTATACTAAGTGCTAGAGCAGCACGAGCTGCCATTTGTGACCCCTGTCATATATCTGTCAGGATCGCCGCATCAGATGAGGTTTGAAAAATGACTATTCTAGTAGATCATGAAATCCGCAAAGAAATCGGAGAAGGCAACCTAATCCTCGAGCCTTTCGATGATGCTCTGATCCAACCAAACTCGTATGATGTTCGATTGTCTGATAGATTTTCTTGGCACGAAAAAGGCGAGTGGGCGAACAAAGTAATCGATCCATATATCTCAGACAGCATTCTCGAAGGACTTGTTCATGTTGTTGACGAAAGCATCGTCATTGAGCCTGGCTTCTTTGTTCTTGGAGCTACACTCGAAAGAATTTGTCTGCCTAAATACATTGTTGGTCAGCTGACCGGCAAATCCAGTCTGGCAAGATTGGGCATCATGGTACATGTGACCGCCGGATTCATCGATGCAGGTTTCAGTCATCCACCTGCTCAAATCACTCTCGAAATCGTCAACGTAGGCAATCGCCCAGTTCGTCTGCATGCTGGAATGTCTATCGCTCAAATGGTCTTCACGCGCACAGCTGACTGCTTAGTGCCATACAACGAAAAGCCGAACGCAAAATATAACGGTCAGCAAGCCGCCGCACACAGCAAGTATTACTTGAATCCAACTCAAGTTCTCTAACCTGTTCAGTCCAAAAACACTGCACCAGACTGACAGTGCAGGTCTGGCGATGGTCGGCGGATGCTCGAAAACTGGCGCTCTTTCCCGACAACAAGCTCAGTCCGACTCATGGCCGAGTCACAGAGTAGACATAACCTCCTGATAGGATTGGGTTATGGGCTCTGAAGCAATGTCGAAAGAATTTAGGCAAACAGGGGTAAATATCCCATGGCATACGTAAAAACACGAATGTACCAAGCGCTGAACCAGGTCTAATATATGCTCACGGGTACGAGCACGCCCAAGCTCAAATCCATAGTTTCTTTTTTGCTGGAGGTTTTCCAATGGCTGGGCTAGATAACACAAACGACAGACGAGTGACGCCGCCTCAGGATGAGACGACGCAGAACGCTCTTCTTGCGGATGGGACAAAGCAGCCATGGCGTCCACCAACAGTAGTTGCTGATGCCAACACACAACTTACAGGCTCGGCGTCTCAGGAAGTTTACCAACGAACAGACCAACCATGGCGCGGTGGCTACGGCCAAGTTGCACCTGCCTACGGCGATGGTCAACAGCAGCAACAACAGCAACAGCAGCCAGCCGGCGGCCAGCCATGGCGGCAGGGCTACGGGCAAGTCGCGCCTGGATACACCGGCGGCGATCAACAACAGCAACGGCAGCAAACTCAACCAAGCGGCGATCAACAACAGCAGCAGACTCAACAAAGCGGCGGTCAAGTCTGGAGACCTGGTTACAATCAGGTGGCGCCAGTAGTGCCAGGATCGCAAACACAGGATCCAAACCGCAACGGTGATTCACCAAGCGGTCCAAAATGGAACCCAAATCCGCAGGTCACCTGGAATACGCCAGGTCCCGCTCAGAACCCAATTGCTCAACCTGGTCAACAAGGCGGTCAACCTGGACGACCTGGACAACCTGGTGGTCAGCCCGGCGACAATTTATACGACCCACACCGTTCAGATATCGATCTTGGAATGCAAAAGCAAATTGGATTCCCTGGACAGATGGTCATTGGTGGATTGAGTGGTGTCGCATTTGGTGGTCCAGTTCCATGGATTCTGAACCGCACAGCCGACTCGATTTTGCTCACACCGGAACAGAGAGCTGCAGCAAGAAGCGGAGCTCCCGTATTGTCTGACAACGGTCTCGCAGGCAGAGTAGTGCCAGCATCCGGCAGAGAATGGGTAAACGGAGCCGGCGAAAGACTAAACGAATTCCGCGACAAGATCTCTCCCTCACCAGACGGTGCTCTGGGCAAGACTGCCAAGTGGTGGCAAGACAACTTTGACTCGCGCTACTTCCGCCGCAACGATCTAGTTTTGCAACAAAATCAGTTCTCCACTCTGGAAGAACAAGTCTCCAAGATGGTTGAGCAGACCAGGACTAAAGTGACAGACTTGACGCCTGCGGCTGGAGTTGTACCAAATGAAGGACAACTGACTGAACTGAGTCGTGCTCAAAGCAGAGTCAACTGGCTGACCAGCGAACAATGGAAAGAAAATGGTGCCAAGCAACTTGAGAATCTCAAGGGTGCGATGAACCTGAATGAGAAAGGATTGTTCACCGAAGCCGAACTGAAGACGCTTGCAGATCGTCAGACTGCAAGAGCTACGGTTGCAGATATAACCACGGCTCAAAATCAGGGTCAAAAATTCATGGGCGAGAGCCCTGGAAGCAACTTCGTCAAAGGCGCAGCTTTTGTTGGCTTGACGATGGTGGCAGATCACTACCTCGACAAAATCTTCACCGGCAAAGATCACCAGGACGGTCTCAACAACAGCAGCATGACGGAAGCAATTCCGCTGGTTGGTGGCATGACAAAGTCTTGGAACACAAATGCATTGTTGGTGCCAATGGCGTTCACCGCCGGTGGTTTCAGCGGCAAAGGTCTACTCACCAAAGCAGCCTACACAGGCGCGGCTCTGATCGGCGGCAAGATCTTAGACAGCGTTCTGCCAGCCAGCGATCATCAGTCATATAGCAATTGGCTAAGACCAACTGGTGTTGATTCCGTATTGATGGGCGCTGCATTCTTACTGCCTGCTGCCGAGAACAAGACTCGCCTGGCCATGATCGGTGGCGCGTGGGCAGTTGGACGTATTTACAATATGTTCGAAGGACCGTCGAAAGGCGACATCAAAGATCAGGGCTTCGACAAAATGAAGACCGATATGAAGGATCGCACTTCCGGTTCAATGAACTCGGCAATAGACAGCTTCAAAGAACTGGGCGAAAAAGACAACTATGCCTTGAGACTTTACACATCTGACTGGTTAAGACCAAACCGTCAGTACGACGGCATGTTGAGCGCTTATCGCGGCGCGGTAATTCTAGCCGGTGCATTCGGCGAAAGCAGATTGGACAAAGGAACGCTGCTGCCTAACTCGCAGAAAGACTTTATTCTGCCTGGCAAGGATCTAGACCTCGGTGGACAAGCCGCTAGAGCCTTGATCATCGCTCAGGTTAACGTTGATCGCGCCAAGCAACAAACCCAGAACGAAATGGGCAAAGACGAGAAAGGCAAGAAAGTTTCAGACCAGGAGCTGAAAGATCTTGACGATATCGGCAAGCGCATCAATTCCACAATGCAAACTCGCATCTACGGCAAGCACGACATCTCAGGCGCAGTCAACGATTTGTCTGACTTCTACAAGGGCGATGAAAAAGACATGCTCTTGATGAAGATGGACATCGACAACAGTCTCGCACTGAACCGCGGCAGCAAGAATACTCAGTTCACCGCCAAGTTGTTCAGAGACCAAGCTTGCATTCTGTTGGCAGCAGCTCAGCTGAAAGCCGGTGGTCCTGATGCAATGGGCGCACAAGATGTTCTATACGGAACAGCCGCTGGACGTCAAACTCCATACAACAACGGTCAACCTCGCGGATATGACGGTGCACTCGATGCAATCGCGTTGGCGAAGCAGTTGGATCCAAACAATCCAGACAACGTTCAACTCGAACAGATCGCTAATCAGTTGAAGCAGAAATTGCCACAGCAAGTTCAGAATCAACAGTCGAGCACAACATTCAATCCGTTGAACGTTAACGACCAGGTCAACAACCCAGGCAGCCAGAATCCTATCGGCAACTTTGGCGCCAAGCGCTAAAAGTCGTCTTGATTAAGCTGATCGGATTAGCTGCTGGAGTTATGCTCTACGCGGCATTAGGCTTTGGCTTGTTTTTGCTGTCGGGCAAACAGAACATGCTGTTCCTTTGGACTGTCCTCATCACACAAATTTGAATTCATGTTGGGAATTGAACTTTTTCTCGCCTGACGACGTTTATATAACTAGAACCACCTGAACAAACAACGTAGGCACTATGGTCATTTCCAACGCGAAAGTGACTGTGCTAGCGGCTGCATTCGCGGCCGCCGGCGCAATATTAAACAGCACCGACGCACCAACAATCATCCCGATACTATGGACGGTGGCATGCTTGCTCGGTCTCTTTTTTGTTGCAAGGAAGCGCATAGCCGCGCTCACGCTGGCCAATCAATCGAATCCTTCAACCAGCCGGAGAATCAGTGCACAAGCCATTCTTATAGCACTTATTCTCGCCATGAGCACTCTTGGTTATTTCGAATACGGACAGATGCGCAACAAACCTGCATCGACAGATTTAGTAAACTTCAGCGGCCGGGATGTAATCTTCATTGCCACAGCCAATCGGGCCGACTGCAGAGCAGCCACACGAGAGCTGACACTCAACTGCGAGTCATTGATATTCCCGAAGAATCAAACGCTTTCTGGAAAAACCGACCTGACGTTTTTAGCGGTGCCTGACGAACTGGTCAAGATCTATTCAGCAACGACATCAGGAGAACAAGTCCGGCTGCGGATTCGCGGGCACGTTTATCAACCGAGAAAAGATCCGCCACCGTGGGAGTATGACAAACGAAAGAAACTCGCGGCTTTGGGAATATTTAGCATCTGCTATCTAGATCGCAAGACAGCGGATTCTCCCTCCCTATTCGAGGTAGCGAAGCCTCACAACGCCTCGACACTAGCGCCAGGTATTGCTCTTACTCCCGAATCCAGCCCAAACTTGTCGCGCAATTATGAAGCATCGATGACCTACGCGCGAAACCTGATCGTAAACACGCATCGAAAATATCTGCCACCGAAACTAGCCGACCTCCTGTCCTCAATGGTGCTGGGAAACAGGGCGGTGGCGCTCTCAGCGGAGACAACACACACGTTCCGAGATGTGGGACTTTCTCACATACTGGCAGCATCCGGTTTCAATCTGACCATCGTTACCGTTATGTCTTTCGCGCTCTGTCGACTCGTGACTCCGTCAGTGGTGCTTGCAAACGGAGCTTGCTTCCTCTGTATGCTAGGTTTTGTGTCACTGGCGGGACCCTCACCGTCAGTGATTCGGGCAGCATTGATGTGCACGATAATGCTCATTACGAAATCGGGTCAGCGCAAAACGCAAGTTTTGTCGGCACTTGCCTTAGCGTTCCTCCTCACAGTTACAGCGGATCCGTTGTGCACGAGCGACCTTGGGCTGCAACTCTCGTATGCGGCTACCGTTGGCATAGTGCTGGGAAGCAAGGCGCTCACGACGCAGCTCTACTCCGGCAAAAGCAAATGGAAGCAGGCATTGGCAGATGCCATCGCCGTAGTGCTGATCGCACAATTTAGCGTCATGCCCATTCAAGTATTCTTTTTCTGGAGAGCGGGAACGATGTTTATACCAGCAAATCTTCTCGTCACTCCGCTGGTGACACCGCTGACCATGGTCGGATTTGCCAGCTCTACGCTAGCGCTAATCAATCCCCCGCAACCAGCAGTGCAAGCCATTTTCTCGTGCATCATCGCCTTTGCAGATGCACTGGCATTTATACCACTGACGATGATGATTCTGATTGTCAACACGTTCGCTTCGTTCGACGCAGCAAATTTCACTTTAGGACCACCCTCAGCGCTGAGCATCGTTCTTTATTACTGCTGCTTTCTACTCCTCCTAATTTCGCTTCGAATCAGCAGAAGAGCAGGCTGGGCATCGCTCGCGTTTTCCGGCACGCTCGCTCTCTTGCTTTGGCGCCCAGAACCGCCGCTATTGACCATTGCGAACGTCCATTCCCACACAGTCGTGATCAACTCGAATCATCAGGCAATTGACGTTGACACCAGTGAGGCACCAAGCAAAATAGTCGAAAGATTTTTCGCCTATTCTGGTGCAAAAGTCTCCCCTCGAGCTTTTTCGACCGGAGTTTTCAAATCTGGCACTCGCTTTGCCCACTCACAGAAGTGGCTGCTTATCATTCTTTCCGAGAAAGTCCGCACAATCTATCCCTCCGAATCTGCAGGAATATTGCTTACGGCAAGAAAGTTGCAATGCGAAAAGATCATCATACTGACATCTGCTTACTACAAACCGAGCGACTTTCTACCTGCATCGGAGTACAAGGCCATTCCTCAAACCTCAGACACAGAGCTGAAACTGGTGGGCTTGAAGAACGTCAGCGCTATCACCTATATCAGGCGCTAGACGTTCACTATTCTATTTCCGCGTGCGGCACTTCAGAAAGCTGATCAACTTTGTAGTTGAACGTATAGAGCAAGTCCAAATATTCAGCAGTAAACTCTGGTGGCAACGCTTTGAATGGAGTGCACGCGGTGATGGCGTGCATCGCTGAGTCATCCGTATCCGACTCACCCGAGCTGCGGATCAATTTCATAGAGACCAACCGTCCGTTCTTTCGCAGCCGGAACATGATCTGGGCACTGCCGGTGATATCATCAACCCCAGGCGTCCAAGCACGCTTGATACGGCGGTGCACGTCACGCAAGTAAGACACAAGAAGCGTTTGCGAGCCAGTGCCGCCTTTGGAATGTCCACCATTTTGAGAAACTTCGCTAGCCTTTTCACTCTGCTCTGTTACTTCCAACAACTGAGCTGGTGCAACTTCCTCAAGCACTGGTTGAGTAGCTTCCACTTTCGGTTGAATTGCTTTGGCGACTTTCTTGTTCTGCGCTGCAGGTGAAGGGCTTGGTTGCCTGAGAACAAAAGCTGGTTCGGCGACTTCGTCCTTCTGCTGGTTGGAAACGGTACCAGGATTGCTGAAGGCCTTAGCACCAGTTGCGGTGCTAGTGGCTAGCAATGGTACTGGATGGACAGGAGAGGGCTGAACCTTAATCGACGGTGGTACGACGAGGGGCTTACCCTGAGCAGTCACGTCGCGAGCCGGTAGATTGGTTGGCTTCGTGCTCGGCAGTATGTCGTGACGGTCCTCATAGTCAGTCGGAGAGACGAGGACAATGTCGATCACCTGTCTCTTCACCACCATCCGTTCAGGAACGGGCATTCCGTGAGTGAGAATCCATCCACCCAGAAAACCAGAGAAAACAGCCACTGTAGTAGCGATTGAGCCGGCCAGAGTGGCCCAACGATTTTCACCAATCCGGAAAATACTAAGTCGATGTGATGAACGAGAAAGGGACAACCAGGCAACCGTGATCACAGCACAAAGAGAGAATGAGCACACCCATGCCAGCGCTTCCCGCACTTGTCCGCTAGTGACGAAAACGCCGATCCAGACTAAGCTCAGGGCGATCAGCGCGGAGGCAGAAACGGTTTGACGCCCCGATTTAAGTTGATCGGGGCGCTTAAATTGTGCACGCAATATCGCACCATATTTGGTGTCGGATATCAGCGATTCTTTTTCCGCAACTGGAGCGAAATCGGTCATGAATGATCTCTATCAACAGCCGCTAGAAGGCGGCACAAGCATGTTAACACGGCACCTGACATGCCCGCATAAGCCCCTACTCATGTTCGTTCAGGTCAGTTGCAGCCATCGGTCGAAGCGTTACCTGATTACTGATTGGCGCTCCGTCGAGATTTCTTAACTCCTGAAAATCTGCTCCCAAAGGCACGTAACAACTCGGAGCTCACACGGTTGTCAGCCGGACCTTTTTTTAGGCTCGCCCGATCACTTGGCACCAAACTCGATACCACCCTGGAAGCAACGCCGACTGGCGAATCAGGAAAAATAAACGGATTCGGTACCGTATATTATTGACGTGGGCCAAATAGGCGCTTCAATATCTTCACTAGAGAGAACTTCAGCTACCGTGACAAACGAACCTTGGCATCTTCAAAACATTGGCTCAGTCGAGATGATTGAGCTTCCTTCTTCCTGGCTCGAAGCGCCTACGGGTGAACCGTTCGGTGGCCGAATTCTGCGCAAATTTTACCCACCTGAAAATCCAGAAGTGAAATTTTGTCACTACGAACGTCAGATTCCACTTTCAACCCCGGCCTCAAAAGCCTTTTCAGCTACGTTATACGCTGAATTTCACGAACTTTCAGACGACGAAATATCGGCACTTTCAGAAGTACTTGAAGGCATGTCAAACCGGCAAAACTTTCAGGTCAGAAAAGCTTACACCTGTTATCTCAATAGTAGACGGGTTATCAGAGTGGAAGGGCGATGGTCAACTGCGAACACTGAAACAATCGCTTGTTTCCTTGACGTCAATGGACGAGCCGAACAAGTCGAACAGATCTACTTCACATGCCCCGAGGATATCTTTGCCGATTTGCGGGATCAGGTAGTGAAGGAAATATTTTTGTCAGTTGTTTGGAAGAGATAGTCTCCGGCCACGAAATGTATCGAGCACAACAATTTGGTTGGACTACGTATTTCCCCCCCTGACACAAGGGTTGTCAACTGGTAACGTCCTCGAACCGGTAACCCGGCTTACTAATAATCCGCCACCTCTCAATGCTGGGATGAACCTTGCGTTGGCGTGTCTGCGCGCCCAAGCGGTTTTCCTATCCCATTTACGGGTATCTAGATAATGTACGGAGTCGGAGCCAAGTCCTCATGGGCGCCACTGCACCAGAAACCCGAGACACACACCATCCTCACGACAATAAGTCGGAAAATCCGAGCGCCCAGAGTTCCGACACCGCATCAACCACATTAAGTCAGCAAGCGACAAAACCAGGCGACCAAACCGCACTACGAACGGTTAAAAGTCCGACGGATACTTCTAACACCGGCTTGCCTGACGTTCAAGTGACAACCGACAAAACGCCTAAGCCTGCGCCGCGTTTAGATGACGCTACCCTATTGCAGACGGCTATCGAACTCCATGAGGCACTGGGCAAGAGAAAGTGGCTCGGCATGCGCGGTGACGCCGACTCAGACAAAGTAATGCATTTGCTTGGACCACTTGGCGCGCAGGATCGGGCAGCACTAGAAAAAATCTATCACGATAAGTTTGATCCAAACGGCAAACCTGATCTGCTGCGTCATGACCTGAAGGACAAACTCGGCAAATATGATTTCCGCAAAGCTGAGTCAGCCTTAAACACAAGTGACGGGCGCACTAATGACGCTGGTGCGTTAATGGTGGCACTGACCCACGCCAAAGATGACAAAGAACGAGGCAATGCCGAAGCGCGTGCTGTCTTACAGACGTTAAACTCAAAACAAATTGCTCAACTCGACGAAGATTTCAAAAAACAGTACGGACAGAGTTATCTCGACGCCTTAAAAAATGCAGACCTGACCAAAGCGACCAAAGATGCCTTGCCTTATCTTGAAAAGGGCGTTGATAAGCGCACTAGTGATGATTTGCTCAAGTTGGCACACGTCGCTGTCGACAATGGTGATCGCCGTCTGTTCTCCGAATCAATCCGAGGCGACTCACCAGAGGCGGTGGCAGCTCGTAAAGCAATCATGGAGGACTCTGGATTCAAAGACAAAATCGCCGAGAAGTTCCCCAGCGAAGAAGTGCAGAATTTACATTTTTGGCAAAGCGCCAAAGACATCCCTCTGGAAAGACGAATGGATCCAGTCGCTCTAGACTATCTAAAAGAAGGTCGCATTTCTCTGGCCACAATAACTTCTGCAGATACGGGCAAATGGATTTTTGACAATAAGAGCAACATCGAACTGGCGTCTAAAAATGCATCAGACAAAGAACGCCAAGATTTTTCTAAAGGTCGCGAAATAGCTTCGTCGGGCAAGGCTCCAGCAAATGATCAAGAAAAGCAGCAGCTGGAGTTCTACAACAAGATTCACGATGCCTTTAAAAAGGGCGGCAATGATAGAGAAGTTTCTATTTGGCAAGATCAGCTAATCCACGGTCGCGAAACTATCGTTTCGGACATGGCAAAGACTCACAGCGACGGCTGGGGTCCGTTCAGTTGGGGCGCCGGCACTAACAAAAATGACTTAATGACGCGAGTTGAAAGTCTGAGCAAAGAAGACTGGACGATGTTAAAAGGTCCAGATGGAGCCAGATTCCGCAAAGAAATCGAAGACTCGCTGAACACTTATGCAGATAAGGGTGAACGCACTCGCGTGCTTCAGATGCTCGATCAAAAAGTGAGCAAAGATACTTATGAAGATGCGGCAAAAGTGCATCGGAACTTGGCCGATACAAGAGAAGACAACAAGGGCAGCGCCTTTCTCTGGTTTGGCACCAGTTACGATGGCAAGAACGTAATCAAGAAATTCATCGACATGACGCCTGAAGATGCGGCGAAGTACAAGAATGATCCAGCCTTCAAGAAAGATATAGATGGTTTCCTGAAAGACCATCTCAACGAAACAGAGAAACTATTAGCGCAAAGACTGCTCAAGCAAGTCGAGGCAACCGGACAGCCGCCGAAGCCTGACGCGATCGACACTTTACTAGCAGATCAAGTGAACGGCGAGAAACCACAAAAGCTAGTCGCCGACGCAGAAAAAGTTTTACAAGATGAAGCTCTGCGCGCCCGCTTGAACAAGCCTTATGACCAGCTTTCGGACGAAGACAAAAAAATCAAAGCGTCGATCGAAAATACGGTGACGGCCGCAGTTTTCGCTGGAGGCTATCCACCGGAATACGGCTCGTACGAAATGATGCAGCGTTATACCAAGCCGTTGTTCGAGACAGGACATGTTCCCGCTGACCTGAAGCTGGAACTCGGTTTCGACAAGAAAGATCTGTTGCCGCAGATTGCAGCCGCACCGCCAGCTGAACGCGACGCTGCCATGAAACGTCTGAGCGCTGAAGAACAGCAAGTTGTTCAGGCAATTCAGGCAAACAAAGACGCCAAGCCAGACTTAGCGGACCGCATTCGCACCATGGCAATTGGTGCTGGCGGCGATCCCGCCGATTTCAAATCTGATTTGACAAAACTTTCATTTGCAGACCGCCAGAGTTTGAAAGACGAATACTCGAAGAAATACCATCACGATCTTGATGCTGACTTCCTCAGCAAGGTAAAGGCAGATGAAAGAAGCTCTTTCATAGCCGTCCTCACTCCAGCTGAAACCGATGGACGACAACGCTATTACGACAATTATCATCGCATGCTGCAAAGCGAAAGTGGATTTAGTGCAGACGGTTCGAAACTGACACTGGAGAGGGCGAATGACCTATACGCAAGCTCTCTGGAAGAATATCAAAAAGTCTACAAAACCTTACCACCGGAAAAACAAGAAGCATTAGACAAGTATTTTGGTGATGCTCTCGAGCAGTACAAAGCTTCTAAAGAAAAACTTGCAGAGATTGTCGTCGACGCGACGATCACCGCAGTGGCACTTGCCGCCACTCCTTTCACAGGAGGCGCCAGTTTGGCAGCTGTGGTGGCGATTGCGGCCGCTTCTGGTGCTGCATTCCGACTCGGTGCAATGAAAGTAATCGAGGGTAATGACTTCGACAGCTCGGCTAAGAACGTCCTCAAGCAACTCGTTCTAGGTGGCTCTGCTGCCGCCTTAAACTTCATCGGCATGGAAGCCTTCACTGGAGCCGGCGCTCTGGTGGAAAACGTCAGCGCTCGTGTTCTAGCTGATCTGGCCACAACAGCAGGGAAGGACATTTTGACAGCAGGCGGCAAAGAAGTTTTAGAAGCCGGCCTACCGAAACTCATACAAGCAGGTGGAGAAAAACTAGCTGCCAAAGACGTTGCCGCTCTGGTGTTAAAAGCCGCACCAGATGCCAGTCCTGCTGCCAGGCAAGCGCTGGAAGAATCTTTGATCAAGAAAGCGGCTGAGCTGTATCCACAAGAACAAGCAATCATAGCCGAACAAGTTGCTAATCGCAGCCGCGCAGAGGCAGCCAAACACTTCGTCACCACGGAAGTAAAAAATAGCGCCCTGATCGGCGGCGGTTCAAACATTGCATCATCGCTTATAGCAGCGCCGTTCAACGAAGGCGAAGTCGATTGGGAACAGCTGAAGACTGGTGGCTTAATCGGGCTCGGTATCGGTGCTGTCATTCCAGTTGCCTTGAAACCATTAATAGCAGTGGCTGGCGCAACCAAGGGATTCGTTACCAACTTAACCCGAGATGCAGAAGGCTTCCACGTAGACCCACACAACATCACTGAGCCAGTCACTTTCAAAAACACTAAGACCGGTGAAGTGAGAACAGTTGAACCAGGGAAAGGTGATTCGCTCAAACTGACAAAAGATTGGCAACCAGAAGCTGGTGGCAAACCGCTTCCGGACAATGCCACGGTTGTTGACACTGACGGCAAGCCTGTGAAACCAGGAGAGAATCCTGAGACTTTCCAGCGCACAGACGCGCCTTTAAAGCCTGAAGGAACGCGGGCAGAAGCCGTCGAACCCCACAAAGTTATGGAATACCAAACACGTCCCGGTCAACCGGACGTGGTGGCAGATCCCGAAGCAGTGGCTCAATCAAATGCTTACAAAGAAAATGGTGAAGTACGCGGCAAGCTCAAAGAGGGCTTCCAGAGCGTTGGTGGCGAAACCAGAGTTGGACCTGATGGTAATTGGAGCGACCCTAATCGACCTGGAATCGTCTACGACCGGGGCCAAGACAAAGTATTGCGTGACACTATTGCTGAAGCCCACGCCCGTTTAGATCAGTTCAAAAACGATCCCAAAAGACTTGCCGAAGAGATGTCCGCCTTTTCGAAAGAAAAGATGGAACCAGCCGGTTGGACCAGCAAGCAAGTCGACGATGCCGACGCTCTATTCCGCAGTGAAAGCGGCAACAAACGAATTTTACTAGGTGACTACATCGAACGAGCAGGCAAAGGAGAGGGGGCTGGACCATGTCAACCACAAGCCATGCTGATGAAGGTGCTGGGGGATGAGTTCGGACTCGATCTCTCAATGAGCACTGGGTATCTGGGCAAGGTGCCACCGGGGGGAATACCAACAGGCTACTCGCCGAATCATGCCTTTACCGAACTTCACTTAAACAACGAAACCTTAGTATTTGACCCTCGCAACAACATCACCGGAACTCCGATAGACCGCTTACCACACCTGACACCATCACGAGAATTCGGCACAAGCGACGGCATCGCCCTGCCTCAAGCGTATAACGTCAAAGCCGGTGACACCGTTTCGCATGATTCTACGCAGTGGAAAGTCTCCAACGAAACACCGACCAAGCCTGGTGACCTGGTTCTCCGCAGAGATGGTCAGGCATCGTTGACGCCGGCTGAACTGGCAGCAGCAAATCCCGGCAAGTCTGTTAAGGTCGGCGCTGAAATGGAGATAGAAGTCGCCGGCAAGAAAGATGGCGGTTGGATTGTTCAAGGCACCAATGCTGATGGCACAATCAGATTGGCAAAAGCCGACGCCATCAAGCTAGAAGTTTCACCATCAGAGCTAGCAGCAGAGAATTCTCAAATTGCCCGCGCCCTTGGCAGAGATAATCACGTTCTCAGCGGACCGAATGATTTAAAGCAAGTGCAGACGGAAATCAACACAATCGAGAGGAAGGTGAAAGCTTCCGGTCTAAGTGCAGGCGAGCAAACGAAACTTCTAGAATCTATCAAGGCGCATTTGCAGTCGGCAGAGGCAGGTGAAGTACAAGCGTTGGCTAAGCAAATTGCAGCCTTAGATAGGCTTGGCACCAGAGGTCCAGCGCTCAGACATTTGCTAGATCTGGCAGCAACAAACCCTGAAGTCAACCTTAAGTTCGCACTCAGAGCAGATCTTGATCCTAGAGATTTACAGGCATATGCAAAGCTGGCAGTTCGATTAGACAAAACTTCTGCACTGCCGCCGGAATTCCAGGCACAAATGCAGAAAGCTGTGCATGACAGAATTGCACTGTACAACGCTAAAGCAAACGCTCCCGCCTCAGAAATAGGGCTATTACGCAACCAAGCAGACAACGTCTCTGATGCATTTACTGGGTTTGCAAGAAATCCAAAAATCAATCCTGAGATTGGCAAAGATGTGATCAGCCTGTTAAAAATGGGCGGTGACCGCAATATTCGCCTCGCCTTTGGTGAAGTTATGGCTGCCGACGCAGATCGGGCTGCGGTAAAAATGTACACCGACTTGACAAAGCAAAGCCTATCAATCGACATCGCAGCAAGTTCAAAAGGTGGTCACATTGAAGAGCTGGCAGGATTCGACCGTCTCCGCAGCGTGGCTGCTGAAGGAAAACTCGGTGACGGCTGGGTCTTTGTCCCTTCAGCAAACGGCTCTGTGGCTGACTCTGCGGGCATCGATGGTGCCTTCTTAAACGTGAAGACGAAAGAGTGGGTGCCTGTGGATTTGGCTCTCAATCCATCAACGGTAGCCAAGAAAATCAGGGAAGGCAAAGGCGATTGGGCGTTGGCTTTGAGAGATGCAAGAAATCAACCTCTTGAAGGTCAAGATCTGGCTACAGCAGCAAAGGATTTCCTTAACAGATCAGGCAATCTCCCACCTCATCTCGACATTACAAAACTGCAGCCCCCTTACGGCAACGGTTCGATACCGATGCCCGAATTCAGAAAAGTGCTGACTCTCAAAGAAGCTGATGTGCTAGGGCAAGAAGAAGGAACGAAAATATTTACAACATCAAAAGCGATCGACAGATTCGAAAGCGACATCCAATCATCTCGCGCCGGAATGGGAGAGCCGGAGGCGTCATTTTATAATGAACTTGAGCAACGTGCGCACAGCTCATTTACACCACGCAGATTGGAAACGGAGTTGGCGAGCGATGTCTTGCCAAACATCGGTAGTGCCGTCGATGTTCGGGTCAATCCGAACCCGCCCACTTTCAAGCCGCTGCATTTGACTCAAGGTGTCGACTACAACTTGGATCCGAGGGGCGTCGAATACATTGAATTTCCAAGAACAGCTTCTAACTCGCCCGACATCACATCAATCAGAGTTTACCAGGACGGCAACGTGGTCGGCGTTGGTCCACAGAACAATTTGCAACTAGGCTCGTTGAAGAGCTTCATGGATAGAGCTGAACGCTATGCCCAATCTGATTCACATCTCCTTACCAGCACCCAGACAAAGACACCACTCAAATTCGATTTCAGAGGTAAATCCGCTAACCAAATTCTGAAAGATTATCCAGCCATGCAAATCCTTGGTGACGCCATCGAGAACAGCGCGGCAGTGAGGCAAACATCGACAGATAGCATCGCCCTCGGCAGAATGAAGACCATTGTTGACAAAGCCGCCCGCACCGACAGCACACTAGCCCAACTGTCAGAGCAAGAGAGAATTGCCCTGGCGAAAGACACGAATGAACTGAGATTAACACTGAAAAAACCAAAACTCTCGCCGTCAGAGGCACTCACTCTTCGTCAGATCAAGAATTCTTTGCCGGAAGGCTCAACTTGGGAAAATGTAGTTACAGCCCAAGAAGGCCTGGAACAACTTGGCGGACTACCGCCTTCGGAAGCACAGAAGGGACTACTGGTGGCACAATTGAAAGCTGCAGAGCCGACGATAAATACAAAGACCGCGAGCGAAGTTGACGACTACTTAAGCGTCTTGGACGTCGACAAGACTGACCCGATTCTTTTGAAAGCGCTGGCCAAACGATATATAGCCAGCAATCCTGCCGATGTAGTCGAAGATCTTGAACCATTCACCGACTTCTTCAAAAGCGCTCGACTTACCAAACCGGGTCTTACTGCAGAAGATATTGTCAAAAGATATAACGTGGTCTTAAAACAAACGGCCATGGGCTGGAGCAAAGAAAACGCTATGGCACTAGCACTTAAATGACTGAGCGCAGAGACTTCGAAATAGCCGCAAAATACGACTTTGTCGTCGGTCCAGCCAGGCTATATCGAGCCGATAATGATGCGCACGTGATTATTTCCGACGCACTGGCATCCGAATACGACAAACTGAGAGACTCATACGCACCGAAAGTAGTGCAAGATCTCAGCCAACGAATCACTCCGGAAAACGTCTTCGCAGCCATTAACACGCTGCCAAACCCAGAATTAGTCAGGGAAGTGATCTTACAAGATCACTTCCCTGACGAAGAGGAATCTGCCACCATTTTAGGCACGCCGACAGCGACGGCATTTGACTCGGGACGACTGGTACTACCGGCAGCACTACCACTAAAGCAGTTACCGGAGGCGCTTTTATTAGGCTGGACACGCTTAATGTGGTTAACATACGAGGTGCAAACTCACTTTTTTAAACATGCCGCATTTTTGGAAGCGGATCAATATTGCATAGATGACTCTTTCGAGATCAATGAATTTGAAAACTGGGCACTGCATATGGTGCGAGGAATTTTGTACGCATCCAACCATCAGTTTGAAACTTTTATCAGCAAGGCACCACTGAGAGCAGTGACCCTGGCCAGTGCTTTGCAGCGCACGTTGGACGATTATCAAAATCACATCAGCAACCAGATCGACGAGCGCATAGACGCAGTGGCGCGAATAACGATAGCAAAAGCACAAGAAAAGTTGCTTGATTTGGTCGCAGGCGCCGTCACCGATCACGAAACCGTGCAAACCGCCTTCAAATTGCTCTTGTTGCTTGGCACGGAAAGTCAACTGAAATCGTTGAAACTGACCACCATCGATTTATCTAACGAGCCGCACAACAATCTGCTCCTGGCTAAGTTGGCCAATATACCTTCGATAGAAAGATTAAATTTGAGCCAGAGTATGCTCTCCCGTGAGGGCACCGAATTTCTCCAGGAATTGATTAACCTTCGCATGTTAGACCTTTCCTACACTCGGATCATGAGCTCGTCGCTTGAACCCTTGGGTGATTTGACCAGCCTGGAAGAGTTGGATCTGTCTGGGACCCTCGTGAACGACTCAGCCATGACTACTTTGCCCAAAATCAAGTCCCTCAAACGGCTAGATGTTACCGATACTGACATAACCAGCGTCAAGGACCTACGAGGGTGCATGCCCGACTGCGTGGTCGACGGCTGAGGCCGCCCAGACGGCGTGTGGACGGGTGGGGCTCCAAGGGTACAGTGCATAGAGGGACATGGTGACTTCCCCATTGTTACTGGAGCTCCGGGCCAATAAACTTCGGCAATAGTCACCCAACTGTAGCTCTCTGGATTTATGGACCGACCTGACACTAGCGATAATCAGACAATTGCCCCAAACTTGGCCTTGACTAAGCTCCAGACCGAAGCGCTTCCGGCTGCAACAAAAAGTGAGTCAAAGGGTGTCACCGATATCCTCGGCGATGCCATTCATTCAGCGCTCTATACCGGCATTCAAGAACCAATCAGTGGCATTACTCAGATAGTCGACGAGTTTGCGGGCACCAAGTTTCTCTCAAAAATGCAATTGATCAGCGCGCCTGAGCAAGCAAAATTTGGCAGCGCCGACTGGCATGCTCAACAAGTTGGCAGCGCTGTCGGGATGCTGTTGCCATTTCTCTTGGTGCGCAAAGGTGTTCGCGGGGTTTTAGGCACAACCGCTGCTGAAGAAGCCGGGCTGCTCTCTAAGCAAGCCGCATTCGGCATGAACATGAAGGAAGCCGGTTTGACTGGCTTCGCTTATGACGCATTCCTACGCCCCAGCCAACCAAATAACGGTGGACTTGGTCAGTTTTTACTCGATCGTGGCACTCAAGGAGCAGTAGGTGCCGGCACCTTCATGACCATGACTGGCGCCGGATTAGGCTTAAACCGTTTGGCTGGCGCCTCTGCCGTAGAGCGTTCAGCCCTGATTCCGATTTTGAGAAATCCAGTCGCCACTGGCATCATCTCAGGTATCCCCGCTGGATTATTCAGTGCCGAAGCAAACTCTCTCACCAAAACAGGTCATCTTGCGTCAGGAACAGAACTGGGACAATCGGTCTACGGAACGGCCTTAATCGGCGGTGGATTTGGCCTGGCGCATTCACTGACCGCCCCCGGTGCCGAAGGCGCACCAAGCAGGCTGGAAAATCTGACAAGCAAAATCAAAAGTACTTTCACAAATGAGAACCCTGTCCGTGATGGTCTTACGCTGGCATCGGGCGACCGCATCGGTAGAGAGGGCGCCACTCACTCGGTCGCACCGGAACAGTTTGAACTCTCAGCAAAACCGACAACGTTCGCTGAAACTGCGCGCCGCATCACTGGTTACGAATCCACAAGTGAACCACTGGTGGTGTCAAAACCAGGCGCACCAACAACCTTTGAATCTGACGCCGACTTCTTACGCAACGGGGTTGAGCGAGTCGACACACCGGTTCGAGTCTACTCTGTGGAAGGGCAGGGCACCAAAATTATCGTGCCAGAAACATACGCCCTGCAACTCGACGCAGTGCGACAGTTCAGACTAGGCCTGGAAGGCACGCCACAAGTAGGCGACGCGCCGCTTAACCCGAGCTATTTAAACCGCGCCCTACCGGAAGATTTCATCCCGCATCTTGATGCCCTTCCCAATAAAGGACTGATGGAAAAGTTGTACTTGATGGATACTGGAAATCCAATGGATCCGGTGCA
>JBBQFO010000022.1:0-35261 GCA_038322035.1 Candidatus Obscuribacterales bacterium
AGTACTGCGGTCGCACCAGTAAGTGAACGCGATGTCCATCTTTAAGCAGACGGCGGGCTAAATTGGCGCCAACAAAGCCCGTAGCGCCAGTAATAATAACTGTTTTCATGGCAACTCCTTGATCTCACCAATATTATTTGATCTGGAAAACATATCGATGAAAAAACCGACATCTTTTCGCATCTCTGCCAAAATGCGGCTGCCTATTAAGCCTTCAGCGCTTGAGAGGTCCCAAGCCTCTCAAGCCTCAGGGGCGCGTCCGCCTCATTACTGTCGCAGTGTCATCTTCGCGCACTACAGCCCAGTGTGAGTCAGCCTTGAGTTCTTTGACAAGGTTGGCGGCTGGTGGCACGAATATCCAGTCGATCTTGTAGCGATCCAGTAACGCGCGCCAATCGCCAGTCGCTCCCATCATAGCGACATAGTCGGCCACCATTGGCTCGCCGTGCATGTCATAGCGAGTATCTATAAACACCGGAATCTCCGGCGCATATAGAATCAACATATCGCCAAATTGCGCGTCGTTGAGGACGTTTCCGGTTTGTTTGTTCAACCGTAAAAAATCAATTATTTTCACTGGCGGCAGAAATGCTTTGCTCATTTGCGGAATCGTCGGTGATACCACTTTGCTGAACGTAAAATAGCAACCAGCGAGGCTGAGAGCTGCAACAGTCATAGGCCATACGAAAGTTGAAGGGTTGAAAATGCCGGCAAAATTTTTCTCAAACGCCTGAGCAAAAGACAGCTTCCGCATATCTGAATTCTTGGCGGCTGGCTTGGGCAACCACAATTCACTAACCTGCGAAATGATCATCAGAACCGAAAATGGAATGATTCGCCGAGCTTTAAACCCATAAAAAATACAAATGGCGATCACAACTAGATTACTCCACTTGACCGCCTGCCCAGACTCTCGGGCATATCTGAAGGCGTTGAAGATGATCCAGCAACTGACAATAACGAGGAAGACGAACGGATAATAAGTGAAATCATTGAGATCAGAAAATCGAATCGGCCGCAATTCAGCAATTCGGTAGTTGAATTTTGCAAAGAACAATCCCGGCAAATAAGACCACAAGCCAATCCCATAGGGATTGAAGAAGGTGGCCAGGAACGAGCCAATCAGGGCGAACAGTGCAGTTTTAGAAGATCCTAGAAACGGCGTTTTTTGCACGATCGACTGTAACTTGGTGACCAGCAGTATGACAATTTCCAGCAACAATCCGAGCACAAAGGCGGAATGGGCATTGGCCCAGGCGAACATCAAGACAGTGAAGGAGCCTACCGTGAACCACTGCACGGGATCATTATTCTTGGCAGAATAAATCCTTCGCAACAGCACAAGACAGAAAGACATGAAGATGTACGACATGATTTCAGGTCTGACAAGGTAGTGAAAACATGATGCGAAGAGACCAATAATCGTCAACAATGCAGCTAAACAAACCGGGCTAAACCGGCTCGCCAACCGCAATGGGAAGACGAGGAAAGACTGACCTAGCAAAAGCGCCGCAAATGCCAGCAAACCAGGCAATCCATTTAACTTGTACGCGCAATAGAAAGCCAATTCACTCAACCACTGATACATGACGAACGGCGTGCCAGACCTGAGTGCAAAAGTGTATGAGAAAGGATCAGTGGGCGGCAGCGCGTGGTGCTCGAAGATGTAGCGACCTAGCGCCAATAGCCAACAGGTATCAGGATCGTGCAGCGCTACTCCGCCAACGAAACATCCCAGCGCAAAAGGCAAGAGCAGCATCAATGCCAACAGCAGGCGAGCAAGAATCCAAGCGAAAGCACCGCTCCAAACTTCAGCAACCGTCTTAATTTCTTTCGCTTGATCAGGCATAGAGTGATTATGACCGCTTTTCATCCTGGGCTCGGTGGATGCCGATTGCGGCAGACGCTCAAAGCATATACGAGGCGCAGACTGCAGCTTTATACTCTTCAGGGATACAATTGAAGTACGATGCCCCGGCGTTTGCCCACCCCTGCAGGACCAAGCCCTCCGCATGAAACCGCCACGCCTCAAACTAGCGCAAAAAGGCATCCTCATCGTCGTATTGCCTTTGCTTTTCCAAAGCGTGATTTACGTCGCCCTTAAATCACAGTTGCGCACAACTGAGCAACAGGCTGAAGAACAGGAACGCTCGAAGAAGATCGTCGCCAATATCACCGTTGCCACAGTTGAAACGGGACAACTCTTTGGCGCTCTCGTTTTGTATTACAACGAGCGTGACGAAAATTCACTGCGCGATCTGGACATAGTCACGGTCGAAGCCCACAACCGCATCGCTAACCTTGCCAACTTAGTTGCTACCGAAGGCGGGGATGCCGAAGAAGGAACTAAAATTGCCACTCTGTCGAGGCGTTTTTTTTCGGAAGTAAGGAAAGTCCGCGATCGAACCAAGAAGGAGGGAAATCCCGGTTCTTTGATGGCAGAGTTTGCCGCCAGCGTCAAATTCAGAGCGGCTGGAACGGCGCTCAGTTCAGAGCTTTCACGGCTAGCCGTCCAGGAAGAGAAAATCGTTCTCAACGTCAACGAACAGAAGAAAATATTTCGAGAAAGCCTGGAACAACTTTTGGATATCGCCGTTGCCATGAACGCACTGCTGGCGGTGGCACTAGGACTTTTCTTCGTCCGCGGAACGGTGACCAATTTGTCAGTACTGAAGGACAATGCATGGCGCTTAGCAGCTGATGAGCCCCTTCAAAAGCGCATCCACTCTGCCGACGAGATCGGTGATGTAGATCGCATGTTTCACGAAATGGCAAACGCATTGAAAGAGGCGACAGAGAAAGAACGAACCATGATTGAGACGCTAAAAGCCAGCGAAGAACGCCTCTCTTCAGTAATTAACGCGGTACCGGTAGCGCTAGTTGTCGCCGACGAAGCTGGCGAAATCGAATCACTGAACCCGACAGCCGAAGCTTTATTCTCTTATTCGTCTCCACAGATTGTCCATCAACCGATTACCAATCTTCTCAACGTCAGCGGAGCGGATGCTGATCCCCGAACACTGTTGCCCAGACTCAAGCATGACACTGCCACTCGCCCAGCGCAGATGGAAGGTGTATCCAGCGATCGTGAATTCATCCCGGTAGAAGTCTCAGTGACGAGCTTTGACACCTCTGCTGGCAACAGAATTCTTGCCACCATTATTGATGTCACGGAGCGGTATAAACTGGAGCGCCTTAAACGTGAATTCGTCGCCATGGTCAGCCATGATATTCGTGCTCCACTCAGTTCGATGCGGGCGATTTTCGAGCTGATCAAATCCGGTAGCCTCGGTGCAATCCCTCCTCAAGCCCAGACGAAGTTGAGCATCGCAGATTCGAACGCTGACAACTTGCTTCAGATGGTGACTAAACTCCTTGATCTCGAAAAGCTGGAAGCTGGTTTGGTTGAGCTTTCTCTAAGAAATTTCCAGGTACAAGACTTGATCAATTCAGCACTACAAATGGTATCTGAGCCAGCTTCCTCAAAATCAATTGCCTTCCAGAACGAACCGACCAGATTGGCAGGATTCGGCGATCGAGAGGCATTAGTGCAGGTTTTGACAAATTTACTTGCCAATGCGATCCGCTATTCACCCGAAAATGACCGAATAGAAATTAGCGTCAGAGAAAAAGACAACCACATCGAGTTGCGCATATCTGATCACGGACCAGGAATTCCGATCCGCAAACAGAGTGAGATTTTTGAGAGATTCAAGCAGGCCAATTCGTCACGAGATAAAAGCAAAGGTTTCGGTTTGGGTCTGGCAATATGCAAGACGATCATCGCTCAACATGGCGAGTCGATCGGTGTAGAAAGCGAAGAAGGCAAAGGTAGCACGTTCTGGTTCACCATCGCTAAGGCTGCAAGCGATAACCAACTCCGCGAACCGTCTGTATAAGCGGATTCTTGTCGTCTATTTCGATCTTTTGCCTGAGGCGCATGATCGTCATGCGCACTGTCTCCGTGGACGCGTCCGCATCTGTTTTCCAGACTCGATCCAACAAATCATCAACGGAAAAAACTTGATTTGGATGCAACAAAAAATGTTCGAGCAACGAAAATTCTTTTGGATAGAGCTTCAGATCGATGTTGGCGCGCTTCACCACATGGGTAATTGGATCCAGCTCTAAGTCGCGAGCAGACAAAGTCTTGTTGCGTATTTGCACCGGGCGCCGCAGTAACGCGCGGATACGTGCCACCAACTCACCGACAGCGAAAGGTTTGGTCAGATAATCATCAGCTCCCGCATCCAGACCGGTCATTTTATCGGCGATCTGATCGTGTCCAGTCAGAAAAATAATCGGCGTCTTCCCCCCCGCTGCTCGGAATTCCAAACACAACTCCAAGCCGGTTGCGTCAGGCAAGCTCCAATCCAAAACAATCAAGTCGTATGGAACGCCTTCCAGATAGGCTCTCGCTTCTGTGCCATTGTGTACCTTATCGACAACGTGCTTCTCATCAGTGAGCACTTTTTCGATTACGGATACCAGGTTTTCGTCGTCATCGACTAGTAAAAGCTTTGCCAAGCGGAACGCCCCTCCGTCGACATTATAGCCGCCAGTCTTCTGGAAATGGTGCGCCCACATTACCCGCCTGGATCAATCGCTAATACTGCTGAACCGCCAGCGTCCATACGGATTGAAGTACAGATCATCGTGGGGATAGCCTTCACACTCTTCCCAAACGACTTTTAAGCTCGGGAATTCAGAATCAGGATGGAACGTACCACCGGACTCAAAGTGACTCTCTGAGCTCTCACCTAGAATGTACAGACAAAACGCATTGAACAAGTAGGCAACATCTGCAACAGGCGAATCGCTATCGGCTAGCGCCTTTTTAACAAGCTCGGTGGCAATAATCACATCAGGCTGTCCCAGCAAATGCATTCCGCAAGACCAATAGTCCTTCGCAGAACCAATCGGATATTGCACATACGCTTCGAAAAGGGCGGTGTAGAGTCCCGCCACTACCTCGCCAATCTCGCGCTCGGGCTGAGTAGAAGAGTGGCGCTTACAAGCCTCGGAAAGAGTCAGCCAACGCAGGCGCGAATGCGAGATGCCTGAGCTCTCACACTTCATCGCCACTGCACCCGTCTCAAGCAACTTGCAGCCGAAAAGCAAAAACCACGCCGAAGCCTGAAACGCCGAAGCCTTCGGATAACCGTTGCTGAGGATGTACAGGACCAGCGAGTGATCCGAAATCGCGTCGAAATCTTCGCGCTTCAGAGAAGGTCTGGTGCCGAACTCAACACCCTTGAACGATTCTTCCATGCGTGCATCGCGCTCGCCGAACTCATAATCGACGTTCGCTTCGTTCAACATTTCTTCCAACTCAGTTTTCGAGTCCAGATCGCCTAGAAGGCACAACACTATTTTGGGAAGGTAATAGTTTTTGGAACTCTGCATGGCAGCAGCTGACTTCACTTCGGTTGAAGAGCTAATCGCATCATTTTCCTTGCGAACCAAAGCCGATCCTCCCGAAACTGTCAGATCAATTATTCCCCACGCCTAAATAGAATCACGTCTAGAACTCCACGTCCAGTTAGCACTTCGGACTTTCAACTATATAATTTAATAGAATAAAAACCAAAAAAACTAGTGGGTCAATCCGCGTCAGCAAATTGAATCACTAGTTTGATTTCGTTTTCATAGTGAATCCCTATCCTAATCTGCGAACGAAGGCAGCAATTGTCGATATGAACAGCTTCTGATCTCTTTGATCGATACTCGTATGCGTTGAGTGTGGACATACTACAAGCTGCTTCGGGTAGGACGCTTGTGCAAAAATGCGTCGCGAGTGAGAAATAGGAATTAGCCGATCCAATTCACCATGCAAGAGAAGCAAGGGAGCATGAGGCTTGGTGAGAGTTTCAGCGGTGTTCATGGATGGTCGTGGAAACAACCAGGATGGATAGATGTGTAGCAACGGCACTTGTTCTTTGGCGATTTGCTCCAGCGATGAGAACCCTGACTGCAAGATTATTCCCGAGGCTGGGCGCTTTGTGGAAACGTAGGTAGCAACGGCCGCACCAAGCGAGATACCATAGAGCACGATGTGGTCGGGCTTGTAGCCTTGCGTTTCAGTCAGGAAGTCGAACGCCGAAACCCCATCATTACAGACAGAGACGACAGACGGGCTACCTTCACTGAGACCGAATCCGCGTGGTTCGTAAGTGAATACTGATGCACCAGCATCGAGCAACATGCGAACGAAAGCCAACCTGCCGAGAATGTCTCCGGCATTTCCAGGATGAAGTAACAGAATTTTGGTGCTGGCAGGATTGATGAACATCCAGCCATGTATACGTTTTCCATCACTGGCTTTGAAGAAGACCTCGTAGTTTTTGAACGAGACAACCTGGAACAAATCATTAGCCACGCCACGCTGCATTTCAGGATGAAACAACTTACTGTTGTAGATTCCGGGTGCAAAACGCGGTGAGAACCCAATCCACAGCGCAAACAATGCGGCTGTAGTGCAAAGCAGAAACCGTAATCGGCGCCTGCTGATGATCAATTTAGACATGACAATAATTTTTGAGTTAACAAGAAGCTCCGTGTGAGGCGGAGCCCGATTTCAGTTTTACTAGCTTGATCTCACCGAGGTAAGCGAAGTGCTAGTTTTGAACGAAGGATTAGAATTCATCTGCAGTTAACAAGAACGCGTTATGCGCAGTTTGTACTGTGAGCGAGTTAATCGCAGCCACCAGCAACGCGGAGTTCACAGCGCATGAAAAATCACTTAAGCTAAAGTGTTGCGGAAAGCTCGCAGCAAAGATAGCGATAAGAATAGCGACAGCGACAAGTGGAATCAGCGCACGCAAAACCCTGATATGGAAAAACGAATAGCCGCAGTACAGCAGTTTTTTAATCAGAACAAAAACTTCAAAATCCAGTAGCGCAGACGCTCCCGCAAATAGAACGCCAAAGGCAACTGCAGTCCAAGCATTACCAACGAACACAAGTTGGTGATGAAATCCTGAGGTGAAATAGAAGAAAAACGCGATGGCGGTTAGAACTACACGGCATGCAAACTTAGTCATAATTGGTGATTTTTGGTTTTTGGTTTTGGTTGCGAATTCAAAGGTGTTTGATGAATTTTTCATTTTCGGATCAATTTAAATTGTGAATATTTTTTTTGAGTCAACAAAGAGCTCCGCGCAAGTGAGCCCAACTTCCGTTTTTAAGCCTTGAGGAAAGCGCTTGCGCAGCCGATGAGAGCGCCTATGCAGCCGATTAGCACGAGCGCATCGCTGATGCTGTGATGGTCCATGACCACGCCCAGAAGAACAAAAATGATGCCGATAACCATGGCGATCACTTCCTTATAGAACTGCGGTTTTGGAAACGGCAGATCGACTTCATGAACTTCGATCCAGCACCATGTGCTCAGCGAGCCATAGTCTTTGTGCATTGACTGTACTTGCGCCCACACCAGAGCAAATGGCATGAAGTAATCCGCTTTCCAGCAGAGCACCTCGCCTTTCGCACGGATGCAGTTTTCAGCCTCTTCCCGAGATGGGAAGAGGCCGATTACCTTGTTGATGTCCTTGTACTCATGGTCCTCGCATACAACGAAGACCTTTCTTTTGCCTTTACGCATTGTGATTGGTTTAGATGATGAATGAATTACTTGTTGCGATTTCGGCGTGACCAGGCAACCAGAGTGCGGTTGTCTTTGGATTCGCTGATTCTTTTCAGCGAAACCTCTGTGGTATCGCCTTCTTTGAACGAGTTCATCCTTTCGCCCTGAGCCATTTCGGAAAAGTGCAGCAATCCACCAACACCATTACAAACAATGTACAGACCAACGTCAGTGAGGATTTTGTTCACTACTCCCTGGTACTTCTCGCCTTCTTCAAGCGAGCGAAGACTGGCCAGTTTGTAACTTACGATTGCTTTGCTTTCGTCCGTGTTCAGCTCAGTCAGCACCACGTCGATGATGTCCCCGGTGTTGAACAGCGGTTTCACATTGATGTTGCGACCGTCAGTAACCTGGCTGCATGGCATGAGGGCGGTGAATCCATTTCCAATGGAAACGAAGAAACCAACCTTTTCTTTGAACCTCAAGACCGTAGCAGGAAGTGTTTGCCCTTCAACTAAACCGGCAGTCAACTTGGCAGTTTGCACTGTGCGATAGCTAACTTTCACATCGCGTTTGGATTTGTTGATTGAAAGTATTTCTACTTCAATCTGCTGGTCCACACTGAGCACAGAGCTGGGACGGCAGCCTTCAGAGATTTCGCTGGAGTGCATGAATGCGGTGAAGTCACTGTCACCGATTGCTACGAGAGCACCGATTTCGCGGGGATTGTTCTGAGCAGTGATGAATTTTTTCACCACACCGGTAACAATCTCGCCAACTTCGAACTCTTCCAAAGCTTTGTCAGCAACTTCATTGGCAGACAGGCGGTCAGAGAAAATCAACTCGCCGCTGAAACGTCCTTTAGGATTCGCTTTGACGATCTTCACAGACATTGTTTCTTCAGCACCGGGTGCAGCAATGGTTTCGCGGCTGAAGTGCGAGCGTGGGATGAATCCTTCCATACCGTTGTGGTAAGTCACTTTCAAACCTTGTATGCGGTCGCCCCTCTTAACTACTTCTTTGACCTGCACTTCTACTGTGACACCCTCCTCCTGTGCGTCCTGCAGCTCCAACCAGATGGTTGCTCTTTTCTGAGAAACAATCATTGGATCGTCTGATTTGAGCACGACGCCGTTCACGAACAGGTTTACTGTGTCGCCGTTGGCAAGCTCACCGTCAGCTTCGCTGAAGGGCAGCATCGCATCGCTACCGACGCCTGGGATTGAAACGAAGTACTCTTTTCTACCTTTACCTACGATAGTTCCGCGAAGGAGGTCACGGCGTTCAGGGTGTTTGATTGGCATGAAGTTGCTGTTGCTGTTCAGCAGTTCACGCATTGGATGGTTGGCATAAGCCTCCTGTCCTGCTACGTCGTCCCAATCGAAGTCGTCGTGAGCGGTGTTTGCGTTGTTAACGCTGGCGAAGTTTGCACTTCCGAAGTTTTTCGAACTTTTCATTTTTTTTGATTTTAAATTGTTAAAAAATAAACCCAACAACGAACAACACCATTAGCGGTGGCATTCGGCGGTCTCTGAATTTGGGGCGTACAGCGTGAACTGATTGATCAGGCGGGGGAATTTGTTTGTTGCGCTGGAATCTATCGAGTTTTTGCTTGCGGCTCCGGGTTCAAATTGCGTTTTTTGTTGATACCTATTGCTAACAAACACAGCGATGCAGAACCTAATGAGAACGCGAGCTTCGCAAGCAGCTCTCGGAAAGGCTCAAGACAGGCAATGGGGGCAACGCTTGCTATTTACGGGGTAGACCAAAACAAATAATTGCACGCCGGAAAGTTCGCTCGAGGTGGGGTAAATACGCAGGTTTTGAGTGCCTTTGCACATTCATACACGTGACTTACTTACACATTTGCAGAGCTAGCGTTTCGTCTAATGTTGGCAAAATGATCGGCATCTACGTCCAACTATAATCACGACCGACGACCGAAATCACCAAAAACCTAGCAAAGCTAGCAAAAACCGTAAAGTAACTCAACTAGCGCCCTGCGCTAGCTTTTAAGGTCCTGTTATCTGGTTGTTATATTCGGCAGCTACAACTTATACAAGCCGAAATTCGGTCTACATATAGATCAGACGCATGGAAAGAAATGCTACAAGGCGCCAACTTACCGCAGATACCTTATATAGCGGAGCCGCTAGGCGACAGCACCTTCACGAGTTGCGAACAGCAATATCATCTCGCCATGGTAGAGATGCGGCAACGAAATTTATCTTCATTCTCCGCAGAAAGTAAAATGCCGTTCGCGTTGAAACAGCGCCAGATCGAGCTACCCATGCTGGAATACTCAGTCTCACTTGCACTATCATCACCGAAATGGCGACAGGTTGTAGTGCGTGCGCTGTTAGAAAATATCGAAAAAGGACCGGGCCACCTATCCGTCCACCGAGCCAAAGACGCGCTTAAACAGATAGCCGCGTCGATCGGACTAACAAACCTATCATCCATGATCTATTCGCATGAGCAAACAGAAGCGGAACAAGCCGCACATCTTTTAGGCTGGCTAAAAAATCCGCGAGCGGCACAACCGCTGCTAGACTCGATTCACCGAGAGCACTTGGGCAACCAACTAATTACAAAGATTTTGGAACTCCACTATCCAGCATACAAGCCCTGACATTGTTGCGAACTGATCTCTCGTACTAACAAGAAGGCTCACGGCACTACGTGCTGAACCGCCGCCTTTATATCGAGAGCTTCTTGAGGATCTCCAAAAATCTTCTTTGTTTTGTCAGTGTCGTCTACATAATCGAGATCAATTGGTAAGTCGACTATAGGTTTCTGTAGGAAAAATGCATAAAACTC
The DNA here is from genome assembly GCA_038322035.1 of Candidatus Obscuribacterales bacterium. Classification (GTDB taxonomy): domain Bacteria; phylum Cyanobacteriota; class Vampirovibrionia; order Obscuribacterales; family Obscuribacteraceae; genus PALSA-1081. The sequence goes on from JBBQFO010000022.1 coordinate 10,406, forward strand.
ACTGGCGATCAGATAGCTGCCTTTCAATGAAGGATGATGACCATCTTCATCATAGATGGCGATGTTATGGTAGTTCTCTCTTACGTACGCCCAGACCCTTCCCAACGGCAGTATTTTGGTGTTGAGAGAGCTGCCAATTGAAGCAAACTTTGTCCGCGAATCCGACACATCTGCAGGACTATCCACATAGTTTTGAAAAAGTGTTGGTCGGGCATTAGATGCCACTATCGCTGGAATGAATTTTTGGATCACCGCATCATAATTGTCATCAAATTCGGCCGCCGTTTTCCCTTGTAAAAGCACGAAATCCCATGGTCCTTGCTGCTTGATCACTTTCATGGCAGTGCCTTCGTCCAAGTGATCCTGAAGCGTATAGTCTTCGCCCACTACATATGAAATCTTAAGAGGTTTTGACGGATCAACCCGTTTGATCAAGGAAACAAACATTCGAGGCACATCATGCCAAAAAAAAAGGCGGTTACCGACAAAGAGAATTTTGAGAGCGTCGGGGCTTTTGCTCACCACTAGCGCATCGACAGAAGCTGGGTGCCCCTTGACGAATTCGTTCACGTGAGCGTGATTGGCACTCGCACAACCCGATAGAGAAAGCGCAAAGACCAGCAGAACGATTCGTAGTTGTTTAGTCAAAGGTGCACCGGTTGTGCAATTGTCATGGTTCAGGCTACTCAGTGATCATACAGGCATTCAGTTTCAATTCGATTGATCAGGATCAATCACAAAAGATTGCATGAAGATCGCTTTGCGAGGGATTGACGAATTCCTGGTGAATGACGAAGTTCCCGCTCCAGAACTGGATTTGGACATGTTAGTTGTGACAATCATCGGCTCACATGTAATCGGCTGGCATGAAAAGGATTTGGGCTGATTCGGTCGACAACACCAATCTATTCTCTAAATTTGGCAAAGTCCTGAACATCTAAATTTGCCAGACGGAAACGTTATCGGACCCCAGAAAGAGAAATTGATTATCTGCCACTAGTCCCGACTAGCGCCCCAGCGCCTGGGGTACAAGGCTGACAGGAGACCCTGTAGTGGTCAAAGTCATTGAGGCTAATTTCCGTGACAGAAGATTGGCGAGATCGCCTGAAACACCTGGAAACCCCGGCTGAAGGCATAAAGAAAATCACCGAAGGAAAGCCCGAGGAGTCGGACGTTCTTAGCGATTCGCGCACTGATATTGTTCCGCCCAACCTGAGCACGGAATCGAGCACGAACCTGTCCTTCAAAGCCAGTCGTGGCGGCAAACTTGAAGCTAAGCACCCGACCAAGGAAAACGCAAAACCTACTTCAACTGGAACCTTTGATGTTGCCTCGTTAACTGAACGGGGGCAACAAAAACCACCGACGAGCGAAGAGCTTCTGAAAGAACTAGAAAAGTTTCCCATAGCGAAACTCCTCGCCGCTCATCGAAAGCAGAAGATGATGATCTTCGCTGCCGGAGGAGGCGTCGTTCTGCTAGTCGTGGCGACGCTCGTCACAGCGCCGATGAATATGCCGGACGTGACGACGTGGTGCAATCGGGCTTGCATGCTGGCAGTCCCACTCTCGCTGCTTTTTGGCGTGGGCGAGGGCATCAAAATACTGATGCGCAAGCAGCCACTGACGGCGCAAAAGCTCAACAAGATGTTGGGCTGGGGCGACCCTCGCGACATTGCAATCTCCTACATAGACACAGCGGATTATGTAACCGCCGAAAAGGTTCTTGAAAAAGCTTGTAAGAAAATGACCGCCAAGCAAGCCAAACAATACATCTCGGCATACGGACTGCTGGGGCTGATTCACGCCTACACGGGTAGAACAGATGCTGCTGACACTATTATTCGTCAGGCGCAGGAACTTTCTGAAACTAATTACAAGGCGCGTCAAACAGACAGCAACGCAGTTTTGTTGCAGATGTCTCTTAACTACAGAGGCGAATTCTATCAGCTCATGGGCTCGTATGAAGACTCTCACCGCATCTATTTGCGCACGTTGCAATTGATCTGCACTGAGTTGAATCCAGACGGTGAATCCATTGTGTCAGTCCTGGCCAACTTGGGATTTCTAAAAAACCTCATGGGGCATCATGCGGAAGCCCTGCCTTTGCTGCTTCGAGCAAACGAAATAGGAGAGGAACTGCCACAGGTGAGAGAGACAATCAAAGCATTCGTCAGTTCGAACCTGGGCACCGCATACCGTGGCATAGGAGAGTTGGAAAAGAGCGAAGGTTGCTTCCACGAAGCCATTGCACTTGCCGAAGGTTCGCTTGGACAGCGAGAACTCGGAAGAATCTATTACAACCTGGCACGACTCTACGTCACGAGTGCACAGCACGATTTGGGACTAGGATTTTATCAAAAGTCCGTCGCAGCTTACGAAGCCTGGCAGCCTCTAGTCAATCCCGAGTACCTGCGTGTCTTGCAAGACTACGCCTACTACTTACGCAGCATTGAAGACAACGACGCTGCTGATCGAGCCAAAAAACGCGCCCAACAAATGCAAACAAACTTGCGCGACATCAACAACATGCATCAGGGCGAAGTCAAAAAGATCAGCGCCAGCATCGTGCAAAGCGTCCAAGCGATCCATAAGCCTTCACGCTTTCCAATCTTCTGGAGCTTTTTCTTCATGTGGCAATGCTACGCCATTTATGCGGCTGGATTGCGCGTGGCGCCCTACCGCGAATGGATGCTTCTGGTCACAGCGGCAGCCGTGCTCGCTCTAAAACTGAAGACAAAATACGGTCCTCCGTCGCGCAACGAACTATCTCAAGGCGCGTCAACGGCACTGCTTTCGATGGTTCCATTCGCTCGTTCCGCGTTGCCCGAATTAAGTCAAATGTCGAAAGCAGGGATTGGCATATTTGTTGTCATCGTGCTGGGAGCATTCGGTTTGGTCAAAGCGCTCTCCGTGCCACCAAATACAGTGCCAGACGGATTACTCCCCGTCGAGTACGAGCGGTTGGGCGAAAAATTGATTGAATCAGAGAACTTCGGGTTGGCAGACAAAGCCTTCAACAAAGCTTCGCTTGACACATCAGGGCCAAGAACGAATTCCATTCAACGATTAAAAGCCTGCAAAATGCCACTAGTTTTGCCACCAGACGAAGCACTGCAGATGAACCTGGATGCCATGAAGCTCAAAGAAGCGAAGGATTCGAATGCCGCGCTGACAAAATGGAATCAGTGTATGGCCAAGTATCCTGACTTCGAAGCGCCCGCAGTTCACGTGGCAGAGCAGATCTTGAAGAATGATCCAAAGGCAGCTGAAGACATCCTCACGAAAGTGCTGCTAAAAAATCCTCTCTATTACGATGCCTTGAACGATATGGCTTCTGTCAAAGTGGCGCAGCATGACAGCACAGCCAGTATGGCGTACACCATGAAAGCATTCAGGGCTGCGGCAGGAGAAGGCGATGGCACCACAAAAATTATGGAAGGCGCACTGACCAAAGTCCAAGAGGACATTGAAAAAGCTGAAAAGGAGCTGAAAGCACGCAAAGCCAAACAGCTCGAAGCTGCTCCATCCGGAACAGCCCAATCCACCCCAGCTGCGCCCTAGCGGGCTATTCCCACTCGATTGTGGCTGGTGGCTTCGAAGTTATATCGTAAACGACTCGGTTGATGCCGGGAACTTCATTGACGATTCGCGAGGAAACTGTTTCCAGCAAGTCGTAAGGAAGTCGCGCCCAATCTGCCGTCATGCCGTCTTCACTGGTAACAGCTCGGATCACGATTTGATTTTGATACGTGCGCTGGTCGCCCATGACGCCCACTGATAGCGTTGGCAGAAGCACGCCGAAGATTTGCCAGACCTGCTTGTACAAGCCATGCGCCTTTATTTCTTCGCGAATAATCCAATCTGCTTCGCGCAATGTTTTCAATCGTTCTTTAGTCACTTCACCAAGAACACGAATAGCAAGACCTGGACCCGGAAACGGATGACGCTCGCGGATGCCCCTTGGCACTTCCAATTCAGCTGCAACTCTGCGCACTTCGTCCTTAAACAACTTCGAGAATGGCTCGACCAATTTGAACTGAAGGTCTTTCGGCAAGCCACCAACATTGTGATGAGACTTAATTTTGACGGCAACTCGCTCGCCAGTGTTGGGGTCGATTTTGGTGCCCGCTGATTCGATCACGTCTGGATACAATGTGCCTTGCGCGAGAAAGTCGAATGGTCCCAGGCGTTTTGATTCTTCCTCGAAAACACGGATGAACTCAGCGCCTATGGCTTTTCGCTTTTCTTCTGGATCAGTGACACCTTTGATTTTATCGATGAATCGATCGCGTGCTTTGACAAAGTGCACATTGATTTTGAAGTCATTCTCGAACGTGTCAACCAACCATTCAGGTTCGTTCTTACGCATAAATCCTTGATCGATAAACATACAAGTCAATTTGTCGCCAATCGCTTTGTGCAACAAAAATGCCAGAGTGGAACTGTCCACTCCACCAGACAATGCCAGCAAGACCCGCTTACCTTGAGTGCGTTGACGCACTTCCTCGATTGCTTGGTCGATGAACTGAGCCATCGTCCAGCTTTGAGTGCATTTGCAAATATCAACGACAAAGTTCTTCAGAACCTGCTGCCCACCACGAGTGTGAACGACTTCAGGGTGGAATTGCACACCATAGAACTTGCGTTTATCATCTGCAATCGCCGCCACTGGAGTAGCCATGGTTCTGGCTACAACCGCGAATCCATCAGGCAATACCTCGACGCTGTCGCCATGACTCATCCAACTTTCCATCGCTGGTTCGAGCGCGTTGAAGAGCTCTCCATGATGAAGGATGGTCAACATCGCCCGCCCGAACTCCTTGACAGTTGCTGGTTCAACCGTTCCGCCCAAATCTTGGGCCATCAGCTGCATGCCGTAACAGACGCCTAGAACTGGCACTCCCAGCTTGTAGATCTCCTGGTCACACTTGGGCGCCTTGGGCTCGTAGACGCTTGCAGGTCCACCCGAGAGGATGATGCCCTTAGGGTTGAGCCGCTTCAGTTCCGCCGCCGTGATGCTGCATGAAAGCAACTCAGAATAGGTGTTGAACTCGCGCACACGCCGGGCAATCAGTTGCGAAAATTGCGATCCGAAGTCCAGAATCGCAATGCCGTCGGCTAGTGAATTATCAGGAAGTGCTTCAGTCGCTTTCTGGACGGGGTCAGCTTTTGTAGAGGTCACGGCAGTTCTCCTTTTACAGTTACCTATTATGAACACAAAAATTTGCCAAGTGCTACAGATGTGGCGCTTTGAGAAGTCAACTATTACAGGCAAGCGGGAACAAACTATAATGCCGCGATAGATCGGGCGGCTTACAGGCGAGGGCAACCAAAAATATGACAACTTCACTTAAGAAAGACGCGGTGATGTTGTTTCTTGCCAGTATTCTCTCGCTCTACGTCGAACTGCTGCTGATCCGCTACGTAGCAATCGAAATTCACATTTTTGCTTACTTCAAGAACCTCGTCTTGATGTCATGCTTTCTAGGTCTGGGACTAGGTTTTGCCTGGACAAATCACAAGACCGACTGGTTCAAATGGTCAGGAATATTCTTCTTCGGTCTGTCGGTAATTCTCTCAGTCGCACTAGCGCTGGGCTGGAATGCACTGACATTCGTCAATCCATTTCAATTCATGTTGTTCGGCATAGGCAAGGTCGGTGAGCACGCCCCGTCACTCTTCGAGTCGTTCAAATGCCTAGCGATCATGCTTGGGGTGTTCGCTTCCTCGATGTTCACCTTCGTCGGCATGGGGCAATATATCGGCGCCATTTTCGAGAAGATGCCACCGCTCAGGGCATACACAATTAATGTAGCCGGAGCGCTGGTCGGGTCCGGCTTGTTCACGCTCCTGTGCGCGCTACAGACTCCACCCGGCGTGTGGATTATCGTGGCCGGCATACTTTACTTGATTGTGCAACGACGCCCCGCAGCATTTGCAATCATCGCCTTCGGCATCGTGCACATGATGTTCCTCGTGCCGTTCATCGCAGGACATCTGTACGGTCCAGACTATGTGGAGACGCTCTGGTCACCTTACTATCGCATCGACGTGGTGAGCACGAAGCCATCGCAACCAGCCCTCAGAGCGAAGAATGCGCACTGGGGCTGGGATCTGAAAGTCAACTACGACACCTTTCAAACCATCCTTGATTGCAGCCCGGAGAATCTGAAAAACTTCCCTGAGAATATTCAGAAGACCATGCTGGCGTCATTTGCACTGCCATGGGATAGCCTTCATATCAAGCCGAAAGACGTGCTCATCCTCGCCAGTGGAAATGGTTGTGACGTCGCTGCAGCATTGCGAAACGGCGCAGAGAGAGTTGATGCAGTGGATATCGATCCCGTGCTAACAGATCTCGGCAAGACTCTGCATCCGGAAAAACCTTACTTGGACCCAAGAGTGCACCTCTATGTGATGGACGCGCGCACCTACTTGAAGAACTGCACACGCAAATACGACCTGATCCTCTACGCGTATCTGGATAGCCATACGGCATTTTCCAGCTTGTCGTCGCTAAGAACAGACAATTATGTGTTCACAGTTGATTCGTACAGAGAGGCTATGCACCTCTTGAAACCTGACGGAATCATCTACGTCAGCTTTATCTCCTTTGCGGATTTTCTCTGGAATCGCCACACCAACGCTCTTGCCGAAGCATCAGGCATGACCCCCTTGGCTTCGTATTCATTCAACGGATTGACAGGCGTGGGTAATATGACCGCAGGTCCGGGACTGAAACTGCTTGACGCTTCTACGATCAAATTGCCAGGCACTATGCGTCCAGTTGATACCAAATCCGGTGTGCTGCTAGCGACAGATGATTGGCCATTTTTGTATCTACCCAGTCACGAATTGAGTGGAACTTACGTTTTACCGATTCTAATGGTCCTCGCTTTCAGCGCTTTGTTTGTCATGAAGGAACTAAAAGCGGGTCTGGGTGAACCTTCCAACTGGCTGATGATGATCATGGGCATGGGATTCATGCTCGTGGAAGTGCGGGCCATGTCCGACTTGTCACTAATGTTCGGTTCAACCTGGATTGTGAACAGCTGTGTCATATCAGTGGTGCTGATCATGATTTTGATTGGCAACTTTATTGCCATGAAAATTCAGCCTGATTTGAGAATCGTTGTCGGCGCGCTGCTCCTCACCATTCTGGCAAGCACACTGATCAAACCCGATGACCTGCTCATCCTGGGACCTTCGTCAGAAATAGTTGTAGCCTGCCTTTTGTATCTCGCACCCGCTGGTGCAGCCGGAGTGCTTTTCGCGCTGCTCTTCAAAAAGGTCGCCAGACCAAGCGAAGCGCTTGCGTTCAACATTTTTGGTGGTCTGATTGGCGTCAGTTTGGAATATTTATCCATGCAGTTCGGTGTGCGATTCCTTGGTTGGCTGTGCCTGGCAATATACTGCTCAACACTTATACCCATGTCGATGATGAACAAACGAGCACCTGCTTCTGAACCAAGCAGCACGCCCTAGTCGAGGTCTGGAGTCCATGCAGTTACTAAGCATTTTGATGCCGGTGTACAACGAGCGCGTCACGCTCGACACAATCGTCAAACGAGTGCTGGCAATCAAGATTCCAATCGACCTGGAGCTGGTCATCGTGGACGACGGCTCAACTGACGGATCTCGGGAAATTATCACCGCTCTGGCCGCTGAAGATGCGCGCATAAAAGTGCACTTTCAGCCGAAAAACGCCGGCAAAGGTGCCGCGATTCGCACCGCAATCGAGCAGATGAAAGGCGACATCGCTATCATTCAAGACGCAGACCTGGAATACGATCCAAGCGAAATCGGACGGTTACTCGAACCGATCCTGTCCGGAAAAGCAGACGCCGTTTTTGGTTCACGTTTTGCCGGCAGCGAATCTCGACGAGTACTCTACTACTGGCATAGCATGGGCAATCAGGTTCTGACGTGGTTTACAAATGTGCTCTGCGATTTGAATTTCACGGACATGGAAACATGCTACAAAGCAGTCAGGTGCGACATCCTCAAGCAGACGATACTGAAGCGGAACGACTTTGGCTTGGAACCGGAGTTGGCGATTCGGCTTTCGCAATGGGGCATGCGCATCTACGAAGTGCCAATTAGTTATCAGGGTCGCACCTACCAGGAAGGTAAGAAGATCACCTGGAAAGACGGTGTCAAGGCGATCTACGTGATTCTCCAGATCAGCATGGTGGACAAACGGTTCACCACTCATGATGGCTACTACGTGCTACGGGCCATGGATAAATCGCGCACTTTCTGCGCCTGGATGTTCGATCAAATCAAAGAGTACATCGGAAATTCAGTACTGGAAACTGGCTGCGGCATCGGCACTCTCACGTCCTACATGCTCGGGAAAGAGCGCCTGGTATGCTCAGACATAGATCCATTCTTTCAAGAAATCGTCAACCGAAGATACGGTCATCTCAAAGGTGTGAGCGTCAGCCACGTCGATCTGACGTCGAAGCAGCACTACAACAGCTCTGGAGTTCCATTCGATACGGTCATTTGCATGAACGTTTTTGAGCACCTCGAAAACGATCAAGCTGCCCTCGAGTGTGTCTACGAAGCTCTGGAACCAGGTGGCAAAGCCATTATTCTCGTGCCCCAACATCCCTCGCTGTTCTCCAAACTAGACACATCGGTCGGGCATTTCCGAAGATACACAATCACAGAACTGAGCGAAAAAGTGCGCAAGGCGGGCTTTGAAATCACTGTAACGCGGCAGTTCAATAGGTTCGCAGCCTTGGGGTGGTTTTTAAGCGGGAAATTGTTCGGTGCTACACGCGTCGACCCTGGGCAGATAAAATTGATGAACATGCTCATGCCGATTGCGAAATTAGTGGAGCATCTGCCATTCTGGCCGGCACTTACAATCATTATGATCGCTCAAAAACCATCGCTTCAAGCGACAAAGACATAGTTGATTTATTCAGGAACGAACAATGTCGATTGAAAGAGTGAACCGAATAGTGAAAGAGTCAATGCCTGTGCTCTTCGCTATTTTGTCAGCGGCCTGGCTGGCACAATTTTTCTTGGCTCCATTCAGCGGCAGCATTAGCGACTTTCCTCAGTACTATGCACCGGTGAGGCTAATCTGCACTGGGCACGGAGCGGACAGTTATAAATTCCCGATAGCGAGCGCGATGCAAAAAGAAAGTTTTCCCACCATGGGCGAACGCGCAGTACCCACATACCTTCCGCCTCCATCAATGTTCTGGTTTCTGCCCTTCGGATTGATGTCGGGCTCTCAGGCATTTATCGTCTGGAAGATAGTTCAAATAGTTTCGCTAGTCGGTTCTATTTTCCTGCTGCGAGACGCCTGGGGACTGAATAGAAAAGCGGTGTGCTATCTAATCGCTGGTATCTGCGCTTCAGGTCCAGCCTTTGCGGCGACGCAGCTCGGTCAGATTTCTATGTTGATCTTATGCGCGTTGTCTACCATGATCTGGGCGTTCAAAAAAGACAAGCTCTGGGTCGCCGCAATAGCGCTGAGCGTGCTCATGCTCAAGCCCCAGGAAGGCTTGCCAATAATGGTTTTTCTCGCCGGAGCGAAGCGCTACAAGATGCTGGGAATGACAGTCGGCGTTCTCACAGTGCAATTTTTAGTGATCTTTTGCCTGATCGGAGTGCAGGGCATGACAGAATACTTCGCCACCACGTCGAACATAGACACAAGTCAAAGCATCTTGATGCAGTCAGAACTGGGACCGACTGTGCGAGGACAGCTGTTGCGGTTATTGCCAGACAGCAAGAGTCTGATCACCCAAATCAGTGGCATCATCATGCTCATTTCATGGGCCTTGATCTTCTTCAGTGGCAGAAAATTCGCCTCGAGTCCAGCCTGGCTGGGAGCCGGTCTCCTTATCGCAGTGCCAATCGGAGTTTTGACTTGCCTTCATCTGCACTCATACGACCTGTTGCTCCTGGTACCTTCTCTGGTGCTCGTGCTCTCAGGCCCGCTCGAATCCATTGCGCCAGCATGGCTGTTAGTGGGCGGTTTCCTCCTCACTGGAACTTTCATGGTGCCCTTCTACATCTACATTCATTGGGATCATCTGCTCAAAGAACATTGGATCTTAAATCCTCACTTCTTCGCTTTACTGACTATGACTGTCGGTTTCAGCTACCTCGCCTACCGGTATCCAGAGAAAATTCAAGCCCCCGTAAAACCCACGGTCGAACAAATTTCTTGAAAAACAGTCCCTCAAATTTAGCCGTAGCCTGGGGATGTGCTTGCGTTTTGGCAATACTATTTTCTGATCTTCAGATGCCGAACTGGCGCAATCAAACTGATTTTGTCAGCACTATGATGCCGGCGGCGCATTTAGCTTCATCGCATCAATTTACCGAAATGTACACAGGTCTAAGGGCTGATCATGCCACTGGACCTTTCGCCATCGGCCGCAGTAGCTTCGCATACCCTCCTCTGTGCGCGATCATTATGGCACCGCTAGCGCAGTTGGACGTGGAGATAGCGCTGCTCACATGGCAGGGGCTGTCGTTGTTGGCGCTGGCGTACTGTGTGTTCTTGCTCGGCAAAGCAGCGAGCCGTATTGATGCAGCCAGCGGCGAGAGCGACAACTCGGGTTGGTATGCCTTGATGTTCTTCCCCACGCTAATGAGCTTGTGGAGCGGCAGTGGCGACATCATTTTTGGTATTCTGCCGCTCACATTTGGCTACTATTTTGCGATGACAAAAAAATTCCTGCCAGCCGGAATTCTTTTCGCCTTGTCTCTCGGCAAACCAGTATGTTTGTTACCGGGCTTTGTGACTGCGTTTGCGCTGTTAGCACATAAACGACCACGATGCATGGCGGGATTTTTGATTGGACTTGCGGTCGTGATCGGAGCCAACGCAACGGTTTCCTGGGCTGGATTCACAGCCTGGCTGAACTCTATCAAACCAGCTCTCCATCTCAGCTTTGCCTTGGAAAGCTCACGCTCAGTGCAAGAATATGTCGCTAACCTGCCGCAAGCATTTCTGCTCATGATTCCAGAAGAGCATCAATCTCAATTGGTATCTCTGGCGATGCTTTTTGCTGGCTTTCTGCTGGTTCTAGCGCTCCACCAAATTGTGCAGATGCAGAAAGACCTAAGAGACGAATATCAAATCGTACCGCTTACTTTTGTCACCGGGTTGTATTTGATACCACTTGTAGTACCAGGCGTAAGCTACAGCGACCTCTCAATCATGGTCCTGGCTGGACTTGTGATTGCATCTCTGGAATGGCGTAAGTTCAGCGATTGGCGATTAAAAACAACTATTAGGGTGACAGCTATTGCGATAAATGCTTTTGGTTTACTGGTTGTCTTCCAACCGCAATATGCTTATCCACTCATTCTCATCGCAATTCTTACCATTTACTTCCGCAGAATTGTTGAAGCGGTTCACCTAGCGGCCTCGGAACATGGCGGCGTGGAGCAGGTCTCAGAGGAACAAGAACAGTTTTTTGATTAGACGTTACCTGGAACGTCTTCTTACCTGCTGTGGTTCCGCTACATGCTATGGATCCGCTACCTGCTGTGGTTCCGCTACATGCTATGGATCCGCTACATGCGATGGATCCGCTCTAAGGCATCGCATAGAGTGCTTAGTTCGTCGTGCGTATTGAAAAATCCAAAGCTGACTCTTAGTAGCCCATGCTTCGATGTGCCGAGGGTCTCGTGTGCTCGAGCGGCGCAATGCAATCCAGGTCGCACGGCAATCGAATCTTCTCTATTGAGGATGTCGGCGATGCGATCTGGTGACAAACGCTCATGCGTCAACGAGACGACTGGAGCGACCCCAGAAGATGTCACCGTGCGCTTCTTAGCAAAAGTGTTGCCGGCGACTTTTAACCAACTTTTCGAAAAGCACCACTCTCTGAATTCAGTGGCGAGCAGATGCTCGTGCTCCGCAATCGATGACGCTCCAGTTTTACGGACAAAATCGACTCCGGCGCCGAGGGCAGCAATGGCAGGACCAGCCAACGTTCCCGGCTCCATGTGATCTGGATATGCCTGGGGCATAGCAAGAGCTTCCGATGAAGATCCAGTGCCACCGCAGATAAGCGGTGCAAGCTGTTCGCCATCGCGCACGAACAACACACCGGCACCAGGAGCGCCCATCAAACCTTTGTGTCCTGGCGCTGCCCAATAAGTTATCCCAGGATGACGCAGGCACTTCTCTTCAGCCCCCGCTGTTTGAGCAGCATCGACGAGCAACTTTACCTGACGTGCAGCGCAGATTTCTGCGACTGATTCGAGCGGAATGCGCTCCCCAGTGACGTTGCTCGCTTCGGCAAAGACACAGAGTCGAGGCTTCGCAGCCTCCAAAACTTCCGCTAAAACTGATGGATCGATGGTTCCAGTTTTTGCGTACGGCACGACGACGATCTTCAAATCCATTGATTGCTCGTACTTTGTCAGGGTTCGCATGACGGCGTTGTGTTCGAGAGCGCTGGTAACTACACAGTCTCCGTGTTTGAGTTGCATACCATGCAGGACGAAGTTGATCGAATAAGTGCAGCCTGGCGTAAAGAGCACCCGCTCGGCATTGTCCGCGCCTAGAAATTCAGCGAGACTGAGGCGGCTCTCGAAGACCGTCCGCGCTGAATTTAAGGCAAGGTCATGTGCTCCTCGCCCTGGATTTCCCGCGGCTCTGAGGTAGCTGTCGTGAGCCGAGTAAACGCTGCTGGGTTTTGGAAAACTGGTGGCAGCATTGTCAAAATAAATCAGTGGTTTGGTCATTGGTACCCGGTCGTGTCCGCGCATGGTCAACGCCGCTGGCGTGCTACGATTATCTGCTTATGGCCAAGATTTTGCTAGTTGAAGACGACAAGAATTTGGCGCTGCTCGTAAAAGACGGCGTCTCCTTCGAAAATCATATCGTGGACGTGGCTCACGATGGTCAAGACGGCATGGATATTCTCAGATCTGTTGATTACGACATGATCATTCTGGACTGGGACTTGCCGCGCATTTCAGGCTTGGAAATTCTGCAAAATCTGCGCGCCCGGGGTTCGCATACACCCGTTTTGATGTTGACTGGAAAAAATCAGATTATTGACAAGGAACGAGGTTTCCAATCTGGTGCTGATGACTATCTCACCAAACCGTTTCACATCAAAGAATTGTGCGCCAGAATCAACGCCTTGCTAAGAAGACCGGCTCAGTTAGCCGAGACTGACGTTACGGCAGGCGATCTCAAGATAGACATGACGCATCACAAGGTGACACGAGACGGCAAAGAAATTCCGCTGGCGCGGCTGGAATTTGCAGTGCTCGAGTTTTTGGTTCGCAATCGCGGGCAAGTTTTCAGCAATGACGTGTTGCTAGAACGAGTCTGGCCGGTCGATTCAGAACGAAGCCCTGAGAGTGTTCGAACCTTGATCAAAAAGCTTCGAAACAAGCTTGATGCAGGCGGTCCGTCAGTAATTCACAACGTTCACGGCGTCGGCTACAAATTCGAAAATCCTCAAACCTGATCTCGACGCCACTAAATGTGATGGCATCCGGAGGGGCGGGCAATTTTTTCGTCTCGAATGGGCTGAGCATATAAAATCTCTTCGTGCTAGCATTTCGGAAGCTGTATTACTAACTCTGCTGTTGCCCAGAGGGAGAGAGGTTGAATGTTTTTGCGTTATTCGCAAATCGCCACGACGCTTTTGATTGGCAGCTTCCTCTTGCAATCATGTTCGGGCAAGTTTTCCTTTGAGAACTCAGCTCAGGGCAAAGCCAGATCTCTAACCACTATTCTCGATGACGACGGCAATTCCACGCCTCAGCTGGCCGCATCACTGCGCCAATATCTTAGTGGCGAAGGGCTGACTGAACAGCAAAAGGCGGGTGCGTCCTATGTGCTTGGACGAATTCAACAGCAAGCCACGCCATTCGACGCCAAATCACTAGATCCAAAAACGAGCGGCAGCGATCGACTGACGGACACAATCCGTCTTTTCGACGAGGCCTCTCAGCTACCAGCCCTGGCTGAGCGGTCCGCGTTTCATATCGCTGAGATTGCCACGACGATTGGCGATCAAGAACGGGCTCGAACCGCGCTAGAATATTTGAAGCGAAAAGCGACCGGCGCCGAAAACAAAGCTCGGTACGAGTATCAAATCGCTCAGTCTGAGATGCGATCGCAAGAAACCGATCAAGCGCAAGCGTTGTTTTTGGATTTGAAAAAACAATATCCAGACACAGAATTTGCCAAGGCAGCAAACTACTACCTGGCGCAAATAGAAGTGGCGCAAGCGCAAACATCGCCTGAAGCCGCTCAGAGAGCGGTGACGCTGCTCCGGCAGTATATACGCAGTGCACCAGAGGGGCGATTTGCAAGCGACGCAATGGCGAAGCTAAATGAGCAGGTAAAAGCTGGCGCCACTCAATTGACTGAAGCGGATCATGATGCTTTCGGTTTGGTCTATTTTGCCAACGGACGATATGCTGATGCCCTGTCCGAATGGTCGCACACAAAACCCGGTGTTCATGCCATTAAGCAAGCGATCTGTTATGCGCGCACCGGCAAGAATGCGGTGGCGCAACACACCCTGATTCAAGCAATTGGTGCTCAACCGAATGTTTCGTACGAAGCGACTGCGGCGTTAATCTCTGGTCCACTCTCGCGCAATGACACGAAAGCCTTTTGGCACGATATCCTAAACGCGCATCCGGCCAAGGATGACGACCCCCTGTGGAACATCGCACTGCGCTCGAGCGCGCCTGAAGCTATTCCTTTATATAAGAGAATTTTGGCAAAATATCCGACCTCTGAATATTCTCCCGAATGTGTTTGGTGGATCTTCTGGGATTTAGCGAAGCAGTCTAAATCAGACACGGCAAAAGCATCATCGGCTTTAGCCTGGGCAAAAGAAGGATTGACGAAATACCCAACAAGCAAAGCTGCAGCGCGTCTCGGATTCTGGAGCGGCAAACTGCAAGAACAGTTGAAACATTCGGAAGAAGCTAAAGTTGCCTATCAGTTTTCGGCAACACGTTTCCCTTCATATTATTACGGGCACCGCTCTCGAGCGAGACTAAAAAAGCTGGCCGGCAATGCACCAAACGCGGTGGCTGACCCGGCTAACGATCCGGGCTGGTCGACCAAGCCGGCACGTGTGCCGCCCAACTTGAAGTGGCACTGGCCGAGCCCACAAGAGATCATGTCTTTCGAGCACATGGAGAAGCGCTATGGAGCGGTTTTGACGGAGCTCGTTAAACTGCATCAATTCGACGAAGCTCTGAGCTTATTACCAGAGGCAACCGGTCCTGAATTCAAAGCGAGTTTGCTCGCCGCGCAGAACAAACCAATGCAGGCAATCAATGCCGCTAACCGAGAGTTGACCGGAAATCCAAAGTTCAACGATCGCTGGGGAATGGCTTACCCTCTGGAGTATGCCGATTGGATATCTTCCGAGGCAAAAACAAATGGAGTCGATCCACTGCTTGTGCATGCACTGATCCGAGAAGAGTCCCGCTACAACCCAGACGCTCTCAGTCGCGCCAAAGCACTAGGACTTATGCAGCTCATGCCGGGCACCGCATACGGTGTGGCAAAACGGCTCTCAGTGCCTCTCTCTGGAACGCAAGAAGTTTTGAAACCGGATCTGAACATCAAGCTTGGCACGAACTATCTCGCCTACACCCTGCGCAGATTTGATAACAACGCGCTGCTTGCCATCGCCAGCTATAACGGCGGTCCAAACGCCGTTCAGTCGTGGTTTCAGCAGCACAAACTAGCCGGCAATTCTGACTTCGATACCTTTGTCGAGAACATTCCCTATCGAGAGACTCGCGACTATGTGCGCAAGGTCTTCGGATCTTATTGGACGTACGAGCAGATCTATGGTGGCAAAAACATATAGCTGCTCTCAGCGATACTACAGCTAGTGCTCAAAAACAACAGACGAGCCAAAGTATAACTTGGCTCGTCAATGAAGACAAAAAAGAACGGCACCGTTTAACCGAGTGCAGGCTTCTCTTGGGCTGGTTCCTTGTTAGCTTGTTGCATACCAAACTTAGACCAGAAAGCCGTTTTCGGCATTTTACTTGGCGTAGTTTGCTGATCAGCTGGAGCCGAATTCTTCAGCGAGGACACATTAAAGCCGCAGGTATTGCACCGTTGCTTGTTGGCGGCGATTCTAAATTGACAACGTGGACAGAGATAGTACTGCATAAGCCCCTCACTTTCTGATCGCAGTATAACACGGGAAATTAGGCTGGGAAGACCGTTTCAGGGTGGAGCCCCATGATTTCTCCACATTTTTACCTGTTTCTTACTTTGCAACGCTTGGGCAATTATTATTAGGAGTGATAACCGATAAAAAAGCAACAATAAGTTTTTGAGGTTCTTACATGCAGCAAGCTGCTCGACTGATCGTTACGTTCACCACACTGCACCAAGTCCTGGCTGCTGAGAGAGCCTTGCGGCAAGCGAAACCGATCGTTTTCAAGATCAGACCGACACCAACCCCCCCAGGTTTATCTACCTCAATCTGCGGTATGTCAATCGAAATTTTGGAAGAAGATCAAAAGCAGTTGATAATGGATTTTCTGTCAGCCAACTCGCTGCAACCTAGCGGACTGTTTCAGGTAGATTAAAACGCCTGGCAGAGCTCTTTATTACCAGGCTGATTAGCGATCAGCAAAGTGTTTGCAAGCGGCTGTATATGCAATACTGATGCTTTGTCAGCGCAGATTTACCATGTCCAAATTGATTCCAAGCTTAGCTGTCGCAACATTTATTCTCTTTCTCTTTCTTTACGGTGCTTGCATTAGTGGCATCGTGTTGAAAGAGCCAGACATATGCTTTTTGTTGGCGAGCGGCAAGTGGATTATCGAAAACGGTCATTTGCCGGCAACCGACCCTTTTTCTTATTCGACGATTTATCACAACCAGCCCTACGTAATTGAAAAGTGGCTCACCGAAATCATCTTTTTCGGACTCTGGAAGTGGACTTCAGCGGCTGGTTTGCTTGTCTTTGACGCGATTATTCTCACTCTCACTTTTACGATCATGCCTTATCGCTTTTTGAAGTTGAACGGCGTCAGCGGACTGAAAGCTTTGTTGTTGACCTCGCTGTCAACATTCACTTCCTTTTGCCATCTGGCCGTAAGACCCGAGATTTTTTCGTATCTGATCGTCGCCTTTTACCTGGAAATTCTCATGCGCTTGCGCGACAGGAACTCGACGTTTCACTATCCTTCAGTGATCGCGCTGGTGCTTTTGATGGCACTCTGGTCAAACCTGCACACGTTATTCATCGTCGGTTTGATGATCTTAGCCTTCTATTGCAGTTGCCTTGTGCTCGAACGCCTGCTCAAATTCACAGACGCGAAAATGGATTGGACAGTACCAATCGCCCTTGCTCTCTGCATTCCAGCCACATTGGCGACCCCATACGGCATCACGCTCTGGCAATATCTACCGAATATATTCGGACCGTTCAACGACACAAACAATGAGATGCAATCGATCGGTCTGGCCAATCTGACGTCGATTTCTCTCTATCCATTCTTCATCCTGATTGCCGTGTCCATGGTCATCTTCTTCAAGCATGCGTTAGTCAAACCGACAAAATCTGGCGAATTATTTTTCAAATTGCTGCTTCCAGCCGGTATCGTTGGCGGTATCAAGACAATTCGCACAATTCCTATCTCTGATCTGTTTGCGACTGCGGGCATGGCGCAAATTTTGGGCATGTCGCCCGTAAAAAGATCCGCAATCGATGAAAAGATCGACGAACTCTGTCAACCGATGCAACCTTTCTGGATCATCATGACGCTGGCGGTGGCAGGATTTGGAGCTTACGCCATGACGTTTGTGATCCCGCCAGACATTCCACAAGGCAGCGCAGCCTTCCAGCCACCTTTGAAAGCAATCGAGTTCATCGACAAAAACAGACCGGTGGGAAGAATGCTGAACGATCCCCACTTCGGCAACGTTCTCATGTGGAAAGTGGATAAAACGCCGCCAGTTTTTATCGATTCACGTTACAACCTATACGGCAACACTCTCTTGCAAGATTACTGGACAATGGCGGAGAATAAGGCAGGAGCGCAACAGCTCCTCGATAAATATTCGATCGACTGGATTTTTCTAAATCCGAAGATGCAGTTGGTCAAGGCACTGTCCCAAGATCCTCAATGGACAGTTTTGTATCAGGACTCCGAAGCCGCCATCGTGGCGCGCAAAAGCCACAAGCAGGGCAACTGAATGCGATTTGTAGTGACGGGAGGGATGGGCTTTTTTGGCTCAATACTGTGCGACCATCTGCTTGGCAGAGGGCACGATGTTCTCAGCGTTGATCTGCTTGCTGACTCAACTTCAGAGAAACGCTACAAAAACGTTCAGCTCGATTTGACAAATTTCGAGGCACTAAAATCTGCCGTAAGTGAGTTCGGACAAGTTGACGCTATATTCCACATCGCCGCACTGTTGGCTCATGTAACTGCCAATCCAGATCACCTCTGGGCGGCCAATGTCGACGGCACTAGAAACGTCATGGAATGTGCAAGACAACTTTCAATCCCAAAAGTCGTTTTCACCTCAACCAATTGCGTCTTCAGCACAGGCTTTGCGCAACCCGTCGATGAAGAGAAGCCGACGCAACCGATTGAAATTTACGGTAAATCAAAGCTCGCTGCAGAAGAAATTATCAGGTCATACACAGACATAAGCTCGATCATCATCCGCTGCCCTACGATCATCGCCGCAGGACGGCTTGGTTTACTGACCATCCTATTCGACTTTGTCAGAGAGGGAAGGCGCCTCTACGTGGTGGGCGACGGCAGCAACAGATACACCTTCATCTCCGCAGACGATCTTGCCGACGCCTGTTTACTGGCGTCGCAGTCAGCCAAGTCTGGACTGTACAACATAGGCTCCGACAACGTACCTTCGATGCGCCAGCTCTACAGCTCTTTGGTGGAATATGCCGGAAAAAAACCACGCATAATATCCATCCCTGAAGCACCAACAGTGATGGCGTTGAAAATATTGAATGCGTTGGGATTGTCACCTCTGGGCCCATATCACTACCGCATGCTGGCTGCAAATTTCGTCTTCGACACCACCAAAATCAAATCAGAAATTGAGTGGCGGCCGACCAAAACAAACACAGAAATTTTGTGCAGTGCGTACCAGTACTACATCGACAATCTGGACGTGATCAACAACGCCACCAATGTGTCGGCGCACCACAGCAAAGCTAAAGCCGGAATTCTCAATCTCTTGCGACTAATTTCGTAAGCCGCAGCCTAGAGAGCCACCGATTGATTCGTTGGCGAGAGCCGGGTCTGGAGACCGGCGCTCTGAGATAGGCTCTGTTGGATCAGAAGCCGCGACGATGTCCCGTCAGCCTTATAAGCGGGTGCTTAAATTGATGCACAAATAAATGCATCAATTTAAGCACCCGCTCGTAAGGAGATCGCAGTGGATGTCGCTCTTATTTACCGATGACTCGAGCGGTGAATGCCGCATTAACTCGCCTAACTTGTCTCCCGTAGGCGGGTGTTGCCTCATTTTAAAAGTCACTCCCTGGTCGGTTTTTAACTAAAAAAACTGACACCACAAAAGCATCAATTTAATCACCGGCTTGTAAAGCCCAAGAGACAGGCATCTCTGTAAATTTGCCTGACGGATGGTACACTCTTGCTACGATATATTATCGTAGCACTTCGAAACAAAAAAAACCAACGGAAGATTTCAACGAAAAGAAAAAACTGACACGGGTGGCAGTCTTGCGGGTGACACCGTTTATGGTATCAACACCGCAAGATCTGCGTCCCCGACTAGCCGAAGCAGCTAGCTGTCAGTGACAACAATGCGTCAGTCCTGGCCCTACTTCTCGCAGCAGTGCTGCTTGTTGCGGTGGTCGCAGGCGACGTCGAGACCTTGCTGGATGTGACGCTTCGCCTGCGCGGTGCAGACGAATTCGATTTCCAGGGTCTCGTCAGATTCGATGCCGGCGAGCTTTTGCTCGGCAGCCTTGCGAACGATGTGGGCGGTTCCCAGCAGGTTGAGGCTGAGCGCGGTGAGCCGGTTGGCTACCACAGGGATTGTCAGTTTGTTGCAGCCCTTCTCGAGCGTCTGGTCGATGGCGACAGCGATCACCTCAGCAAGACCACAGGGGTTGAAGTCGTGAACGGAACCGAGTCCCATCATGACCAGATTCTGTTGCGGACTGTCTTCACCCAGCTCAACGGTGACGAATTTGGCCAGACCTCCTTTGAAGCCTTGCTGCGCGATTGCCTGCGTGAGCAGACCATCACAAGATGAGTCGATCGCCTTTGGCCCTGCTCCGAGACCCATACCCTGGATCTTCGTCAGCATGAGCATCGGCGTACGAACGGATTGCATCCCACCTTCGGTGTTCAGCGTTGGTGAAATTGAGAACTTTACTTGCATACGACACCTCCTTCAAAGACCGGCGAAATGCCGGATTAACTACGCATGCTGCTCCCTCGCAAAAGCTGCATCGGGCATCATGGGTGATACCGTGCGTAGGTTCGCGTCATGAATTCACTGTGCTAACGTCTGCTATGCCGTATCTGACTCAGTCCAAGAATCAAAGGCGGCAATACAGACGGCTCACAGCGATAGGCGAAGTAGTCTTGCATCTCTCATAACTGACTCCAGAATTCTCGTCGTCCAACATCTTCATCGCAACGGGGCAATGCAGACAGGAAAGCTAACGATGGAAGGTGCTGGGGTGGGCTATTGAGAATAAACTTGAGAAAGTAAAGAGAAGAAGACTATGAGAGCCTATGAAATTAGGTCTTTGCTACGCAAGCCAGGCAATCTAACTTCCGCCTAATTTGCTGTTAGTGAAGACAGCTCACAGGTGCTGTAGCTATTCGCTTGAACACTTGATAGCAGCGTATTTTGGGCTAGTTTTATGGCGAACTTTTCTTTCAGCGAGGTTGCAAAGAGGCGCGGTTGAGCCATTTATCTGATGTAGCGCACCTAGCTTACTGTCGCTAGGTTTGATTAAGAAATTCCGAAGATGCCAACAGGACGCTACTTCTTCTGGCTCAGAGAAAATCTCTTTACTTGTTTATGTAACAGTGTTTTTGCTAGATAAAAGTACCTTTTCTTTTTCCTTCCTTCTTAAACAACACCTAAAACGTAGATAACAGCCCTGTACCAGCATGTTGACTGCTCACTGTGTGTGCGTTCGATGTGTGCCGCGGGTAGTTGGTACGATTCCAGTCACATGGACTCGTCTCAACTGCCTGCGTACCCTGCTGCTATTGCGTATCTTCAGAAACGAGGTAACCCCATGGAGATGCTCAACATGCACACCATATTTGGTGCGCTTATTCTGGCGGTCGTCCTGCTGCTGCTCTTCGCACGGCACCTGGGATGGCAAATTTTTACGCAGAAACGTGGTCAGTGGGAAACCCCGCCACCGGCTCACTATCGCAACGCGAAGTGGTGCCCGGTCTGTCGAGGGAAACTCTGCACAGCCCAAATCTGTGGTCGCACAAGGCTGGCATGCACCCGACGCGGTTGTCGTTATGTGCACTGGGACAGCCCCAAACCTGTCGTTCTCTGTGTCGTCGAAATCAACGGCAAAATCGTCCTCGTACGTCGAGCAATCGAACCCGCAATCGGTGAATGGTGCATTCCCGGCGGATACATCGAGGGTGGAGAGACAGGCGAAGAGGCGGCGGCTCGTGAGTGCTTCGAAGAAACTGGCTTGATTGTCCAAATCGTCAGCCTGATCGGTGCTTACGCCCCCTGCCACGACGTTAACGAAATCATCCTCGTCTACAAGGCTGTGGTCGTTGGAGGTTCAATTGAGCCTGGTGATGAGGAAAGCGAAGTCGGTCTCTTCAACCAGGCAGAACTGCCAACCGACATCGCCTTCGATCAGCACCGCCGCATCATCGCCCACTGTTTCGAAAACACGGTGATCAAACCCTCCGAATTGGACTGCCACAAGTAGCAGCCCGCAATATGCTGTAGTCCAGTTCGTCGTTGACGAACTGAACTGACAGCTTGTGGTCCAACCGAGGATGCATTGGCGATCAGCCAATCTCCTCGGTTGCATTGCAAAAAAATTTGATCTGACGCGCACCATATACGGTGCCAATCAGATCAAATATCGAATCGAGAGAATTTGCTTAAGAGTTCGTGAGCAGTGCGTGAAAGAGCTTATCCAGTCTCAACGAAGCTTGCTTGGAAGCCTCTAGAACCTCTTCATGGCCGCCCATTGCCTCACCTTCTTTCCAAACGTTTGTCACTACAGAGATGGCTGCTGATTGAGTGTTCGTGCCGTCAGTGGTGAGCAGTTCAGGCACAGTGGACATACCAACGGCATCGGCATTGAGGCGACGAAGCATCTCAATTTCTGCCATGGTTTCGTAAGACGGTCCTAAACAGGCGGCATAAATGCCTTGCTGCATAGGAACGAAAGACTGATCCGATTCGCTCAGCTTCTTACCGATCTCGAGAATCTTGGCAGTCAGCGAGTTTGAGCACGCGGTAGCATCTTTGCTCACGGCGGCAATTAAACCAGTTTCTTTGTGTTCAGGATTGAGGAAATCGCGATAGCCAGTCAGGACCATCAAATCACCGACGTTGAAGGATTTGTTCAAGCCACCAGCGGCGTTGGTTAGAAAGAGCTTAGGCACCCCCCACTCCACCAGAACCCGCGCCGGTAGCGTCACAACAGGCCAGTTATGACCTTCATACAAATGAAATCGTCCTCGCAACACTGCCACGAGAGGACTGTCCTGAGCTTCCGTCAGACGTCCGATCACCAGAGAACCACTATGTCCGGCAATCGTCGGGGCGATGCCGAACACTTCTTCAAACGGCATGGCGACAGGGTCGTGCAAATCCATCAGTACATTCACACCAGAACCGAGCACAACTGCTGCGTCAGGAACACGCTTGCACACGGCCTTGAGAATGCCTACGGAGCTAACCGCTGATTTCCCTTCGATATTCCAAGATTCAGTCTTCATACGATCTCCTCTTTGACGAGCGACTTGATTTCGTTCATGAGAGCACCATCGAGAGGCAATCGAGACGGCACGACAATGCCGATCACTTTCCATCCCGAATGGGCAGCGACAATCATTGTTTGTGCAAGATTGTAGGAAAAGAACTCGGCGCCTAATGTCTTCAATTTAGCTATTTCACTAGCACTTGGTGCAACTCCGTGCTTAAGTCCACCCAAAATGCCGCGTTGAATTGCCGGCAGAATTTTGCCAGGCATATCTTCGGTCAGGTAGATATCGTTCACCACCGGAAATCGTTCGCCACATGCGTCATTTGGACCCATGAGCGGATTCGTACCGGTCAGATTGATGTGATCCGCCACTAGATGTGGTGCTTCCGCATCGAAGCCAAATCCTGGATCAATAACCACCGCAACCTTGTTGCCGCTGTGACTACGAACAGCTTTTGTCACTTCATCCGAGAAGCTCTCGAAGTGCTGAGCTCCGACAACTTTACCTGTAAAGTCGATTAGTTTTGCGCCTTTCAATTCCACGACGATCTCCTTAAACAGCTGCAGCGCGCGCGCCTGAGACAAACGAAACGCCAGGACCTGCCCACTTAGTGCCAACCCAATCTGCAACGCTTGCAGCCACGTCGGTAAACCCGTCGCGGATGCCGACGTTCATTTCCGAAACAGACGCAAAACTTGGTGAATATGCCAACAGCGGCACAAACTCACGGGTATGATCCGTGCCTGGTGCAGTTGGGTCGTTACCGTGATCGGAGGAGATAATCAACAAGTCATCATTCGTCATTGAACTGAGGATTTTCCCCAACCACTGGTCGATCTCGGTTAAGGCGACAGCGTACCCTTTGGCATCGCGACGATGTCCAAAGAGCGAATCAGTGTCGACCAAGTTTGTGAAAACAAACTGCACATTTTCAGGCTTTTCCTTGGCGATGCGGATCTTCTCGTAGTCGACATTGTTTGTAATCGATGCCAATGTCAATTCCAAGCCTTCCAGGTTTGAACCGGTGTGTTTGGCATGGGTCAAACCTTGGCCAGTGAAAATGTCTTCGATTTTTCCGACGCCAAAAACGCCGATGCCATTGTCTGTGAGAGCATCCAACAACGTCGGTGCCGGTGGTGGCACAGCATAATCATGACGGGCGCCGCTCATGCGTTTCCAATTTCCAGGAGTGCCGTTAAACGGTCGAGCAATTACGCGACCAACGCGATGTTTTCCTTGCAGTTGCTTGCGAGCAATCTCGCACCACTTGTACAAAGTCTCCAGCGGAGTTGTGTCCTCATGCGTCGCGATCTGGAAAACGCTGTCGCCGCTGGTGTAGACAATTGGAAATCCGGTGCGCTGATGCTCTTCAGCCAGTTCATCCAACACGGCAGTGCCGGATGCTGGTTTGTTGCACAACACGCCCTTGCAGCCGGTTTCATCGATAAAGCGTTGAATTACATCATCGGGAAAACCTTGAGGGTAGTACGGAAAAGCGGTATGACTGACGACACCCATCATCTCCCAGTGACCTGTTTGAGTATCTTTTCCGTTGCTGCATTCTTGCAGCTTGCCGAACATGCCGACACTTTTTTCAACTGTTTGCACACCGGCAATGGGAGCAATATTGCCGAGACCTAAGCGCGCCATATTCGGCAGCTTCAAGCCACCCGTTTCTCGGGCAGTGTTAGCGAGGGTGTTGCAAGTGTCTTGGTCACCAAACTCCAGGGCATCCGGAGCTGCTCCAATTCCACATCCATCGACGACAACAACAAACGCTCGTCGAAGCCCTTGTCCATTTGGTTTTCCAGTTTGGCTAGCCACATTACCCCCTCATAGCGATGACAACTTCCAACGGTGGAAGGCATTGCATCGCTGACTTCGCTGATTTGGATATTGTAGTTTCAGC
>JBBQFO010000023.1:0-34309 GCA_038322035.1 Candidatus Obscuribacterales bacterium
CAGCACTATCGAGAGCGATCTCGGCGCTTCACCCGAGCAGGTCTTCGTCAGCTTTGACCCGCAGCCGATTGCCTCAGCCAGCATTGGACAAGTGCATCGAGCCACTTTGAAAGACGGTCATTCGGTGGTTGTGAAAGTGCAGCGTCCGGATCTGTCTCAACTCTTTTATAAAGACCTCGGCTACATGCGACGTCTGGCCAAGTGGGGTTTGCTGATTCGGCCACAAGGTCAGTGGGATTCCTGGCTGGCTTTGTCAGACGAATTTGGCAGAACGCTCTTCCAAGAGATCAACTACATTCAGGAAGGTCGCAACGCAGACCGCATTAGACACGTGCTACGCAATCATGAATCAATGATTGTGCCCAGAGTCTTCTGGAAGTTCACTGGACGTCGTGTATTGACCCTGGAGTATCTCCCAGGCACGAAGATCGACAAAGTCATTGAACTTGAGCAAAAAGGACTCAATTTAGCCAAAATCGGTAATGAGCTAGTCAATAGCTATCTCGAACAAGTTTTGATGCACGGATTTTTCCACGCAGATCCACACGCTGGAAACCTATCTGTAAATGACGAAGGCAAAGTGATCATTTATGACTTTGGCATGATGGGCGAAATCAGCGAAGCTCAACGCGAAGCAATCACCGGCTGCATAGCTGCCGTGATCAAGCGTGATACAGCCGATCTAATCAAGAACTTGACAGCACTTGGAATCATCAAACCCGACGCCAAAATGGGGCCGGTGAAAAGAGCCCTGGAGCCGTTTCTTGAATACTATTCGGGAAAGGAGTTGCGCGATCTTGACTTCAGTGTGATCGAACACGATATCGATCAGATGGCTACTGACAAGGCCTTGACCATGCCGCCGAATCTGGCATATCTACTGCGTTCTGGCACGACTCTGGAAGGAATTGCGCGCACGTTGCGCCCAAATTTCAGCTTCGTCGAAGCAGCCAAGCCTGCATTAAAGAAGTGGATTCTCAGTCGACCTGCAAATGCCGCCACTCTTTTGAAAGTAATTTTCAATATTACAGATGACAAGCTGCTCAAGCTCACAGCCGGAAAAAACAAAAATGGCGCTCGAGTAGAAGCCGAAGAAGTTAAATTTGCTGCAGCGAATCTTCAAGAAGTGAGCGATTTGAAAGCGAAAGTTTACTTACTGGAAACGCAAATGAAAGCGCAGGAGCAAAAAACCCGGCAGCTCATCAGCCTTTCCCTCTGGCTTTTGGTCTTTCCACTGATCATTGCGAGTTTTGCCAATATTCCAGAATCTAGAAGTTATGCCAACTATTTTTTGATTGGAAATGGTGTAATGGGGGCAATAATAATGTGGCATTTGGTAGCACCCGATAGCTTGGCAAGACGCTCCAAGAATTCAGGTCAATCAAGGGGGCAACGGAGATAAACGATGCTGAAATGGCGTGCGGCTGCACGAACTGATGCGGGTTGCCAGCGTCAGAGGAACGAAGACAATTACTACGTAAGCCCCGATAACCGGGTTTTTGCGGTGGCTGATGGTATGGGCGGCGCAGTAGGCGGAGCGAAAGCGAGCAAACTAGCTGTTGAAGCCATTGAAAAGCGTTGGAAAGAATTACCACCGCCGGCTTCTGATCGAGAGCAAATTCAAAAATGGCTGCTCGAGACTGTCACTCTGGCGAATCAATCAGTTTGGCATGAGGCCGAAGAAGACTCGACTGTACGAGGTATGGGAACGACGGTTGTAGTCGCTGTACAAGGCGAAGATAACTACATGGAGATCGCTCACGTTGGCGACTCTCGTGCTTATCTCTTGCGAGACGGCAAACCAACCCTCCTCACAAACGATCACTCGGTAGTTCAAGAGATGGTAAGAGCGGGGCGCTTGACAGAAGAGCAAGCCCGCATCAATCCTTACAAAAACTTAATCACACGCTGCTTGGGTCACGAAGAGAAGGTCGAAGTCGATCAAACTCCGGTTGAACTGAAGCGGGGCGATTGGATCGTCCTTTGTTCTGACGGCTTGCCGACAGTGCTGAGAGACGAGCAAATTTGCGACGTGGTCAGCACAACGCATGAACCAGATGGTGTATGCGAAGAGCTGGTCAAGTTGACGCTGGATGGCGGTGCGCCTGACAACGTTACTGTCGTCGTTGTGAATTATTTTGACCCGGAAGACTCTGACAACGGAAACAAGTAAACGTCCATGTCAATGAGCGGCACAGAATGCGCACGTTGCGGTGGGGCTATTGACCCCGAAGGCAGGTGTTCCGTCTGTGGCATCACTCAGCCGATTGGCGTGGCTGCAGGACCAGGTCCAGGAATGGGTCTCGAGGCGAAAGGAAGCCAAGGTCAGAGTCAGGGTCAGGGCATGGGCGCAGAGCTCTACGCCATGCAGGGCGGTGGGCGTCGCGAGGTTAAGCAGGCGCGTCCAGCATTCTTGTTCAACAAGCTCACTAACGATCGTTTTGCGCTAACTCAGTCTGTCAGCAAAATTGGGCGTGATCAAACCAACAATATTTCGCTCACAGCCGACCACTACATTTCCCGGCATCATGCCTGGGTTTTGCAGATGCAGGGTGGTTTCTGGGTGGAAGACCTTGGCAGCACCAATGGCACGCTCCTGAACGGTGAGATTCTGACAGAGCGTAAACAAATTTTCCCAGGCGACAGAATTACCTTCGGCAAAACCGAAATGATCTTCGTGCTGGAATAACGATGAATGGCGACTTTGGCCCATACAAAATTCTCGCTGAAATTGGGCGAGGAGGAATGGGTATTGTTTATCAGGCGCTGGATCAGCGAGACAACAGGCTCGTAGCGATCAAGCAGCTGGTTACAACAAACATCGATCCAGCCAAAGAACAAGAGTTTCGAGATCGTTTCAAGCGTGAGGCGGCCACCGCTTCCCGACTAAAACATCCAAATATTGTCACCGTATTTGATGTCTCCACTGACACCAAGACATTTTTTTACGTCATGGAATTTCTGGAAGGGCACAGCCTGCGCCGAGAGCTTGAAATCAGAGGCGGGCGCCTGACTCCGGCGCAATACTGGCCAATCTTCGCGCAAGTTGTAGAAGGACTCTCCTTCGCGCACAGCATGAATGTCGTGCACCGGGACGTGAAGCCAGATAACATCTTCATTCTCAACGACGGCAGAGTAAAAATCACCGACTTTGGTATCGCCCGCTCAGCCGATGATTTTGAGCAAACCAATCTGACCAAGACGGGTGTAATGATGGGAACGCTTGCCTATGTTTCTCCTGAGCAATTGCAGGACGCCAAGAATGTAGATCATAGAGCTGACATTTTTTCTCTCGGTGTAGTCAGTTACGAGTCTTTGTCGGGACTGGTGCCATTCACCGGGGATGGTATCGCACAGACAATCGTCAAAATCGTTTCGCAAGAGGAAAAACCGCTCCATATCCTGTTTCCATATATCTCAGTAGAAACTTCTGCCACTGTCACCAAAGCTTTACGCAAACGAGCCAGAGAAAGATTTCGATCGGTGAAAGAGTTTGCCAGAGACTTTGAAAAATCTTTGGGCGATGATATAGAGGCATTACCACCTGTGGGGGCGACCGGTCCAGCTCAGGGATACAACACCGATCCTGGCGGTTATGAAGAACCCGAGAACATCAAACAACTGCGCAAACAACTGGGGCAAATCGATCACAATACGCCATCGGAATATGCTGCCAGAAATAATTTCATAGGCGATATAGATACAGCAATGACGATTGCGCCGACAGCGGCGATCAATATAAATCCGCCGGAGTTATCGATCAAAAGTCGCTCTGCTCCGGCTCCACAGGAAGTGCAGCCAAGCAAACCGATCCACATTTTTGATACGCACGGAAAGAACCGAATCAAATTCGAGGAGCCGGCAGTCGTCTGTTACAGATCCGGCCGTGTCATCGTCGGCGATACCGCTACCAGACAAGTTCATGTCTATTCATTCGA
The DNA here is from genome assembly GCA_038322035.1 of Candidatus Obscuribacterales bacterium. GTDB lineage: Bacteria > Cyanobacteriota > Vampirovibrionia > Obscuribacterales > Obscuribacteraceae > PALSA-1081. Next base: position 3,939 of record JBBQFO010000023.1, read on the forward strand.
AGGTCGATGGGTAGGAGACCTTGTCATGACGGATGCGGACACAAAAACCAGAGGTGGTTCGCTGACCAAACCAAGTGGCATTGCCATCGACGTCAAGGGACGTGTTTACGTGGTCGACAGCAGCGATCCATATGTTCGAGTCTTTGATAGCAAAGGCGTTTTCATAAAAGAATTCTGTAATATTCAAGGAAAAGAGGGGGGTTTACAGGGGATCGCCGTAGACTCGACTGGACTGATTTATCTATCGGATATAACCAATGCATGCGTACAAGTATTCCAATCGGATCTCGGTTTGTGGATGCGCAAGATAGATAGTAAAGGAAAAGCCGACGCTGACTTACAACTGCCGTCGGGCTTGGCCGTAGATCGCTCCAACCAGGTCTACTGTGCAGATTACGGAACATCCCGTGTGTATGTATTCAGCAAATCAGGCAGCTTGTTGCGATCATTCGGGAGCAAAGGCAACGGCCCGGGACAGTTCAACGTGCCCAGAAGTGTCGCAGTCGATCGAAACGATAAAATATATGTGCTCGACTCTCTTAATCATCGTATCCAAGTCTTTGGCCCGACCGGCAATTTGTTCTATATTTTTGGCGGCAGAGGAAGTGAACCAGGCAAGTTCATCGGTCCATCCGACATAAGCATCGACCCTGAGAACAACCTTCTGTATGTTGCCGACAAAGGCAACCAACGTATCCAAGTCTTCGAGTTATCACAAAATTGAACAAAATCGCTGAACCAAACGGCAAGCTAATTCTAGCTTCCATGTCTCCGCGCCGAAAGGATCTGCTCACCGCTCTGGGGCTCACTTTCGAGGTGCAACCGAGCGCCATAGAAGAAATTATGGACCCGGATTTGGAACCTGAACAGCTAGTTTTAAATCTCGCTCAGCAAAAGACCGAAGATGTCTTTGCAAGCATAACCAGGAGAACTGTGAGCGAGCGCCTTCTCGTGCTGGGTGCGGACACGATTGTAGTATTGGACGGAAAGTTTTTAGGCAAACCGGTCGATCGAGCCGATGCAATCGCTATGTTGAAGCGACTGTCCGGACGCGATCACGAGGTCTATACCGGAGTTTGGTTAATTGTTCGTGAAGCGAACGGTTCAGTAAATGCAACAAAAAGTTGCGAGCGTTCAACAGTTTTTTTCCGCCAGTTAGAAGACCGCGAGATGGAAGCCTATGTTGACACTGGTGAGCCGATGGACAAGGCTGGAGCCTATGCTTTGCAAGGAATTGGTGCGGCTCTGGTTGAAAGAATCGAGGGCTCGCATACTAATATCGTCGGCTTGCCAATACCAAATGTGGTATCACTTTTGCGCAATTGTGGATATCCGATACTCGGCTTGCCGTAACGCCAATCAGTAATTAAACAGCCTTAATCGCGGGTCTCGCATAGTGAAGACCCAGGGATTTTAATGGGCGCGCAGATCCGATTATGTGTTAACTTCTAATATGACCGTTTGAGGGGTTTATTGGGTGCGTAGACGAGACTTCACGACAGCGCTGAGCCTGACCGTAGTTAGCTCATTTGTGGCGTGCGGAGCAGCCTTGGCTGCCGATCCAGACCCTTCTTTAGACCAGATGTGGACAGACCCAGCTGTGACAGAGAAAAAGGCTGCCAGCGCCGCGACAGAAGCTCCAGCGCAAGCATCCACCGGTTCTGCCCCGCTCTGCTCAGTAGACTCATTAAGACAGAGCGCCCTGATCAAAACCGGCGGCTGGCCAGGGATTGGTCCATTCAAAGGCGATGGCAACGATTATGTTGATGCCGGGCAAAATCGATTAAAACTTGAATCGTCGAAAGACAAAATAACTAGTGCCGAACTTCGTTTAACCAATCAAAACAAAAATACTGCCATCTTTAATCTCGAGATGAGTGCTGACTTCTTGCTCGAATCGCTTGGAGCAAAAGAGGCGCGCATTTCTGACTTCAACGGACAGCTCGAAAAGTCAAAATCGCAGCTGCTGCAGAGCAGCGAGGCTACCCCACTAAATCTGAGCGCAGGCAGCTATCTGGTTTATATGCATCCAGAGGCAGACAAAGGATCCGACAAATATTCATTTGTCATACGGGTGAGCAGCAAAGATGCAAGTTCCGATATGATCAAACGACATTCATCAGGAACAGTAGCATCTGCCAATCCTCCAGCAGCGCAAACGGAAGCCACGACTGAGAACGGCTGGGAAACGACAAAGACAGCCACAACAAAGACTCCCACACCTCCTACCGCTACACCTACAACCACTCGCACCACTATCTCAAGTCCTCCGGGATTGAATTTCGGTATCGAGACGCCTAAGACTACGACGGTGACCGTTCCGCAAACGACGCCGATCAAGATCGCCTCAGCCACAACTGCGCCTCGAACCACTGCAACGACTACAAAAACAGCGACAACAGCGGCTCCAGAAAACACTGAGCCAACGACACCAGATGAATCCAGTGCGCCATCTGCACCAGTGACGCTTAAGGACACATTTAGAGACGTGATTTTTGGCTGGCAGAAACTGAAAAAAGTAGCGGTACGCCAGAGAGAAACTTCCGAACTTGCGACGGTACTGTCAGGACGCGCATTGGTTCGCCAATCGGACGCGATCAAATGGCTACAGACCAACAAAAAATACTACGACATGAATCCGAAAAGTGTAGTTGTTGACCGCTACACGGAAACCATAAAAGGGCAGAAATATGCAGTCTATGCTCAAGTAAAAGAGTCAAGCAAATACATGGACGAACCAACCGGACAAGTGATCAAGGACAGCGAAGACACTTACAATGTCAATTACACGATTGAAAAATTAGGCGACAAATGGTTGATTAGCGACTCTGCAATCGTAACTCAACCGACTAAAGCGACGACCAAAGCCCGATAAAATCCGTCGGCAATCCGGCACTAGAAAGCCCCAATTGACCCTGCCAACCAGCACTAGCAAACAGACGAGAGCATCCAAGTCGACCTTCTATCTTGCTCTTGGCTGCGCCATCGCCGCTGGTTCATCGCTCGTGGTGCTGGCTCAAAAACCCTTAGCATTTGGGCAGGCAGGTCCGCCATCCAACCCAGTCATGCCGGAACAGCGTCGAACGTCCGTACCAACAGCAACCGTGCATCAACAGAGCATGCAGTCCGCACAAACTGCGGCACGAATCACTCCCCAACCAACCGAAACAGACGCAGCGAGCCAATCCGTCAATCCAAATCTGATCGTGCTCAAAGATGCGCAAGGCAAAGAAGTGAAACCATCTGCGGTGCTGGAGGTAGATCGTGATTTGCTATTTTTATCGCCGAAAAATCTCTGGATAAGCAAGGATGGCGTTGCAAATCTCAGTGGCGGCGTAGATTTTACGCTGACGAAAATTGATCCGCCCAAAAGCTTTGGCAATCTAAAAATCCAAGAGTTCAATAATTTCGCGTTGCTCCCTGCACGCCGTTCTGTAATCGTCTTGGACAAGTCCGGAGATTTATACGAGTACTCTCCAAGTGCAAACAAATGGCAGCTCTTCCGTTCCAATCTGCCGTTTCTACAGGGGCAGCCCGATCCCGAGTTCATCGATCTCAGCGTCGCAGGAAAAACTGTAACGCTCCTCGATCCCGAGCGCAATCAAATCTGGATGACCGCAGGCGGCGGCGCTCACATGAACGGTTATTTGAAGGACATTTTGCCCTGGCGAATTAAGCCTGGCGATACCTACGTAGGAGATGGACTCTCCATGTGCGGTGATGACAGTGCTCTGTTCGTCCTCAAAAAATTCGGCACAATTACTAAGTTCAGCACCGCCCCTGGTGCACCAGGCAATCATCAACTACCGTTCAAATATAAGCGATTACCGGGCATGCGGCCATCTCGAATCATCACGACACCAAGCAGTCCCCTCTATCTAGTTGAGAGAGAGAACAATAGAGTTCTAGCAATCGACAAAACTAGTGGGCGAATCGCACAATATCTTTTCGCCAAAAACAGCGATTTGCGCGGACTACTGCCGAGCGAAGATGGATTCTGGGTGCTGAACTCTGGCAAACTGCAGCAACGAAAATTGGCGAAACCAGACAGCATGAAGATAGCCTTCCAACGACACGGCAATGACGAGAGATTAGACGGCATGGTGATCCCAATCAAGGGAGTTGCGCTACCCCGCCACGTCGGCGTTTTTCCAGGAGCACGCAGGTTGTATCGATTCGGCATTCACGAGGGAATGGACTTTTTCCTGGATCCTGGCAGCAGAACAAAAGTGACTATGGGAACGCCAATTAGAGCTGCCGACAGCGGTAAGATTTTGCGCGCAGATGCCAATTTCAAAGATATGACTTATTCTCAATTCAATAAAGTCATGAATGACTGCTTCCGTGAGCATCGAACCTCAGACCACAATGAGGATTTGTTTCGAGGCTGTCAGGTCTGGATCAGTCATGGCAACGGTCTCATGACTCGTTATGCACATTTGAATAAAATCAATCCGCAAATCAAAAAAGATCAGTCGGTGGCACGGGGTGACATGATTGCGTTCGTTGGAGTCTCTGGTACTGGTCAAAATCTTCCGGGCAGAACAAAATACCCTCATTTGCATTTTGAAATTTGGTTAGACGGGAAATACTTAGGCTGGGGTCTAACCCCAGCGGAAACCATGGCTGTTTACGAGGACATTTTCGGCAACGGAGTGGGTGAATAGAGATGTACAACTTCATGTCTGGCAAAGAAGTTAGTCGTACTGCCGTAACAATTTTGGCCGCGCTGTCAATATCGATCGGCACCACCACATCTGCAAACGCCGAATCTTTACCCCATCGACACAATCACAACACCAATGCAGCGCACATTGATGGAGAGCTGATTGCGGGATTCCCTTTCCGCAATCCGAAGAGTGATGTGAAAGCGAATGCCGCAAAAGATTCGGACAAAACTGACGATAGTGGCAAGAAGAAAGAGAAGAGCGCTTCTGTAGGCAAGAAAAAAGCAAAAGCAGACGAGAAGGCTGCCGCTAAAACTCAAGAAGACAAAGAAGATGCGGCAAAAGAAGCTGCGAAATTAGCCAAGAAGTCGGAGAAGAAAAAATCGCAAGACGAAACGAAACGTAAGGAAGACGCAGATGATGCAGCTAAAACAGCTGCAGATGCGGCGAATCGGGTTAAGGCGAACAAGGCGGCTGTGGACGAAGCAGCAGCCGACAAAGCTGCAACGGACGAAGCAAACAGCATCTCATCCCGTCGTTCCGGCTATATGGCCGACACTGCGCTAATCAGCCTCGTGAACGACTTGGCTAGAGCGCTCAAAGATCCTGCGGAACAAGCCAAGCTGGGTGATGAGAATCAAAGATTCGTAGTTCAGATGGCTCTGGATGTTCTCAACAAAGCCCTCGAAACCAGAAGTGACGCGAACCGTATCGTAGACAAGAATGTGATGTCGGGAAATTTGATGAGCGCGGAAGCCTGGTCTTCGGGCGACATAAAAGTATCTAATGATTGCCGCGGATCGCTAGCTGCGGTCTGGGCAAAGAAGGAAAACGGAATCCTCAATGTCACCATTGCTGGTGCGTGCGGAGACAAAGTTTCACCTTCCGGTAAAAATGTGGGCGAATACGTAGTGGTGCTTTCCGCACGCTCAACGGTGCAGAAGGGATTTGATATCCAAACCCAAGCAGACGTCACTTTCTGGCTGGCCAAGCTGAGTTCAGTCAGTGTCGATGCTGCGTGCTGCAACACTGAATCCGCAAACACGGTATCCTCCGACAGCGAAACGAAAGAACTGAAAAAGAATTCAACGGTCGTTTTACAAGCAATCATGACCGAGCGCGAACGTCTGTTCAACAACAACAACAACAACAACAACAACAACAACAACAACAACAACAACAACAACCACCACAACAATAGCAATAGCTCTCAGCCCGAAACTCTGGTGGCAGTCAAAGAGCACGCACCATCCGAAAAAGAAAAGGCTGTAGCGAAACGCAAAGCAAAAGAAGAACAAGTAGAAGCAGCCGAAGCTGAGCAAAAGCGCAAAGAAAAGCAGGAGTTGATTGCTGAAGCAGAAAAGCAACGTCAGATCGAAGAGGAACAGCAGCGAGCAGAAGCAGAGAGCAAGCGAAAGCTTGAAGAAGAAGAACGTCGTGCCGAAGCTGAAAAGAAACAAAAACACGATGAAGAAGTTCGCCTCGCTCAGGCGGAGAAGCAACAGAAAGCCGAAGAAAAACAGCACAAAGTAGCCGAGAAAGAGCAACGAGCCGCTGAAAAAGACCAGAAGGCTGCGGAGAAAGAGCGCCTGGCGGCTATAGAGAAAGAACAAAAGCAGGCAGAAAAGGGCGCAGGCTCCGACAGAAAGCGACAGCGCGATGAAGAGCAGAAGTTAGCTGCAGCGAAAAAGCTGGAGCAGGAGTCCGAAGAGATGGCTGGCAAGAATTCGCGATTTTCCCGAGAGGATGCCATCTTAGCGGAAGCGACTCGGCAAGCCGAACTTGAGCAATCGCAGGGGACGAGTATGCAAACGACAAGAGATGATGCGATTCTTGCGGAAGCCACCCGTCAAGCCGAGCTCGAGCAAGCACAAGGAATTAGCCGCATCACCCGAGACGATCCGCTTCCAACACTAGATGAAGCGCGCCTGACACGAGATGATGCGATACTTGCTGAAGCTACTCGTCAAGCCGAAGTTGAACGAAGAGAAGCGGCTGACATGCGCATTCCATTTAACTCGTACAATTCCGAGAAATACAAAAATTCTGTTGCTGCGACTGTTGAAATAGACGATCAGCAAACTACTTTGCGTCCAACGCCGACATCGGATGGCAGCAATACGACAGCTGCTCCCGTTGTTCTAAAAGAAGCGCCGCCAGCATCTGAAGCGATGATGCAGTACCCGCCTCCTGCGTCGCCTACAACTCCGGAAGCGGGTGCGCCGACACTATTAGCGAACCGGGAAGCGTCCAAAGGTTGGGATAGTCCAGGTGTGCCGACGGATGTGCAACCACCGAGCAATGGCGCCACGATGATCGTACCGGAAAGAGCGATCGCCGGACAGTACATCACTGCATCGGTTATCGATGCCAATCATGCCGGAGAGAGCGGTATAGAGCTGGGCTTCAACGGTGTCAGTCTTGCCACCGACGCACAAGGTCAAGTCACCTTCATGGTACCTGAAGATGCCGTGCCGGGCAATTCGCTCACAGTCGCGATGACTGGACGGGCAGGGGTTCGACCATTTGCAATCGAAGTGCTGCAGCCACTCAACATTGCTTCGCAACAGGATGCTGCAAGCGTCGATCGCACATCGCCGATGGTATCAGCTCATGGCACCGTGATTATCGACGGCCATAATTTTGATGGACGCGCCGATCACAACAAGGTTCTTGTAGACGAAAACGTGGAATGCAAAATAACTGCGGCGTCCCCAGTGCAATTGCGTGCAACGGTACCGGCGAGCCTCCCACCTGGCGTTCACTTCGCTACCGTTCGATGCGGACAGAACAAAAGTAATCCCGGAAGGTTCGACCTGGTGATTGCCGAAGTGCAGCCGGATCCAAAAGAAGCAGGCAAAGAGCAAGAAACAAAACTTGTTGTAAAAGTCTTAGGCACCACTAATAAAGTTCAGGTGCATCTGACGAATCAGAATCCTGATGTAATTAAGATTTCGAAAGGAAACGACTTCAGGCTGACTATGCCCGGCGGAGACAACAATTCAACAACTGTCAGTGTGCAGCGCTTGCGCAAAGGTTCTTATCGAGTCGTGGCTGTCGTAGAGTAGTTGCGGGCGGTTTGTAGTATTATCCCTGGCAGCCCTAATTCAGGCTGGAGCGCCAAGATGAGCAACAAAGCGAATACAGAACCATCTGTTGCAGAAACAGCAAGTGGCAAAACGAAATCTACGAAGACAAAAGAGACGATCTCGTTTCTGTCCACTCTAGTGCCGCTGGTCGGTGTGCTAGGAACTGCATTCGTTTGGGCAGCGGCCAACTACTACGTTGGTACGGTGGACATAAAACCAGTTGGTGACTATCAAGATATCAGCGTGCAAGTGTTCGATCCCAAGGGTGTCGAGCAAGATTTCCACACTCCTCATTTTTTATTGCAACCAGGCAAGTACCACATGGCGATTAGTGTGGACAAGAAAGGTGTGCACCACCTAGACACGGAAGTTAAGCTGGGCGCGACTGCAAACATAAAGGTGGAAGATCCAAAATCACCTACGGAAAACCTCTCGGAATCAAGCAATGAGTCTCGCAAGCATTGGTGGCAGATTTGGAAGAAATCCAATCCGGACAAATCCGTTCCCGCCAGTGCCAATGAAAACAAATCAATCCCGGACAATTCAATCCCGGACAATTCAATCCCGGACAATTCAATTCCAGAAAAATCAAATCCAGACACCCCAGTCAGTAAAGAAACGCAGTAATGTCTTCCGGTACAAAAAATAGCGAAAACACGCTGATCACAAAGAAATCCGAAGAGTACTCGCGGCTAATATCGGCTGTTATTCCCGGCGGAGTTGACAGTCCCTTTCGCGGTTTTGAGGAAGTTGGCGGACACACAATTTTCTTCAATCGCGCCCAGGGATCTAAACTTTACGACATCGATGACAACTCTTATTTGGACTACTTAGGAGCCTGGGGACCCGCTATCCTCGGACACTGCGTACCAGAAGTAGTCAATGCATGCAAGTCCGCCATCGAACTTGGTGCCGTATTTGGTGCCCCGCACGAACTCGAACTAGAGATGGCCAAGTTGGTGATCGAGGCAATTCCGTCTATCGAAAAAGTTCGCTTCGTCAACTCGGGAACAGAAGCTGTGATGAGCGCTGTGCGCTTAGCGCGAGGCTTCAAAAACAAAGACAAAATCGTCATGTTTGAAGGTGGTTACCATGGACACAGCGATGCGACGCTGTGCTCTCAGGGTCACCGTTCCAGCGCAGGCGTGCCCTCCTCAATCTCCGAGCATACTGTGCTTGCCACCTTCAATGATTTGGAATCCGTGCGGCAAGTATTTGCCAAATATAAGGGCGATCTTGCAGCCCTGGTTGTCGAACCAATATGCGGCTCTATGGGCGTCATACCACCGGATCCTGGATTCCTAGAAGGTCTAAGTCAACTATGTTCGAAGCACGGTGTCGTTTTCATCTGCGATGAAGTACTGACCGGTCTGCGTGTTGCTCGCGGCGGCGCACAATCCCTTTATGGAATCAAACCAGACATCACGTGTCTGGGCAAGGCACTCGGTGGCGGTATGCCAATTGGCGCCTACGGCGGATCGGCAGAAATCATGGCTCACCTGCAGCCAGGTGGGGATGTCTATCAGGCTGGAACATTTTCCGGCAACCCTGTCACCATGGCCGGTGGCATTGCAACACTAAAGCTGCTTGCCAATGCCGCCGTCTACGAAGTTTTAGAAGCGCGGACAGCTCAACTTTTCGAAGGCTTGCAAACCTGCATCAACAAGAAGTCTCTGCCGATCCGATTGCAGCGTGTCGGTTCTATGTTCGGAATTATATTCTCGAATCAACCCGTGAGGAACTGGCAGGATCACTTGAGAATAGACGCCAAAGCTTTTGCGCAATTCTTCCACAACATCCTGGCTCGCGGAATATACATGCCGCCATCCTCGGTGGATGCAGCTTGCGTATCAGCTGCTCACAGCGAAGCTGACATCGAAAAGACGATCAAAATCATGAGCGCTCAATTCTAAGCCCGCCCGCTACAAAACAGTAGCACTCAGTAAGGCTAGACAATTGCGCACAGACAATAGATTGGACTGGCTCTATTTGATCGGCAGGAAGCGTCCGATCGCAGACATCAACCTTGCCACAGCACCTTGATCAACGGTTTCGCCGGCGACGCGTAGGCGCTCATACTTATCCACAAGCTTGCGAAATTCAGCATCACGCTTGCTGAACTGTGAGTTGAGCTCATGGTAGTTCAAGCTGATTGCGACATATTCTTGATGGCGCTTGGTGTAGAGCCTATCGAATGAGTTCATCAAATGCGACAAAGCTTCTGCATCGAGCAAACCTTTATTGTTGAAGGTTTGAAGCATTTGTTCGGCTTGAGTGAACAAGCCTTCTTCAGTTAGCATTTCGCCCATTATAGTTGCCCCACTGTTGCTTCGGTTTTTAGTGCGTCGTGTTCGAGATCGTGATAGTAGCTCATCACATTCGTTAAACCACGTCTCAAACGCGTGTCATCGCTGGACAGTCGCTGCAAATCTCGACTGAGTCGAACCCTCGCAACGGCCAACTCTTGAACACGAACTTTCTGTAGACCCAAAATTGCCGGTAGATATTGTTTGTACAGATCCAAATTACGTTGCACTAAAGACTTGTAGCGGTCGTCCAAGATGGAAGGCTCACTGCTGCCGACATGTTGTCTGCGGAAGTACAGCGGCTGCTTGATCTGCTTGAATGTGAAGCCTTTCTGTAGGGAGTCGAGCAGGAACTGGCGATCTTGATCGCTTTCCAAATCCTCACGATAACCATCGACGACATCGAACACCTTTCTCTTGTACAAGAAGGTATTACATACGGTGCCACGGCTGAGAATTTGTGGAACTTCGAGTTCGGGATAGACAATTGCATCGGCATTGCCAAAGATTCGAATCGCGGTACAGACGCCATCGTCGTTGCTATCAAGCAGAGTTTTGACTGTCTCAGCCACATATTGTGGAGCCAGCAAATCAGATGCATCGAGTGGCAAAATGTACTCACCAGACGACCGAACGATACCGGCGTTGCGAGCAACCGAGCTGCCCTTCTGCGATTCCAATTTAAAAACGAGCAGCTTAGGATGGCGCAATCCACGTAAGAGTTGGATCGCGCTCACTCCCGGCGAACAATCATCGACGACGATGATTTCGACATTCGCATAAGTTTGGGCGATCACGCTTTCGACAGCGTCGCGCAAAAATTCAGGCTGGTCAAAGTACGGAATTACAACCGATACAGTTGGTTGTGCAGTCATTAGTCACCTCAGCGTCTAAAACGTCGAACGCATTTTGAAGAGATCCGAGAACGTTTCCCAGATCACGGAGAACTTACCTCCTGATGCGCCTTGCGATAATCTTGGTAGATGGTCTATCGGAATTTCCACGACCTTAAAGCCAGCGCGCTCCGCACGTATGCAGAGTTCAGCATCAACAAAAGGCGTATGGGATCTTAGAGTTATTTTGTCCAAAATCGATCTACGAAACAGCTTTATTGAATTCACATCAGTATGACGGTGACCATAGAGAAAGCGCAAGAGAGTGTTGTAGATATGCGATTGGAGCTTCCGGCGTGCCGGATCGTTTCGCTTCACTCTCAATCCGATTACGAAGTCATTTCGCTCAAGTCCTTTGGCCATCGCGAGAAGCTCTTTGGGAGCGTATTGATAGTCACCGGGCAAAGAGAAGATCAACTCTTTGTTGCCTGAAAGATATAGCTCTCGAATGGTCTCTCCAAAGCCTTTATTGACTTCGTGATTAACCACTTTTATACGACGATTCCTACTGGCGGCTTCCTCAAGCACTGCCAACGTACTGTCCTTGCTGCCGTCGTTAATAACGACTATTTCGTAGTCACGACAGAGATCGCGCAAAAGCGCGTCAGAGTCATCGATTAGACGCCCAACAGTAGTCTCATCATTATATGCAGGTATCACCAGTGATACCGAAGTGATCAACCTGGCAACAGACGATGAATATTTCAGCAGAGCTGTTCTTTCCATTTGTTTTCCATTTATCTGGGAACAATGAACGGCAAAACCGTTCACCTATCTCGATTGTGTTGCTTTCTCTAACTTTGACTCGGTTGTCGCAGTTGAGGGTTGAGCGCAAAAATCACGAACACCCTTGATCACTTGATCAATTTGTTCGTTGGTCAGTTCAGGAAACATCGGCAAGCTCAGAATTCTCTTCGCAAGCCGCTCGGTGACAGGAAGGTCACCAGGCTTATAACCTAAGTAGCTGTAAGCCTTTTGAGTGTGTGCAGGAATCGGATAATGAATCAGACATTGAATGCCGCGGTCCAGTAAGTAGGTTTGCAGGTCGTCGCGATCAGGCGTTTGAATTACATATAGATGATATACGTGGGTACTGTCTTTATTTTCAGCTGGCGTGCCGACTACATCCTTCAGACCATCGGTGTATCGTTTTGCAATTTCGCGGCGACGCTCATTCCACTCAGGAACGAAGGGAATTTGAGCTGACAGAATTGCTGCCTGCATTTCATCCAAGCGGCTGTTGATGCCAATGATGTCGTGGTGATAGCGTTTCGATTGTCCATAATTTCGCAACATAGTCAGGCGTTCAAAGTGCTCTTTCGACTTGGTCGAAACAGCACCGCCATCGCCCAACGCACCCAGATTCTTGCTTGGGTAAAAACTGAATGCTCCGAAGTCACCGATGGTGCCAACGGTCTTGCCTTTGTAGGTTGCACCGGTACCTTGAGCAACGTCTTCAAGTACTTTCAATTTGTGGGCGGCGGCTACTTTCATGATGCCGTCCATGTCCACAACCTGCCCATACAAATGAACAGGAACAATTACTTTTGTTTTGGCTGTGATTTTCGATTCAACTTTAGTCACATCCATGACGTACGAATCGGCATCGATGTCCACAAATACTGGTGTAGCACCAGTCATCGAGATCGCCGAGATTGTCGGAACAGCTGTATGAGCCACCACTAACACTTCGTCCCCGGGACCGACATCACAGGCCGCCAGAGCTAAGTAGATAGCCTCAGTGCCAGAGGCGCATCCAGCCACGTAGCCGCTACCCAGGAACTCTTGAAAGTCCTTTTCGAAGCGCTCTAGTTCTGGTCCAAGAATGTAATGTCCGCTCTCCAAGACACGTTGGACCGCCTTATCTATCGGGGCCTTGTATGTTTGGTAATGGATTTTCATATCGCCGAACGGGACTTTCACTAGAACCTACCTTATACATTGACAATCCCCCACATACTAGAAGAAAAGAGCTTCCGTAGAATTAAGACCGCTTTAGCATTGGGACAGGCGCGCAACAGTCCAGGTTCACGCATGTTCAGGTTTCGCAATAGCACGCCAAGAGCCATGGTAAGATTTGCCTTCTTGTCGTGGGAAACAGCCCGGCAACTAAGTTTTGTCAGACCCAGCTAAGCGCAATTTAATCTAGGCAGCCATGATCAACGAAGCATTCAGAGGGAAATCAGTCCTCATCACAGGCGGAATGGGCTTTATAGGCTCGAACCTGGCGATTCGCCTTGCCGAAGCCGGGGCGAAAGTAACCGTGCTGGACGCCATGATCACCGATTATGGTGGCAATGAGTTCAACATTGCTCCTGTGAAAGATCGCATCACCGTTAACTTTTGCGATATCAGGGACGATTCAGCGGTTAACTATCTCGTTAAAAACAAAGACTACGTTTTCCATTTAGCTGGTCAAGTTTGCCACTTAATGAGCCTGTCCAACCCGTTTCCAGACATCGACATGAATATCACGGGCACCGCAGTGATCATGGAAGCTTGTCGGAAAAACAATCCCAATGCCATCGTGGTTTACACAGGAACGCGCGGGCAGTATGGAGCTTCGGTTTCATTGCCAGTCAACGAAGAAGCGCCAACGAATCCGAAAGGAATCTATGAAATCTCGAATCTAACTGCTGAAAAAATCATCCGCGTCTATAACGACGTTCATGGAATTCGTTCAGTATTGCTGCGCTTGAGCAACATCTATGGACCACGCTCACAGATGAAGCACTCGCGATTTGGCGTGTGCAACTGGTTCGTGCGACTAGCTATGGATGAATCTCCGATCCAGGTATTCGGAGACGGCAGTATCTTGCGCGACTTCTGCTACGTGGACGATTGCGTTGACGCGATTCTACGAGCAGCCATTACTGAGTCCGCCTTTGGCGAGATCTTCAACGTCGGTTCAGATATTCCTGTCAGCTTCCTGGAGTTGGTGAAGACCATTGTCGACGTCGCTCAGCAAGGTTCGTGGCAGTACGCCGAATTTTCAGCCGAGCGAAAAGCTCAAGAGCCTGGCGATTTCTATTCCGACGTCAGCAAAATTGCGCAATTCACAGGATGGAAGCCAACAACTGATTTAACGACTGGCTTGGCTCAAACTTTCGACTTCTACAGAAAACACCGCGAGCATTACTGGACACCCGCCGCTCCAGCAGAGGCTTCTGCTAAACCACAGCCAGCTGCAGTAAAGCTCTAACTAACACCCCTCCTTACTCAGAGCGATATCGCTCCACGGTTTTCCCGACCGATATCGCTCCGCATTTGGCCCAACCGATATCGCTCCGCATTTGGCCCGACCGATATCGCTCCGCATTTGATCTGCCTGGCACTAGCAGTGGTGCAGGGCACGACGCTGAGCGAAGGCACGATCGTAACGGAAAGCAATTAGTGATAGAAGGCAAACAGCAACAGAGTAAACTGACACAATCGTGTGCACTGGACTGATCTGTTAGCATAGCGAAAACGATCGCTAGAGGCTGGATATCATGAGTTCGAAAGTCGGAGCCAAGCACGAAACCCGCAGCGCCCTAATTGAGACAGGCATGGATATCATGCTCGTGAAGGGTTATACCAACACTGGCATTCAAGAGATTCTGAGCGTACTAGCCATCCCTAAAGGCTCGTTCTATCACCATTTTGAAAGCAAAGAAAATTTCGCAATTGAAATTATTCGCCATTACGATCAATTTCAAACTACCGCGCTAGTTGAACTCTTAGGTGACACCAGCCGCTCGCCACTGGAACGATTGAGGCTCTACTGCGAGACCTATCGCACTAAACTGAACGCTCAAGAGTGCAAACGTGGATGTTTGATCGGTAACCTCAGCCAAGAGATGTCGGACCAGAGTGAAATCTTGCGTCAGGAACTGAGCACGGTGATTCGAAGATGGCGAGATAAGTTCGCTGAATGCATTAGCGAAGGTCAGAAAAGCGGCGAAATCAAGAGCACCAGATCGGCTGATTCGTTGTCCGAAATCTTTCAGTCGGGATGGGCCGGAGCCGTAATGCGAGCCAAGACACTGAGAGACACAGAGTCAATCGACAATTTTATGAGCGTAATGTTCGACGACATTCTAAAAGCCTAAGCCAACTTCGTTTTCATAATGCGCGAGTTACTGTGCGTGCGGTGCACCGTGCGGCGAACCCGACAGGCTCTACGCTAAAAGCCGCCGGCGCGGAAATTGTCGGCGAACGTTTTGACATTAGCCAACACGGTAGTGATGTTGCTTCTCTCCATGACAGACGTGCGCGCGGGATCAGAAATCTGACCGTGTCCCGTCTGTCTGAGCACTTCCTGAATACACCAGGTGCCGTATTCTTCAATTGACTCGGCATATTTCAATTCATCGTCGGTGATACCGATTGCGCAAAACAGACCGAATCCGCCTGAAGGAAGTTGGTACCAACAGTCAGGTGCTTCGTCTGCATACCAGATACAAATATTGCGCAGCAGAGACTCGGTGTTGACTGCAATTGGCGCATTTAAGCCAATACGCACACCGGGACTGATTGTACCGGCGTGGTTGAAAATATAGAACGCCATGCTTCTCAAAATTTGAGCAGGCCATGGAGCATCGATTTGAGTCTTGATGATCAGCTCGCACCCGAAAGCAGAAACTTCTTCAGGTTCTTTCTGCAACCAGGGAGTCGATAAACCCGCAGTCACGTATGTCCAATAAGGGCGCAGGGGATCGGGTCCATAGGCAAGAACCGCCAAATGTTGCTCTTCTGCATCAGGGTCGCCTGGGTCACCAGTATCGGTGCTGACCACTTTGGTCGATTTCTTTTTCGGCTTGGATAAGTCTTTTGGTGCAGCATAATTGGCGGGCGTCACGTAAGAGTGCTCACCAAACAACTCTTTGTATAACTTAGCGCGGGCATTCCAGGAGTTGATTAAAAGCCGTCTTTGCGCTCTAGCTGCTTCGCGTTCTGCTTCCGCGTCCGATTCGCTATCGCCTTGTCCAAATACTTCTTCGCTCAACTTACGGCTCCAACGCAGTGCCTTCCAAACGTAATGATTAGTCTTCCAGTTTTAGCAAAGCCATAAATGCTTCCTGGGGAATTTCTACCTTTCCAACAGACTTCATGCGCTTCTTGCCTTCTTTCTGCTTTTCCAAAAGCTTTCGTTTTCTGCTGATGTCGCCGCCATAACATTTGGACAAAACGTTTTTGCGAACCGCAGAAATGGTTTCTCGAGCGACAATCTTGCCGCCAATTGCTGCTTGAATCGGTACTTCAAACATCTGGCGAGGAATAAGCTTGCGCAATTTTTCAGCTAACAATCGACCGCAAGAGTGCGCACGCTCGTAATGCACAATCGCAGAAAGCGCATCGCACGGCTCTCCGCCAATCAAAATATCGAGCTTAACAAGCCTGGACTCACGATACTCATGGAAGTGGTAATCAAGACTGGCATACCCCTTGGAACGTGATTTCAGTTGATCGAAAAAATCTGTGATAATTTCTGCGAGCGGAAGTTCGTAGTGGAGCATGGCTCTGCGCGAGTCCACGTACTTCATATCTATGAACACCCCACGTCGCCCTTGCGCCAGTTCCATTAATGGTCCAACAAACTCATTGGGAACCAAGATACTGGCGGCAACAAACGGCTCTTCGATTTTTTCTCGATAGGTCGGCTCGGGAAGCTTGGCTGGATTTTCCACCATTAAAACAGTACCATCAGTCTTGGTGACTCGGTACACCACTGATGGTGCCGTTGTAATTAAGTTGAGATTGTACTCGCGTTCCAATCGCTCCTGGATAATTTCCATGTGAAGCAAGCCAAGGAAACCGCACCGATAGCCAAATCCCAGGGCATCAGATGTTTCAGGTTCATAGAACAAGGAAGCGTCATTGAGCTTCAATTTATCGAGAGCATCGCGTAACTCTGGATACTGTTCGTTGTTGACTGGATAAATGCCGGCGTAAACCATCGGCTTAGCTGGACGATAACCAGGCAAAGCTTCAGCTGCTGGTTTCTCGGAATGAGTGATCGTATCTCCGACCAGGGTAGCGACGTCCTTAATTGAAGCAGCGAGATAGCCTACTTCACCTGGACCCAATCGATCCACTTTGACTTGCTGCGGTCGCAAAATACCGAGCTCAAGCACTTCAAATGATTTCTGGTTAGCCATGAACTTGATGCGATCGCCTACTTTGATCTCGCCGTCTTTGACGCGGAAGTAGACGATAATGCCTCGGTAGCTCTCAAAGTAACTATCGAAGACCAAGGCTCTGAGCGGTTGATCGATGGTATTTGCCGGTGGTGGAACGAATGCGACGATCGCTTCAAGAACTTCCTCGATGCCAATATTATTTTTGGCGCTGGCTAAAACAGCATGGCTGGCATCCAATCCAATTACTTCTTCGATTTCCTGGCGAATCCGCTCTGGCTCTGCACTGGGCAGATCGATTTTGTTGATCACCGGAACAATCTCAAGATTGTTTTCAACAGCCAGGTGAACGTTCGCCAACGTCTGCGCCTCTACGCCTTGCGTAGCGTCAACAACAAGAAGCGCGCCTTCGCAAGCGGCCAAACTGCGCGAAACTTCATAACCAAAGTCGACGTGTCCGGGAGTGTCAATTAGATTGAGAATGTAAACTTTGCCGTCACGGGCGGGGTATTCCATGCGCGCAGGTTGCGCCTTGATTGTGATACCGCGCTCACGCTCAATATCCATCGTATCGAGGACTTGTTCTTGCATCAGACGCTTGGCGATTGTCGCTGTATTCTCCAACAGCCGGTCGGCGAGCGTGGATTTACCGTGATCGATGTGGGCGATTATTGAAAAATTGCGGATTAGGTTTACGTCGGTAGGCACTGCGGAATGAACTGTCTCTTATTAATGGACACCGGCATACTGCTCGCACTGGCATCCTGGGATAGCCAGCATCCGAGCTGCTTGACTGATTTTAGCAGGCCAGAGGACAAGATCACCTCGGCCAAAGTTTGGAAACGTAACGATAATCGAACTCGCATGAAAAGCAGATAGAGCCTGAGGTCCGTGCTCCGATGCTGCAACGCCTTACGGGAAGGCGAAAAGCGCATGTTAAAATTGGCTGCTAGCCTCGATTGGAATGAGGCAGAGATAAAGGAACTCGCATGACACACCCTTTTTTACAAGCGCTCAAAGAGCGACCACTGCTTGTTGACGGCGCCACCGGGACGCTGTTGTACTCAAGAGGGGCGTCCACTGAAGCAAGTTTCGAACATCTCAATTTGACCAGACAGGATCTGGTACAACAGGCACACATCGACTACATCAACGCCGGTGCAGATGTCATAGAAACTAATTCATTCTCAGGAAACCGATTGCGCCTCGCCAATTTTGGTCTCGAAGAGCAAGTTTGGAAGCTTAACGTCTGGTCAGCCAAAGTTGCTCGCAACGCCCGAGAAGTAGCAGGACAACCTGTCTTTGTCGCTGGTTCGGTTGGACCAACCGGCAAGCTATTGAGTCCGCTTGGTGATACGTCCGAAGAAGAGATTGCTAACGCCTATCAAGAGCAGATGGAAGCTCTGCTCGCAGGTGGTGTCGACCTCTTCATGATTGAAACGATGTCATCCCTTGAAGAGACGGCTATTGCTGTAAAGATGGCCAGAAAAGTTTCGCAACTGCCAGTGGTGGCGCAGCTGAGTTTTTCGGTAGAAGGTCATACATTCTTAGGTGTCACCCCCGAAGACGCGGTTCGTCTGCTTTTGGAATTGGGCGATGATTTGCCAGATGTACTTGGTATCAACTGCGGTGCTGGTCCTGGTCCTGTATTTGACAGCTTAATTCGCCTCTCAGCCGCAGTCAGAGCCAAGGGCTACGGCGAAGATCAAATCTCGTTCTCCTGCTTACCGAATGCCGGACAACCAAGTCTGAGCGGTGGCCGCTATACATTTATGAGCAGACCAAGTTACTGCGCTTCGTACGTAGAGCCTATGGTGAGAAGCGGCGCGCGCTTGATCGGTGGATGCTGCGGAACCACTCCCGAGCATATAAAAGCGATGCGAGAATCACTGGACCGCTATATTGAATCGTCAAAGCAAGCCAGATCTTCCACTCTCACGGATCTGCCGGCGATCGAAGTGCCTCCTGCAGTCTCTATCATTGCCAAGCCAAGCAAAAAGGACTCAGCTAAGTCTGCTGGTGCTAAAGATGGAAAAGACGAACGCAGCAAAGGGAATTTGCCTGATCTTGCTTCGCGCCTGAAAGAAGCCAAAGACAGCAACAATGGCGACTTCTATATCAGTGTCGAGCTGGATCCGCCCAAAGGCGCTGTCACGAAAAAGCTCCTGCAAGCGGCTCAACTAATTTACGAAGCGGGCGCCGATGCCATCAATGTTGGTGACAGTCCAATGGCACGAGTGCGCATGTCATCGCTGGCGACGTGCCAGCTGATCGGTCAGAAAGTTGGCATCGACACGATCATCCATTTCACAACCAGAGACAGAAATCTCATGGGCATACAAGCCGATCTACTCGGCTGTCAGGCTCTCGGCATCAAGAACGTGATCGCCTTAACTGGCGATCCACCGGCGTTAGGAAATTACGTACACGCGACTGCGGTTTACGATGTGGATTCAGTGGGATTGATCAAAATCATTTCACAACTGAATCAGGGGCAAGATATTGCCGGCAACTCAATTGGCTCGCCAACGACACTTTCGATTGCTTGCGCACTGAACCCAACTCACGAAAATCGCCAGCAAGAGTTAGAGCGTCTGAAGAAAAAGATTGACGCCGGTGCACACTTCATTATGACTCAGCCAATCTATCAAGTTACCGACTTGACTGATTTTCTCGATCACTTCGGACCGTTGCCGATTCCAATTCTTGTAGGTATCATGCCCCTGCACAGCTTTAAACACGCAGAATATCTGCACAACGAAGTGCCCGGCATAAGCATTCCTCAAGAAATCAGAGATGCAATGGAAAAAGCTGGCGAAGAAGGTTCGCAAGTCGGACTGGAGTTAGCAGAAGTGCTTCTCGACGAAGTCAAGTCATTATGCCAGGGCACGTACCTTGTGCCATCCTTTGGGCGCTACGAAGAGATGGCTACGCTCGTGCGTCGACTGAAAGCTAAATCCAAATTCAAAAGCGCCGCGCCAGCTTAATGCTGGCGCGCTCTTTCCGCTTTTTGACTGAACGGTTCACCAAGAGCTTGGTCCGTTCAACATACTTGTCTTACGCGGCGATGCGGCATCGCCGATGTGTTGCGCTCTAATCGCGTTAACATGTTGATCAAGTGTTTCTGCGAGATAGGCGCGATTTGTTTTGCGCAAAAGATGTGCGTATTGTTCTTCTATATCTGCAACGCGAGGATGCATCCGACCGTAGGCCTTTTCACGAATCGCCAATGCCCTCTTGAAGAGTGGCTCAGCAAGCGCAAATCGCTCTTGAACAAGATACAATCGAGCCAAATTTTTCAATTCTGTTGACACACTTGGATGAGAAGAACCACAAGCGGCTTCTCGAATTTTCAGTGCGTCAACAAGAACGGGTTCCATCCGCGAATACATACGCAATCGGCAGTACAAGTCTGCCAATTTCGTTAGGAGATCGGCAACAGAAGGGTGTTCTGCCCCGACCATCTGTTTGAGCAACTCAAGTTCGAGTTCAGTCTCTTTGATGGCATCTTCAATTGTTCTGCTGTTACTAAAGGTTGGACGAGGACTGGTAACTTCGGGCATCGCACCGAATTTGGTGCCTGACGTGGACGGTCTGGCCGTTTGAGCAGCCTGGGTCCGTGGTGCAGCCTGAGTGGCTTTTACTGTTACATCGACCAGGTTAACGACAGACTTATCTAAACGAACTTGCTTGCTGGGATGCTTTAAAGTGTTCAGCTGTTCCAGACTTTGTCGAGTCTTCTCGACATCATCATGGTGAAATCCGACAAGGTTCTGCTGAATCGTGAGAGCCCGCTTCAGCAACCGTTCAGCTTCATCGAATCGCTCAGCCAGAGCGTACAAATCTGCCAGTTTTGAGGCAGTTGTAGCCACTTCAGCCGATGTTTCGCCTAGTGCTTGTTCTTGAATTTTCAAGAACTTTTCCAGATCAGGAATCGTGTCACATTTCATATTCGCACCGTTGTTCAGGGCACCAAACATAGAAGACCGTCGATGTTCCAATGAACATCGCAGTCAAAGCCATCAGGATACTCGTTACGAATCCTCTGTAGCTTCTAATGCAGAGCAGGTTTTCGGACTGAACTCATGAGCTGATTCCCGCGTCAGTGGAAATTGGGCTCGTGGTAAAGAGAGCACCTTCGCTGTGTGCACAAGCAAACGCTAAGTGCACATTACTATTGTCACCCTTTTGGTGAGAGAGAGGTATTGGTTTTTCTATATAACTTTGTATGGGAAAAGTATACTGTCGTCGAAACTTATTTCGGACAGATGTCGCTTAACAGTGCGCGGGTCTAGTTTAACGCAGCCCAGGCGACCGTCGTCGTAATCTATTAGATGCACAGGTCCCACAAACAATTTGAGGGCATGCATCGCTCAACAGAGCGATTGACAAGTCTTGCTACGGTTTTTGTGCAATTCTCGTCGCCGTTTCAGAGAGATGCTTAATAGATTGCAAGCGCATCTTCATATCCTTACGAGCGGCCAAAGACCCAATCTCGTGAGCAAAGGGGATTTTAACGCCACTGTCCAGTTCGGTGCTCAATTGAAGCGTAACTGAATCTGAGCCGCTAGGCACAATCACGTAGCTGCCTGAACCGGACACGAACTTGTCTGACTTGAGCATGGTGTAGTCGATACGCTGATAAGGCACTTCATTTTCCACCCAGGTGCAATGTACATTGCCAAGCACGGGCACACCTTCGAGTTGCTCATCCACCACCGCGCTCTTGCCATCGTACGAAACCAACTTGCGATGATGCAATGTCGAGGTGCGATAGCCTTGAATCGCTTGAAAGACAGCTTGCGGAGACGCATCGATTTTCAGAGTCTCTGTTACGGCTCTGCACTTGGCGAATCCGGGCGAAGCCACAGTCAAAACCACTAGGGCTGAGAGGGCAGTTTTCAAAGCAGTTACTTTCAACATACAACAGCTCACAGAAGTGAACTTTGACCTCAGGCCAAAGTATTGGGATTAAAGACGCACACGAAAGCAATCGAGGACTAAGGCGCTCTCGCCAGCGCTCCGGAAACTCTTCTACTAACATTTTGCCCGCATAGGAAATTTTCTATCGCTGCGCTGTAAGTTTTTTCCTGATCTTGCACGGATTTTACAGGCGGCCTGCATGCTACATTTGCGGCAACTCAAAAGGAGCTGCCGCATGAAAATTGACGCGAAAAATCTCGATGCAATGATCGACAAGTTCGTCGCACCAAGCGGCAAAAAGTTTTCGTTGAAGAAAGACTTTACAACGACAATGAAGCTACACGACGTCAGCAAGGAAGAGCTCAAGGAGGCTCTCGAGGCCGGCAAAGCACTTCTGGCCAAAGAGCAAGACAAGCTCTATGCGTCGCGATCGTATGGATTGCTGGTCGTCATTCAGGCCATGGACGCTGCCGGCAAAGATAGCACCATCAAGCACGTGATGAGTGGTGTCAACCCACAGGGGTGTCAGGTGACCAGCTTCAAAGCACCATCTACAGATGAACTCAATCACGATTATCTCTGGCGCTGCTCCCGAGTCGCACCGGAGCGGGGCTACATCGGCATCTTCAATCGCTCTTACTATGAAGAAGTTTTGATCACAAAAGTGCATCCGGAGTATTTGGTCAAACAAAATCTTCCCCCAGAACTACGCGACAAAGAGATCTACAAGCGCAGATATGAAGAGATCAGCGCATACGAGAAATACCTGGTCAATAACGGCATCTCAGTGCTCAAGTTCTTTCTAAATGTCTCGAAAGACGAGCAGCGGAAAAGGTTCCTCGAACGAATCGATCTCAAGGAGAAGAATTGGAAATTCTCAGCACAAGATGCATTCGAACGTGAACGTTGGGATGACTATCAAGACGCATATCAACAATGTATAGCGGGCACAAGCACAGATTTTGCCCCCTGGTACGTCGTTCCAGCTGATTACAAGCCGCTTACGAGGCTGTTTGTGGCGCACGTAATTTATAAAACCTTGAAAGATTTGAAACTAAAATACCCGGCGGTGACGCCTGAACAAAAGAAGCAACTCCTTGAAGCAAAGCAGATGTTAGAGAAATAAATTCGCGCACAAAAAAGAACCGTACACTGGTTGCCTGGCCGAAATACATAGATAGATCAAAAATACAGATCGCCGAAAGCCTCACAGGCTATGCTATACGCAGATTCGTGTATTTGAAAACCAGCATGAATATATATACTCCGATATACCACGCAGAGACGCCGTTCCAGTACATTTGGATCAGTTGGGTTCTCTGGAAGGTTGCATCCCTTTAGAAAGGTTTTTCAGCCAGTCTTTTCTTCGCTCGGGCAGAAGCCGAACGGCAGAAAAAGCTGGTGTGACGATTAACCAAGGATAGTTGGCGTCAATGTTCAAAGCTCGTTTGCTGCAAATTTTCCGCAAGTTCTGGAAGACAGAATCAGTTGATGCTGCGCCCGAACCTGTAGATTTGCAAACAAGATTGCAGCACGTCAGCGAACTTTATCCGTGCTCAGAGCCTTGTATCGAAGCGGATCATGTGCAGATGCACGAAATTGAGCTCACTGAGATCGACCTGGCAACCGAGCTGGAACTGGCGCTCGGAAGCGATGTTAAGGGCTTGAACCACTGGGCCAGCAAACGAAAAAAGACTACATCTAGTGACAGTCTCCAAGCCAAGAAACAAACTTTTGAATTTGAAATTGATCCAGGTCGCTCGCCATCCAGAGCATCGCACGACAACCTGAACCAGATTGGTCTCTCGCCAGATCAAGCAGCAGATCAAGCTCTTGCATCTCAGCCAGAGCGCGAGTTGATTCGAAATCACGATCTGCGTCGAGACTTCGAACTACTGCGCGACGATGGTGCTCCAGGCGTTCACCCGTATCTTCAGAACATGGTGCCGGATGGCGAGCAAAACTCCCATGACGACCAAAATTCTCATCGTCACAGTGAGTCACGTCGAGTGGCGGCTCAATCACCGCTAATCTCTGATGCCGCTCTTCGTGAGATGACTAGACTTGAACTAATCAACCGAGCTCACATTTCACGCTCCCTATCAGGTTTTCACGAAGAAGAAGAGCGCGACACTGTACTTGCAGATAAATGGGATTGCTCCGAATACAACTCTCTTTTTGCGCTGCCCGACGCGTCTCGCTACGGAACAACGACAGAGTACGAAGAAGACTACGAGGAAGACCTGCTGCCTTATTTCACTGAAACACTACTTTTACAGGAAGAAGAGTTAGCTGACAAATCTGCATTTCAAGCCGAAAAGACATCTCCATCACCAGTTGTTGACCCCGTAAAGAACCCAGTTCGCAAGCCAGGCGCAGCAGGAACCAGAATAACCGGAGCGACCGGCGCAACCGAAAGTTCAACAGCGCTTCAGCCCTACAAGAATTTCTCAGAAAACGCGCTCAAGTTGATTGCCCAAAAACCAGAAACTCCAGCACCTACTTTGAAGTGGCTTGCATCGCATACCAATCCCCACATCCGTGCAGCCGTCGCCAAAAACCCGAGCACTCCCGGCGACACCATTACAGTGCTAGCAAAGGATCACGAAGCAGGCATTCGACACTCAATTGCCGAAAATCCACTTAGCTCCATGGATGCACTTAACTTGCTGGTGAAAGATAGGAATCCACTAATTGCTTGGCGCGCACAAAATACCGTGCATCAAATCAAAGAGACTCAAAAAGCCGCTCAGAAAGCCAAGGATACAGCATTGCTGGAGACTCAAAAGGAAGCAGTTCACCACGTCAAAGAAGCAAAGATTGCCACAACAGAAGAGACGATTGCATTTCTCCAGGTGATCGCTCGTAAAACCAATACACCGGCTCGCAGACTCGACGATCTGGCCAAGCACGCAGATCCAAGAGTGCGCGCGGCAGTAGCAGAAAATGCCAACGCTCCGTCGGAAATCCTATGGATTCTGGCAAAAGATCCAGATTCGTCCGTCAAAACAAAGGTGACAGACAACTACAACTGTCCGATCGAAATATTGGAAGCGATGAAGGAAGACGAAGACGCATATGTCGCCTATCAAGCGCACAGTGTTCTCAATCGCATACTTGGATCTACTTTTTCGGACAACCATTTGCGCACTGCAACCTGGCCTTAATCATCATCGGCGATGCTGGCTACCGGTGTGCGAGAGATATTGAAGTATTTGGCTTCAGGATGGGGCACAACGATAGCCGAAGTGCTCTGCTCCGGTACGAGCATGAACTCTTCTGAGAGCGTCATGCCAATTCGTTCTGGTTTGAGC
This sequence comes from Candidatus Obscuribacterales bacterium, assembly GCA_038322035.1. Classification (GTDB taxonomy): domain Bacteria; phylum Cyanobacteriota; class Vampirovibrionia; order Obscuribacterales; family Obscuribacteraceae; genus PALSA-1081. Next base: position 29,250 of record JBBQFO010000023.1, read on the forward strand.
AGTTCAAAAAGTTGCGTCTGATCTTCCAGATTCGGACAAGCTGGATAACCGAAACTGTATCTGGTGCCTCGATAACCTTGCTGGAACATTTTGGAGCGCTCCAGAGCATCCTCAGCAGCAAATCCTAACTCCGCTCGGATACGTTTGTGAATCACTTCAGCCAAGCCTTCAGCCGATTCCACTGATAAGCCGTGGAAATACAGATAATCGGTGTACTTGCCGTCCTTAAAGAGTTGCTGAGCGTACTGACTAGCGCCTTCACCCATAGTCACTACTTGCAGCGGCAATATATCCATCTTCTTCTCGTCGATAGAACTGAAGAAATCGGAGATGCACAAAAATCTGCCGTGGTCCTGTCGAGGAAATCGAAAGCGAACCCACTCAGTCTTCTGGTTTTCGTGGTAGACAATCAAATCATCGCCCGAAGATTGGCACGGGAAGTAACCATAAACGGCTTTAGGGGCGAGCAGTTTTTCCTGAATGCATTTTTCTTTCAACTCAAGCAATACTGGCATCACTTTCTCTGCCACCATCGCTTTGTACTCAGCTTCCGGCATTGTGCCTTGTCTGACTCTGAACTGCCCACGGATCAGGGCGTTTTCATTCATGTGTTCGAACACTGCTTCGAGAGGAACGTCTTCAACAATCTTGGAACCAAGAAAAGGAGGAACGGGAATTTCACTGTGGCGCGAAACGTCTGAGCGCTCTGGTTTCTTGTGGCCATTGGTCGATGTTTCGGAGCCACTATCGCCGTTGTTACCTGCACCCACAGCCACTTTGATTGGTGCTTTGACAGGGGCTCGGTCTGCTGGAGCAGACATGAATGGAGTCAGATCACGCTTTTTAGCTATCGCTTCCATGATCTTCAAATCATCGAACGCATCGCCGGCATAGAAAAGAGTACCTTTATAGACACGACGACAATCCTCTTCGACGTATCGACGAGTCAGGGCTGCACCACCCAATATGACCGGGATACCGATATCTCGCTGATTGAGAATGTCCAAATTCTCTTTCATGATTACTGTCGACTTAACCAGCAGACCACTCATACCTATACAGTCAGCTTTGTGTTCAACGGCGGCGGAGATAATGTTTTCTATGGGCTGCTTGATGCCGAGATTGATCACCCGATAACCGTTATTGGTGAGGATGATGTCGACAAGATTCTTGCCGATGTCGTGCACGTCGCCCTTGACCGTGGCAAGCACCATCGTCGCCAGAGTTGAGCCTTCAACGCGGTCCATGAATTGTTCTAAGAATGCCACGGCCGCTTTCATCGTCTCAGCAGATTGCAAAACGAAAGGCAACTGCATTTTGCCGGAGCCGAACAATTCACCTACCACTTTCATGCCGTCGAGCAGGATGTCGTTGATAATCGCCAGAGCAGTGTGCTTCTCGAGAGCAATGTTCAAATCTTTTTCGAGGTTAACGCGATTGCCGTCAATAATTCGTTGCTTCAATACGTCTTCAATTTCGCGAGGTCCAGTATCCACCTCGGTTACTGAAGACGTCCCACCGCGCTCCTTGTAGAAGTCGAGCAACTTGAACAGCGGATCGTAATCGTCGGTGCGTTCGTCAAAAATAAGTTTGCGGTGATACTCCCTTTCTTCCTCATTGATTTTGTAAAGGGGTAGGATTTTCTGCGCATTGACGATCGCCATATCGAGACCGTATTCAACTGCATAGTGCAGAAAAACAGAGTTGAGAATCTGTCGAATCAGCGGATCGAAACCAAACGAGATATTGCTGACGCCCAAAATCGTGTGTACACCGGGAAGATTTTCCTTGATCAGCCTGATGCCTTTCAGCGTCTCCAAGCCGAGCTTTCGGTCATCTTCATTGCCTGTCGATAGCGTGAATGTGAGTGCGTCAAAAATTAAATCATAAGGTGCGATGCCTGCACCGGTGGCAAGATCGTAAATCCGTTTGGCAATCTCGAGCTTCTTCTCAGCTGGACGCGCCATACCTGCTTCATCGATAGTTAGGGCAACTGCAGCCGCGCCAAAGCGTGTAATCAACTCGACCTTGCGCAGCATTTTTTCTTCACCGTCTTCCAAATTGATGGAATTGACGATCGGTTTGCCTGCCACCAACTGCAGCGAATCTTCCAGAACATTGAACTCTGTGGTATCAATAACCAACGGAATTTGCATCTCGGTGTTCAATCTTTTGTTCAAGATATTCATATCGCGCACTTCGTCTCGACCGACATAAGCTGTGCAAACATCCAGAACGTGAGCGCCTTCCTTCTCTTGATCACGAGCCATCGCCACCATAGAATCCCAGTCTTCTTTTTGGAGAAGCTGTTTGAATTTACGGCTGCCGTTTGTATTGGTTCGCTCGCCGACAATCAATGGAGCCGGATCGATGTGCATCGCCACGGACGTGTAGATGCTTGAAACAGCAGGAGTGAAATCGACGACGCGCTCTTTCGGTTTGAGATTGCCGATCACTTCGCAAACACGCTTCAAGTGATCAGGCGTTGTGCCGCAGCAGCCACCGATGATATTGACACCGAGATCTCGAGCGAAATGATTGAGAGAATCAGCCAACTCTTGTGGCGTCAATTTATAGACAGTTTCGCCGTTCACGTTTTCAGGCAATCCGGCGTTCGGCAAAACAGAAACATACTTTGGACTGTTCTGGCAAAGATAGCTGACTGGATCGATCATCTCGCGCGGTCCAGTAGCGCAGTTCAAACCAATGACGTCGATGGGAAATGCATTCAGTGTCGTGAGAGCACATGAGATGTCCGAACCGACCAACATAGTGCCCAGAGGTGGTGCCTCGATAGTGACTTGAACAATAATCGGAACTTTGCGGCCAATCTTTTTGCAGTAGTCGAGCATTGCCACAATGGCAGCTTTAGCTTGCAGCAAGTCCTGCCCAGTTTCAAATTGCAGCACATCGACGCCGCCGTCAACGAGCCCAGCGACTTGCACGTAATAAGCGTCTTTCATTTCCGCAAAGGAAATGTGTCCGAGCGACGGCAACTTCGTAGTTGGTCCAATCGAGCCAGAAACGAAGCGAGGTTGTCCAGATTGGGAGTAACTGGAAGCCACGGCTTTGGCTAGTTCGGCCGCTTTTTTGTTCAACTCATAGGCTCGATCTGCCAGACCGAATTCAGCCAGAACAATTGGCGAACCGCCAAAAGAGTCGGTTTCAACAACATCGCATCCGACCTTCAGAAACGATGCATGAATTTCCTGAAGAACATGAGGTTGGCTTTCGACAAGAATTTCAGGACAGTTCTCATAACCCAAATAGTCGTCGATAGACAGATCGTAGGTGTGAATCGATGTGCCCATGGCTCCATCGAATATGAGGACCTTTTCCTTCAGTGCTTCCAGGAAATCCATTGGATGGCTAATCTCGTGCCGCTACCGACACAGTTATATCCCAAAGGGCTTGTCAAAATCAAAATAAGGTTAAGCTGCGGCGGGTTTACCAGGCTTCCAAGTAATTGCACAGACGCCGTTTTGGCAGAGTTCGGAAGAGCGCTTAATATCGCGAGAAGTGGAAGAAGCATTGTTTAAGGTCTTTTCGCCATGATGAGCTGCGTCGACTTTGCGAAATTCGGCTGTATTTCTTCCGTTCATTGCCCTTTCTCCTGCATCTATACAGGTGATACGCAGAGGAGAAAAAATTTAGGGGCGTTCAAATTGATTTAATGGGTTTTTGTAGGCTCAATTGAGTTTTTGCTCGACAGGGGCGTATCCAGCCTCACGAACAAGCTTTTGAGCCTCAGACCCAAGACAGTAGTCGACAAATTTACGCACTGACGGCTTCGGGTCCTCGTCCATGAACAGGATCAGCGGTCGACTGAGCGGATAGTCCGTCACGGTTGAAAGCTCCGTTGGCTTTACGGGCGCCGAATTTGCAGACAACTTGAGACCAATTACCCGGATTTTCTTGCCGGCGGTGGAGGCTGTGCCCATGCCGAGGTATCCAATCGCCTTCTTGTTCTTCTCAACGGCGGCCAGCAATTCGTTGCCCGAAAGAACTGTTTGTGAGCCTTTCGCATACTCAGCGCCTTGAAGAAGATGCTCCTTGAAAAAATTATACGTGCCAGATTTATCTTCTCTAGAGAAAACTTCGATTGGCGCTTTGTTGCCGCCAACGGCGCTCCAGTTTTTTATTGAACCGGAAAATATGTTCTTCAATTGCTCTAAGGTTAAGGATTCAACCGGATTTGCAGGATTGACGATAATGGCGACTGAATCTCGAGCTACCGTAATTTTTTTCAACTTGATCGATTTTGCATGCAATTGAATTGATTCAGATGCGTTCAGATCTCGCGATGCGGCTGCTAGATCAGTGGTGCGGTTGAGGAGTGCATCGATGCCACCACCGGAATCTCCAGAATTCACCGAAATCGGCACGTCAGGCTCATTTTTCATAAAGTTTGTGGCCCAGGCTTTCACCAGTGCCGTCATCGTGTCGGAGCCTTCGATAGAAACGAGCGCAGTCAACTGACGTGGGTCCTTTTTGACTCGCTTCGTGCATGCGTAAAGCGACGCACACATGGCAACTATTAAAAAAAGAATTACAAAATGACGCACTGACGTCTCAGCCTCGGTCAAGTTATTGTTGTCCGCTAAGTGCCTATGATACCTTAGCATCGAACCACCGTCGTCAGCCATCCAGATAACGAAACATCGCGGCACATTGACGAGCCGATAGTCGTTGTCGATAGCAATACGTGCAATTCAGCCGTGCCACCGTATTCAGTGCCCAACAAAAAAGAAAAGGCCCGCTTTCGCAGGCCTTAATGAACTCAGAACAGAATCAATCCTATTCTTCGAACTCTTCGTCAGACTCTTCTTCTTCGCCTTCTTCAGCGATCATTTCGCAAGCGGCGAGAAAGAATTGGCTGGTGATCGTCGCTGCAGTGTCAGGTGAAACACCTACTGCGGTCAGACTTTTGATCCAATGTACTACTTCATCCAAAACTGAAGTGTCAACAATTGCTTGTGTTTGCGGCATATGTTTTATCCTGAACGGTAAGCTATCAGCCATGATCCTATCCCGCTTCTGGTGCCGGTTTCAAGTTATAA
>JBBQFO010000024.1:0-34258 GCA_038322035.1 Candidatus Obscuribacterales bacterium
TGGATTCTGCGCCTCAAACCTGCGGTGGCAAGGAAAGCGACACTGAAGAACAGAAATTGAAACAACAGGATTCTGATGCTGGTAAGTGCGGTGTCAAGGGCATGATCGATGCTCAATGGGATGAACCAGCCAGTGCTGCAAAACTGAGCACCACACCCGGAGCCGAAGCAGCCATGAAGGCCAACGCCATCGATGCCGGTGCTGCAAACGGAGCGTTGTTGACCGGGCAGTTCGCGTATATGGCCATGGCTACTGGTGTCAATATGCTCGCCGGTAGCGTCAACGCCCCTGGCAAGCAGATGCAAGCAGCGAAGGCTAACTTAGATTCACAAGCAACGGAAATGGCTAATGCATTGGCCGAAGTTGAGAAACAGCAGGCAGCGACCGCCATCGATTTTTGTTCTAGTTTTCTTACTAATTTCAGCGCAGACGGCGGCAACAAGTGGAACAAACTGCGGGATTCAATTTTTGTGCCCATGGCACTTCTTCTATTGCTACCAGGGGCGGTGCTGACGCAGGTCAAATCTATCATTGCGGCAGGAACCCCAGTTCTTGGCGAATCCAATCCTTTTGAAGGAATTCAACGATCGATCATCGCGATATTCTTGATTCCTGGCACCTACCTGGTGATTAACTACAGCATCGATTTAAACAACTCGATCACGTACTCAATTGCAGATGAATACAAGCAAGTATTCGGCACAGACATGTATCGCGATGCCATTTCCTTCCACATTCGTGCATTTCCGGCTCGTCAACCGGCAGAGAATCGCAATGCTCTAGACAAGAAAACGACCGAAATGGGGCCTCTGCTGAATGGTAAAACAGCATTTGCCCGCTTTGAAGGATTGATGATCGAAAACAAAATTGAAGATCCGGTAGCCGGCATTTACCTGGCACCGCCAGACCGTGCAGATGAATGTCTGCCGATTTCTTGTATCGCCGCCAAAGAGATGTTCAACAGCACCAATGCCACTTTCATGATCGCTTGGAATATTCTTTGTGCTTTCCAAATGATTTACTTTTACTATCTCTGGTTTGTTGGTCCAATCACAGCTGCTTTGTGGGTTTGGCCAATGAAGTCGTTACGCAACGCATTCCCGAGCTGGTGCGAAGGCGTGATCACACTTGGATTTTGGTCATTGTTCTGGAACACATCTATCTTGTTGATGGCGTGTTTCAGAGGAGTTGATGAAACTGGCACACTGGTAATCACAGCCTTAAATTTCCTTGCTACATCGTCAGTTAAGTATGCATTCGATTTCGCCGGGTTGGCCAAGGCCGCTGGTCAAGAAGCAGCTAGCATGGCTGAAAAAGCAGCGAAAGCCGCCCAGAAAGGTGGCGGCGGTGGCGGCGGTGGCGGTGGCGGCGGCGGTGGCAAAGGTGGCCATGCTGGCGCTGGTGGACAACACAAAGGTGGGCAAACTCCTCATCAACCACACCACGAGGGTGGAGAAGTAACTCCTGGCGGTCCGAGACATGGCGGTGATGGTGAGCATAAAAAGGTGGCCTCAGAACCTCTAAACGCACAATTAGTAGCACTGCGCAAAGATGACCCAAACAAATGTTACGCACCTAACGACCCCAACTTCAAGCTTGGTACAGGTGGTCCCGATGATGTTAAACCGCCACCGGTTGACGGTGACGATAAAAGTGTGCGAACACTTCCTGGCGACAGTTTCACTGTCGGCGACGGAGGTGCTGGCGGACACATGTTTACCAGATCGATGGTTGATGGCAAGCCTGTTCTGACCGTTTCTGATATGAACGGTAATGCAGTCAAAGGCATGGATGGCCAAGACCTTGGACCTATCTCTTTAAGCGACATCCCTGAGGGTGGTTCGAAATCTCTAGCGTTCGACCCGGATGCAAGTGGTAAAGCTCGTGGGGCGATCAATATCGAGCAAGGCAGTCATGGCGGGCAACTCTACCATGCGTCCAGTCATGGACATAGCGAACTTGTCTCTTACAATGGCGGTCACTTGAGTGGACACTCCAGTGCTGCTGTAGATAGCGGCATGCACGCAGCCATGATGGGCGGTAAGCCAGTAGCAGAACTGCAACCAGGGCTGTTCTACGGCGCTGATGACAATGGCAAAGGTGCGCTTTACGATATCGACCACAACCAAATTAATTTCGACGGCGATGGCAATGCAACGCTTGATGATGGCAGAAGTCTGCACATGGATACACAGCAAGACGGCTCACAACTGCTGTCTGTGAACGGTAGTGACCAGTATGCATTATCCGCTTACGGCGGAAATCTGGCAGTAAATCATGGTGATGCAACACACAACGCTTATAGCAATCCGATCAACAGTCTCTCCATGGGTCGTGATGCTAATACGGGTGCTTATGTCTCGAGCTTGTATAACGATCACCATCAGAGAACAGAATCTTCTGCAACACTCGGAGCTGATACTCATAGGGCTTATTACAATCCGGATTCTCAAGCGATCATAGGTTCGAGCCTTACCCACCAATTCCCGAACGGAGATTCGTCTACTACCTTTAATCGAGATGATGGCTCGCTGGTCGGCACAAACATGTATCAAATGACCGATGATGGTTTCAGCGAAACTGTGTATGGCCCCAACGGCGACCCCGTCAGCTCGCAGCAAACTTCGTATGACGATAACGGTTACTCTGTGACCAGTGCGAACTATATCGATGGAAACGTCTCGAACGCCAGCTTCTCGCAATTCGATAACTCTGGTAATTTCGTCTCGAGCCATCCATTAGAAAGATCTTCTATCGGAGATATCGGCAACCTCAATCAGTACTCCAACACCATGGGTGGAGTCGTGCCGGACGGTGGAGTGTTTGGTTCGCCGACTCAAACGGCATACGGTTCCATTCCAGCACAACAGACTGAAGTGGCGAACAACTACGCGAATCCATTCACATCAAGTAAGGTCGATGTCGGTGCGGCCCAGATGTTCGATCCAAAAGCAATGGCGGACCAGATGCAGGCGAACCTGACTCAGTTCAGCAACACTACCGAAAGCAATCCAACGCAATGGCCGAAGATGGAAGTTGCTTCAAGTGATGTGAGGGCAATGCCGTCCAACGAGGCACCAAAGGTGATGCCTGTCGACATTGCTGGCACTCAATTGAACAGCAAAGACTTCAGTCAAACTGATGGTGCTTACGCAGCCAATAATTTGGGACAAGGTCAGACCGCTGAAGTGGCGTATAGCAATCCTGTCACGACTGCTTCGGTCGACATCATGCCACCACAGCTTCTCGATTCAACGCCGATGGCGTATCAACAAGCTGAACTGAATGCGACCAAGTCGTCGCTTGAGAGCCAGATGTCCAGTCAAGTTGGCGATCTGACAAACAGCTTCAATTTCAATGCTACGCAAGGTCCGCCAGTAGGACAGTTCTCTACGGCGAGAGAGGCTGCACCGGATACCAATCAGTTCTTTGCAGCAGCACCGCAGATTGCAATTCCTGATCAAAAGGTGCTTCCAGTTGATATTGCCGGCACCGCAATCACCGACAACAAGGCCGCTATGGAGTTGTCTCAGAACTCGCAGATAGAGGGCGCTTACGCAGCCAACCTGGCGAGCCAGGGTCAGACCGCTGAAGTAGCTTACAGCAGTCCTGTTACGACTACCTCAGTAGATGTGGTGCCACCGCAAGTTCTTGATTCGACGCCAATTGCTTATCAGCAGGCCGAGTTGAATGCACCGAAGCAGTCGCTTGAGAGCCAGATGTCCAGCCAAGTTGGTGATCTGACAAACAGCTTCAATTACAACAACAACCAAGGTCCGCCAACAGGAGAGTTCGCTAAGAGAGAGGCAGCGCCTGACCAGAATTACCTGTCACATTCAAATGAGTACGAATACGGAGCACCTTCGGTGGTCAATGACAATGATCAGACCATTGTCAACCACGGTGGCACGGTGGCAAATCCACAAGTGACTCAGGCACCTGCCGTCTCTCCGGAATACGGAAAGCCGCGCACTGAGTCAATTGCTCAAATTGCCTCCGCTGCTGCCATCGCTTCGAACGCGCAGCAACATCTGATAGGCGATCCTAAGATTGAGCAACGTGTCAATCAAGTTCCACCTGCGCCAGGTGTAGGTGCACCGAAGCGCGGATTGGGAACGATCTTCTCCGATATCACAATGGGCAAGAAGAGCGTAAAACCAACCAATCCTGTCAATCCAAAGGTCGATCCAGCTGCAGAAGCGAAGACAAGATTAGTGGCCCAGCCAACTGATACTAACAATGCTGGTGTTAAGCCTGTCGAACAGACAAAGCCGATGGGCAAGATGAGAGACAGCGTCGATGGGGAAACGACGATTCCAATATCGACAAATCAATCGCTTGAAAGACAGATGCTGGATGCCAGCAATCATGTTCAATCAATGCCGGCGAGCACACTAGGGGCGATCCTGGGCAAGACCAATGCGTCGACCAATGCGTCAACTCCTCAAAAGCCGAGTGAACACTTGACCAACGCTCTTGTTGACTATCACACAGTGGTCGGCTTGCTCCGCGAAGGTAAGACCAACGACGCGACTCTGGTTGCCGGTAACGCTCTCGCCAACGTCTCACGTTGCACGGGCACGGAGCCTCAATTGCTTCCGCTTGTGCGAGCCTTCGTCGAGCTCTTTAATCAAAGAGGCATGATCCATCAAGCGAAAGCATTCGCTGAAAAGGAAAAAGCATACGACGAGTTGGCTAGAGCTGCTGCATCACCTGCTCCAGGCACCAACGACAACATATGGGGGTCTTAGGGAAAGGATTTAGCTGCCGGTGCGAGGGACTGACGCCGGTAGTGCTATGGACTTAAGCCGCTGGTGCTAAGGATGTGAAGGACTTACGCCTTTGGTGCAGTCGGACTTCCGAAAAGATCGATTTGGTAACCGATGCGGTGTACCGTTCGAATAATCGACTGTTGATCGGCGACGTCGATTTTATTTCTCAGCCTGGTGATGCAGACGCGCACCGTATCTGGTGAAGCATCGGAATCCGAACTCCAAATTCTTGAGAGCAGTGATTCAACGCTGAATGCGTCGTTGGGATTGCGCAGCAAGAACTCCAGCAAGGAGAATTCTTTGGGCTGCAGTTTGATCTCTCTGCCTTCCCTAGAGCATCTGTGTTTTGGAATATCGACTTCCAAACCTCGAATTTTGAAAACTTGTTCGTAGACCTTGTTTTGCCGGCGCATCAGGGCTTTCACCCGAGCTGACAACTCGCGAACGTTGCAGGGCTTGGTCAAGTAGTCGTCAGCTCCAGCGTTCAGACCGATTTCGATCTCAGCCACGCCGTCTCGACCGGTCAGCAAAAGGACCGGGGTCATGCCGCCGCGGTCACGGAATTCCTTGAGGATTTCGATGCCTGTGACTTCTGGAAGGTTCCAATCCAGGATTACGACGTCGAATTCAAAGAACTTCAATCTTTCGAGCGCGTCATTTCCACGTTCGCAGTACTCGACGTTATGGTGTTCGAGTTCTAGCCAGTCAACTAAGCTTCTTGCTAGCTCGGTGTCATCTTCGACTAATAAGATCTTCGCCATTGGACCGTTCAGGAGGCAACCAGCATACGCACCAACAGTTTACCCTCTTAGCTCGCTAAATGATGAACTACAGGAAAAATTCGGGTGTAGCGAAAAGGGGCGTCATCCTGTAGACAAGATCGGCTTGTCATCGCCTCAACTCATGAACATTTCAGGCATGGACGCCTAGTATTGGTTTTGAAGTAACTTAGTAATGTTTCGGTAATCTCGTTTCCATACTCTGTAATTACGGACCTTGTGCCTACTCGTGCGCTTGCACGCCCTTACAGAACCTCGTGCTTCTCCCTTCCTACCTGCGCTTGAAGCCCAAATGAGTACCCGCGACTGCACACCCCAGCGATTTGACCGAGTCGACCCCCGTGAGGGTCGTGACCGTGCGGAGATGCCGGCAGTTGATCGCGTTGCACTTTTGAGGGAAGGTGCAAGCATCAACCGGTATATGTCTGCCGCGGCCGAGAGATTTTTGCCTAGTGTGACGATCGACCAAAGATTTGGCGGGAATGTGATTAGATGTGACGGGGAGCAACGCCGCAATGGTGGCGACCCACGACTCGATTTCGGCAATGCGCCAGGGCGGTTTGACCCTAGATATGGTGCAGATCCGCGCAATTTCGATCCGCGTAACGGCGGCGATCCACGCCTAGATCCACGTAACGGTGGGGATTCTCGTTATGGTGGTGATCCTCGCAGTCGCGATCCGCGTTATGGCGCCGATCCACGCACACAAAATGGACGAGACGATGCCAACAATCGTCCGCCCGATGGTCAGATGCAGAACCACACTGTACAGAAGGGCGACAGCCTGTGGAAATTAGCGCGTAATGCTTTACGTCAGTCCGGGCAACCTGCCGGAGCCCGTGACATCATCAGTGCGATTCAGGGAATTGTTGAAGCCAACAAAGCTGAGCATCCTTCCCTTGCTTCCAATCCGAATTTAATTGTCGATGGCTGGCATCTAAAGATTCCGCTTGGCGGTCAGGATGCGGCGAACCGAGATGGTCGACCTCAAGATCGTTCTCAGGATCTTTACCAATACGGCGGTGACCAGAGACGAGGTCGCACCAGATACGATGGCGGCGACGCGTACTTCGATCAAAACCCATATCAGCGCGATCGAAATAATCAGTTCGATCAAAATCGATACCAGCGTAGTCCATATGAGCGCAACCCCTATGAGCGCGGTCCAAACGATCGCAATCCATACGAGCGACCGCCTGCCTACAATCAAGACGCAGCCAATCAACCGATGAATCCACTATCCATGGCTCTGAGAGAAGCTGCCTTGCTAGCGGCGCGTGGAATGCAAACCATTGGTAGGTGTGCGGCTGGAGTGCAAGTTGCCCTGGCAAAGATTGGTCATTCGCAATTTATGGGTTCTGGCAATGCCTGGGACATGGGCAATAAAATGGCTCGCAGTGGCAAGTTCGATCAACTTCCATTATCGGAAGCGAGAGAAGGTGACATCATCGTGCGCAGTTGGAACCGAGGCGTAATCAATCAGCACGGTGGCAAAAACTGGGGCGACATAGTCGTCGTAACTTCAAAAGATGGTCGGGGCAACTTAATGGGCGCCAACGATCATCATGGTCGCATTCCAGCTGACGGCGGCAGATACTGCAACAGTTACGTTCTGCGCTGCCGAGCCTAAGAGATTACTCTGCCTTGCCTAATGTACTATCTGATGTTGCGCATTACTTCGTACATCAGCAACGCGAAACTTGCTCCGAGCATGAATGTGGCGCTTATAATCGACAAGATGAGATGAGTCTGGCGCAAAGTCAACGCGCGTAAAATGCCGATTCTGGCGCCTATGAAGTAGAGGAGGGCCAAGCAGAACGTGGTAACGAGGAACGGTCGAATTGCCAAACCGCCTGGCATCGCTGAGCATATTGCCAGCATCACCGAGGCAATCGGTAACATCAAAACGGAAATATAGTCTGTGCCCCTGAGCTTTTTGCCTTCGGTATCCATTGCCTCCTGAATGTGCTTCATGGAAGCGCCTACGTTCTCCAGGTAAGAAGCACGCATAGCCTTTGGATCCGCTGCGGCGCTTATTGGCTGTTCTTCACCATCTGCTGCGCTCATATCAAACCTCATGAGGTATCTACTTAATGAAATTTTCCCGAGCCGACAGTGGACTAAACCTTTCCCTGCTATTGGACCACTCTGTTCGCGTACGCAGTGCCTGTCAAAACCTGTTTATCAGCGGTGAATGACTGCCAATCAAAGTTAACTGGGTCGGACCTGTCACTTGGCTGCACCTGTCCGTGTCCAAAGACGTGATTATCTGTCACTTCGAATCGATTTTGCAGGTAGCGGACCAAGCAGACAACTGAGTTCATTTGCGCTGCGGTATATTCTTGCGTACCGGTGCGGACAATCTCAATACCAACGGAATTATCGTTGTTGACACTGTGTCGTGTGCGTCTGTTGTCCACATGAGTGGTACCGTATTCGGGGTCAGCAGTGCAGTAGATCACCCCGTCTCTATCCACTACAAATTGAGCTCCGGCGTGACGAAGACCTTTGTTGTTCCAACTTAAGATAACTCGCTGAGCATCTGCTTCTCGAGCGGTTTCCGTGGAATGCAAAATGATGTTTTTGACGGCAGTATGACGCTTAAATACCCCACCGTGCAGTGGGCAGGATGCGAATACACCTGACTGTATCAGACTGGAAGTCGAATACTCTTGAGAGTTGCCATTATGAAATTGCCGAACGATCATTGCTTTCATTTCGTCTTCGAGAACAGTATCGACTTCGTTCGGAGCATCCCACAAATAGGACGGGTTCATCGATCCATGTGCGAGGCGTGTGCCTTTGACTTTGCCTTTGCCGTGTTTATGCTTGAGCATAGCCACCTTGAGGCCTCTGGCGCTGCGTGACCGACTTGCTGTTCTCAGCCCACGAGCATGCGAATGAGCTGCTTTTGTCGCTGCCTGTTGGACTCGTCGCACCGCACCAATAGAGTGGCTGCTTAGCCGTCCTACAAGCGCCTCGGCGGGTGCCGCGCTGCTGACTGCGATGGCGAGTACACTGAGCGCGGCAAGAATTGTCCGGTTTAACTGCATTAGTAACCTCAGAACATGTGGGATGAAATCAACCTGGACCTGAAGGAGGTGGTTGGCAAAAAGATCTTTATTTGATTGTTAGCGGTCTGTTAAGAGTACGTAAAAAACATTGAAACACAATCTGGAAAACCTTGCCAGCGCCGGTTGGTATATGTAAGAAGCACGTAAAGCCAGCACCTGTAGAGCTTTCCCCGCTTTCGGTGGTCGAGGATGCCGGACTATCGGCAATTTCTTACAAGAAAATCTGCTGATTTAATAAACTTATTTCTTCCGATATCGGCAAAAATCCACGCTCAGAACTGAATTTCTTCCGATATCGGCAAAAATTTAAAAGCCCCTTTAGTCAAATCTGATGGCGCTTTTATTGCTTTTGTCCGCGTAAGCGCGTTCCATTGCATCCGGATTTTCGTTTTGGAGGATAGAAAATTGATTGCCGCCTGGATCCTTGAATGAGTAGGCTCTACCATTGGGTGTGTCGATTGGACCTTCCAATTTAGTGATCCCTTTTTCCTTCAAGCTCTTGACTGCCGATTCCAGATTATCGACAGAGAAGATCGGTTCCATCGACGGTGCCTTCTTATGATCGGCCAGCAGAATGACGGGTCCATAAGCCAGTTTAAAAGCTGCAACTTTACTTTTGAATTTATCGAATGCCCAGAGCAATTCAGCTTTGATGGTGTCTCGATAGAAACGAACATCGGCATCGAAGTCGTTACAGCCAACGTACAAATATTCGAGGTTTTTGAAGGGAAGAGGCGGTTTGGCAGGCGCCATGACCGGTGGAGTTTTGCCTTTGTGTCGTTCAGCCATGCTGATTTTTAGCATGCTTTCGCAGGTGCGTTGCTTGAAGGTCAACGAATCTTCTGTGTTGCGTGATGCTTCGATGCTCTTTGATAGTCGTTGCAGTTCTGATGCAACATCGCGCTGATTGTTGTTGAATGCTAATTGCACTTTTAAAACGATCTGGTTGTAAAGCTCCTCTGACCTCAAGGGATCGCACATGGCGAGTGCTTCTGTAGCCAATGCGACTACGTCGCTCTCATCGTATTTTGGGGAATCTTCTTTCATAGTTGGTCCACCAGACTCGAACTAACTGCGGGCTTTGATTCCAGTTTCTGAGTGCCGCTTTCGGTAATTGCGACTTTGGGATACAGCCCAGGAATTGCTTGCAGATCGCCTGCCCTGATCAATTCATCAATTGATGCGAGCAGTTGATCTTGTTTAAAAACACTGAAGCGTCCAAACATTGGAACTTGGTCCAGTCCCTTCTCTTTCAATTTCTTGTTGCCGCTTCCAGTAAGGATTTGAGCGATTGTTGTTCGACCAACCGTGCCATTTAGTTCGGTGACGATTTGCAATATAGCTTCTGCCAGGTTGCTCGTTTTTCTGTCGCCCAAAACACTTTGACCGGCTCTTTTGTTCACAGCTTTGACGCGCTCACCGGGAGCGCAAACATCGCATCCACTGCAGGTTTCGATAATCTGGCCGAAGTAGCCGAGGATTTGTCTGCGTCTGCAAATCATATCTTGTGCATAACGGATCATCTGATCGAGGCGCTGTGAGTGTCGCAATTTACGTTGGTTTAGCGACGACATGTCGACCGTTCCGTCAGAGATGCGTGCCAGGAATGAGCCATCAGGGGTGGTATCAATCAATTGTAACTGTTTGAGCAAATCAAGGGCGCTGTTCAGTGCTGAATCTGCAATGTCCATATCATCGAGTAGCGTGCTAATCCGCATCGGCTGCAGACCGGCGGACGCGATTAACTTGTAAGCCGTTTCGACTTGTTGATCGGAGGGGAAATTGCGATCGATCAGCCATCGTTGTGTGTGCACGTCTTTGGATTGAAAAAGCAGTGTGCATATAGCAGAGTCGCCGTCGCGTCCTGCCCTTCCCGCTTCTTGATAGTAGCTCTCCAACGACCCTGGCAAATTGTAGTGAATTACTCTGCGAATATTCGCCTTATCCACTCCCATGCCGAATGCGACTGTGGATACAATCGTTGATACTTTGTCTGTTTCAAAAAGCTTTTGCGCTCTCTGTCGCTGATCGCCTGTCAGACCAGCGTGATAGCACGCAGCGGTCAATCCCGATTGACGCATACGCTCACTGAGAGCCTCAGCTTCCTTGCGGCTGCTGGTGTACACAATCGCCGGTGCCTGCATGCTCTTCAAGGCTGAGAATACAAAGTTGTCCTTCTCTACCGCGTTTGAAACAGCCTCCACTTCGAAGCGAATATTGGGACGATCGAATGATCCAGTGACAACGTTCATGTTTGGTTGATTCAATGATTGGATGATGTCGCGCTCTACTTGCGGAGTCGCTGTTGCTGTTAAAGCTAGCACTGAAGCTGCTTTTAGATGGTTTAAAATATATCCGCTCAAGTTGCGGTATTGCGGACGAAAATCATGTCCCCATTGACTGATGCAATGTGCTTCGTCAATAACTAGAAGCGAGACGTCGATCTGCTGCAATAAATTTCTGAATCGCGGTGATTCAAATCTTTCCGGGGCAACAAATACAAGTTTGAAGACACCAGCTTTGATACCACCAAAGCGAATGTCGAGTTCGTCGGGCGAGACACTGCTGTTAAGCAAAGTGGCGTTGGTAATGCCTCTGCGCGCCAGACCGTTCAACTGATCCTGCATCAAGGCAATCAGCGGAGAGACGACGATGGTTGCGCCCGGCAAAATTTGACTGGGCACCTGGTAGCACAGCGACTTGCCGTAACCGGTCGGCAGCAATGCTAGTGCATGTTTGCCGTTCATTACGTGGTCGATAACTTCGCGCTGCTTTGGTCTAAATTCTTTCAGACCAAACTTTTCGTGCAAAACAGAGTCGAGTAAAAATTCTGAAACAGCCATGAATCAAATGATACAGAGCCTCGGACCAGTTTTGTGCTCATTGAAAGATGTTTATTATCTCTGCTGATTGCGCTTCAGGCGCCACAAGCCCGGTGTTCTGGCATAATTACACAATCAGCAAGAGCAGATCTGGATATACGTTAGATGGACTCCCACGTGAAATATTTTTTTGTCATATTGTCCCTATTACTGCTTGCTCCGCCTGCGTTTAGTCTTGACCAGCCAACAAATGGCGCGCCTGTCCCGGGTCCAACACCTGCTGCAGGTGCTGCCAATCAGTCAGCCAAGTCTGTTGAAGATTACACCGACAAGCTGCAGCTCATACCTGGTGTCGTGATTACTTTTCCAATTTTTCAAGGCATTGACACAAGGCGCAAGAAACTTGGCGACTACGACTTCACCGCCAATATTCAAGAGTCGAATGCCGACGGTTTTGCTTACAAATGGACCATGTCAAAGCCTGCTGAGGCGCACGGTCTCAGGGCCGTTTCACCAGAGGATGAAAAGGACTCCGCGCTGGTTAGCTTGTTTTACCAGGACGGTCAGAGTCTGACTATGGGTGGATATACAAATGCCGTACGAGTGTCCGATTCTCTATATCAGGGTTTGAAGTCTGGAAAAACTCTACCGTTCCAAATTGATCTCGAAGATAAGAAAGATGTGCCAAGTAAAATCAAAATGGTTGGACGTGAATACGTCGGCATCGTTGTTGATGGGAAGAAGGCTCGTGTGAGAGCAATCAAGGCGGAAACTGACAATCGCTGGCACTATTGGATTATGGATAACGCCGATTTTCCAATCATGGTTCAAGGCGATGGACCGTTCCGGTGGCATGATCCACAGTTCAATCTCGCTGATGCTGAATCGCGTCGAGTCATAAAGGACCTGGAGAAGAATGGAGTGGCAACCACCTACTCGATTCTGTTTGCATTCAATTCGGCTAAGTTAGAAAATAGCTCGAAACAAATGTTGAACGGTATTGCCACATACTTGAAGAAAAACCCAGAGATGAACCTGGCTGTTGAAGGGCATTGCGATAATGTCGGACAATGGCAATACAACTTGGTGCTCTCGCAAAAACGAGCTAACGCGGTTAGAGACTATCTTGTTTCAAAAGGAGTGGCGAAATTGAGTCTCGAACCTAAGGGTTACGGATTCAATCAGCCGATCGCAGACAACATGACTGCGGCCGGTCGAGCCAGGAACAGGCGTGTTGTCTTCAGGAAAATCTAGTATGGCAGTGCTCATACGTATCACTTGTACGATTACCGCACTTGCACTGAGCGTTATTACAGCGCAGGCAGAGCAAAAAATTGCACCATCAGGTTGGGTTGAAGATGCTCCTCAGCCCGCGTCGCCACCACCAGCGATGCCCTCCAGCTCGGGAAAGTTACCGCTCCAGGGTGGGGTCCAACATTCGGACGAACTCAGGCCGTTGCCCCAGAATCTTCAGACAGGAGCGATCTATGATGAAAAGTCAATTCCTAAAACTGCCGATGATCAGGGCTGGTATCAAATCCCTGACTGGTTAGCTGGTAAGTGGTTGCGAGACCAGGAGACAATCCTATCCACTTACTTTTTTGATAGCAAGGTTCAGCAGAATGAACCACGAACGATTGCCGAAAGAGAAATTGCCGACTTTGGTTTTCAACGCGATAAAACTGGAAAGGTTTGGCACTACCGATTGGCTTCCAAAGGCGTTTCGGACTGCGGTAGTTATCTTGCCATTGCTTTTGTTCAATCACAGGAACCGCTGCATGTGGCTGAAGACGTTGTCGTGATTCGCGACGTGTTCGTTGAAGTTCAGGTGAACAAAGAGACGAATGTGATTCTACACTCATCGCAAGCAGAATCGATTACTAAATACCGCCCTGTTCGCGATGGTTTGATCAAAACGTCTATGTCCGTCAAGGTCTTCAAGGAAGATGGTACGCCTTACACGGTGCAAAAGAACGTTGCCTTAGATAAGCGCATGGAATCCTTTAAAACGACCGATGCGTTCAAGGAGCAAAACCTGCGCAAAAATTTTGCGGAGTTTTTGCATGCAAAGGGTAAGGATGAGTTGATCCCGTAGATGCTGATCTTGAAGATTAGCCGTTGATTTTGGGCATGCTGAACATACCGGTCTGCCGCTGCTGACCCTTGCCTTTGGCGATGATGCCTCGGACGATTGCCACCGAGCATGGTGCATGCAAAGCCACTGCTTGCGATACGCTGCCGAGCAGCAACTTATCCAATCCGGTTCGTCCATGCGAACCCATGACGATCAGATCTGCTGACCAGCTCGTAGCAATGTTTATGATCACGTCTTTTGGATCGCCTTCGCCGACTTCGATAGAGACGTTCTTTGGACCAACAGCCGCAGCTAAATCTGCAGACAGCTTCGCCACTTCGCCTTTCGCCATCCCGATTAAGTCATCATGCTGTCTCGTCAAGTTTGTTGCATCGGTGATGCTTCCGACTGAGTCGAATGAATCGACGAGGGGCTGAACGATCGTTGCTATTTTGAATTGAGTCTCAGGTCCCCACTGAATTCCTTGCAACCAGGTCAATGCGGCTTTCGAGTATTCAGAGTTGTCCACTGTAATCAATATGTTTTTGAAGCCATTTGATGGATCGTGGGTCTCACCCGCTTTTGCGATGATTACTGGGCAAGGTGATTGAGTAAGAACGCCCTGGGAAACACTGCCCATCAGCATTAACTCGAGCCCTTTTCTGCCACGCGAGCCCATGATAATCAAGTTCGCCGACCATGCTTTAGCAATCTCTGTAATGCGAGATTTGGCGTCGCCTTGTGCAACTTCGTAAGTGACCGTGCAGCCGATCAGTTTCTTTTGTAGCTCATCTGTCATCCCTTTCAGCGCATCAGTTGCTTTGGCAATTGCGTCTTGATAAGGCTCAATAGCGATTAGAAGTTTCACTTCTGTGCCTGGCGCAAGCTGAATGTTTGTCAACGCATCAACGGCGGCTTCAGAACTTTGCGATCCATCAATGGCTACAATTATTTTCATCATTCTTCCTGCGTGTTTAAATTACGATGGCCTAGATTATAGCCCGCTTAGTTCAGTCCACTCAACGCGAAGCTCGTGGCTGAGCCAATCACAGGCTGTAGGGCTTCACAATATTTCATAGATGTGATGAACTTGTGAATTAGGCGCAAGCCGCCGCCAGTCTGAGCAAGATTTGATGATTTGTCAAAAGTCAGTCGTAATTTCTTCCGATATCGGAAGAAATGCAAAAGCTTGAAGCAGCTGATCCAGATGGGGATTCGCGTCTACGTGTGTAATACCGCGACGGCGTAGCTGTCTTGCATGGCGTCCTCGGAGGCTGTAAACAGCGCCTCGAAAACTTCTCCATGGCTGTAAACACTGTCAATCGTGTCGCGCGTGTCTGGCGGCAACGACTCGAACAACGCGAACATCTCTTGTACCTGGGCGGGGGTGAAGTAGCCCATGAATGGACAGTCTCCATTGCTACCTAAGACGCTGTAAGGCGAGTTATTGAAGGCGTTATTGGGCAGAAATCTGCTACCGCCAATGTGTCCATCAATACTTTCGAGTGCGTCGATGAAATCGTCCGCAGTCAGCTCAATTGAGCCGCATAAGACGCCATCGGCTTCTATGGCGCGCACAAGCTGGTCATAAACATCTTGATCCGTTTGCCCTGAAAATTCACCTGGCAACTTCTCTTCATCGATTACGTAGAGCGAAAATGTTTCGGTCATGGCATCCAATCATGCGATTTAAGGAGAACTATATTATGGTACGTCCCGTCAGCCTGAAGTTCAACAGGCTGCTTCTGCTTACTAAGCCCCAATTCTAATCTGCCAAAACTCCCTTTCGGCAACCTTGTTTGGGACGCCCCCGTCTCGGACGATAGCAGCTATGTCAAGGAAGGACTGAAGAGGCGCGGCGAGACTATACGGTGCGCCAGTCAGGTGGCGGCAGCAGGCAAATTTACTTTCTTGATGATTGACTCGAAAGATGACAGTAAGAAGATCAGAGAAGGCTGACATTAGATGAATTGGTGAGCAGCAGATTTATCTGAACTGAGATTCTTCTCTCAATTTAGCTTTGCCTTGCTCGATGATGCTTTGAACTTTACTTCGTCCGATTTCGTCGACGGATGGTGCGCGTTCAATTGGCTCCATGATTGATGCGTACCATTTAGAATCTTCGACGACGTCTGTCCAGTCTTCCATCTTGTCCCATTCGCCGTCGTTCAGACCTAGTAGAAAGCGCGCTCTGAAAGGATCGACGCCTTCAAGTTCATAGACTGGAACGCGTAAATCACGTCCGAGTCCAGTATCGAAGCGAGCAGTGCCGGATGAGTCGATGTCGACATCGCAGTAGATGTCGTAGCGTTTGATCAGATTCTGTGCTTCAGTCATGATCGAATCGTGTTTTGCTTTACCTTTTGGCGTCGAACGATACGAGGCTTGTTTGACGTCCACTTCAACAAGACCGTCTCTCTCGGCTTGTTTCAGTGTTTCATCCAACTCGATATGGTCTTTAGTGACATCGAGTTGTCTACCGACGCAAATTTGATGCAAGAAAAAAGTGGCGCTCAGTTCTTTGGGATTGTTGACGGCGCTTGACGATGCACCTCCCGACGGACTGCTCGAAGACCCGTTTGCACCGCCAATAACACTCAGGTCGGAGCGGAAATATTTGACGCCGTCGCGCATCGCTGGTGCAAAGGCTTGCATCAATGGTGCGTCGGGATTCAGTTCTGCGTTGTTAGCAGTGAATGAGATCGAGTCTCTGATGAAAATTCCCTGCTGGTCTTTGTCGAAAATCATCCTTTGCAATGCACGCAGGTCGTCTAAGTAGCCTTCTGCAACTAAATTTTTAGCCACCAGTTCGTTCACGTTTTCGTCGCCAATCACGTCGATCACTACATCGATAGCATTGTGGCGCACGATGTTTTCCGGCAAAGTGAAGATGACCATGTGTTGTTGGCCATCGTCACTGAGACTGAGCAAATAATCCATACTTAGCGCCTCCGTCCGCCCCAGCCGCCGCGGGATCTAAACCCGCCGCCTGACGAACTTCCGAAGATTCCTCCCGATGATCTGCGACCACCCCAGCCCGACGACGATTCCGAGGAGGTCGAACTCGAGCTCGACCCGGAGCCGAATGTTCGTCTCTTGGACGAATCTGACGAGACGCTTCCGCCACCGAAGCCAGTTTTACTTGCGAATCCACCACCAAGAGATTTCTCTTTGAAGCGAGACATAAATCCAGTGTTGCTAGCTTGCTGTGTCGAGTAGGTTGGGCTCGCTCTAAACGTGTCTCTGTGCCCGCCCAGGATGACCATGCGAGGATAAGGTGTGTAGTACCGGCCGCCCCAGCCGCCCATCATGTGTGACAGCAGCATATACTGCACAATTGGACTGTCCAGCAAACTATGCTGGCCGGAGTAATAAGGAGTGCCATAGCCAGTGTTGACTGTGTAAGGCATCTCGTTGTTGACTGCTTCTCCAGTTTGTTCGATCGAGAACAACTTCTCATCGCCGGGTTTGAAGCCTTCTTGTTTAAGCTTGTCGATGTAGCCAGTTACTACTAGTTTGCCGTTATCACGTGTGGCGTCGATTGCGACCACGTCTTTGCCGTCGTAGATTTCGTTGACTCGTTTTTCGAAATTTTGCATCCAGCCGTCGAAGTCTTTGCTATCTTTGCCTTTGGAATCCCAGAATGCCTTTTGCACTTCATCTAAATTGATTTTGGCAGCCTCGCCTTCCACTTGCGCCGATCTGTAGTGTTCGGCTCTGTTGCTATGGCTGGAGCAGCCGCCCAGGTAGACGCTCAAGGTCAGTAAAGCAACCATTAAGCCCGCTTGCACCTGTTTCATCGTTCCTCCATTCCTTTTCGGAATCCATAAGTCGAACAGCTCGCTGCAGGGATTGTTTAGGATAAATCGAGCAGCTTTGCTGCATAGATTACCCTTGGGTAAAATCCAGCAATCTCATCATAGCTAGTTGGCAATTGAAAAGTTGCTATAAACCTATTTTCTTTATGGTCAGAAGCAAAGTTTGATAGGTCCGAGAGACGAGGATATTCTGTGAATATTGCTGTGCTTTGGGCTGGTTGGACGACCCAAATGCCTGCCTTGCCCTGGTTGGTCCCTTGGACAAATTTTGCTGTCATTCGACGGCACCAAATGCGGTGAGCGTTGAGCTTGGCTTAAACACACTAATTTGGAAGAGTCACTTAGAGACCGAATGGCATGCCGTAGCCGCCGCCGCCCATTCCGCCCATCATCATGCCTCCAGCCTGTCCTGCTGCCATTTGCCCGACTGTTCCGAGAACGTGAGCCAAACCATGCATGAAGGAATGTCCGTGACTTGGCGCGGAGGTAGCAGGACTGGTCGGCGTTCCTGCCAGAGCCGTGGACTGAGCTGGGAAATTAGGCGTAGAACCGTATTGTTGTGTCTGCGGATACTGACTGAAAGGCGGCGGTGAATATTGTGGTGCCTGGTTGTATTGCGTAGCCTGTGCAACCGATGCAGAGCCTCGCTTTGGCATCAATTCTACAGCGCCAATCATGCTGCTCACCTGATCAGCGAGCGATTGCGTTCGTTGTGGTGAGTCGGCAGGAAAGATGTTTATAGCCAGCTTGTTGACCCGATCCAGCAGGGGCTGAGTTGGATAGGTGGTACCCAATACTTGTTGCTCGAGCCACGTCACCTTCTGATCCAGCGTTGCGTTTGGTGCAATTGAGTTGACGCTCGACACCGCTGGGTCGTTGTATTCCGGTTGCTGTGAAGACTGCTGATACTGGGGATACTGAGTGGCTGCAGGCTGGTAGCCACCGTCCGCGGTTTCAGCATAGTTGTGTTGCTGCTGCGGGAAGTGTTTGTCTGCGTAGTCTTCTAATGCTTCTGTGCGATCGGCCAGATCCGAGTCTGTTGTGGGTTTACCAAAGGCTTTTAGTTCAAGCTGTTCAAGGCGATTTTGAATTGGTTCTTTGGTGAATGTCTTGCCGAGAATTTCTTGCTCGAGTTGAGTGATTCTTGGGTAATCACTTGAGTTCGTGACGTCTCCGGGTGGAGCACCGGCAGCATTAGAACTTTCGTCGGATTGATTGGCTTCAGTGCCTGGCTGTGTCGATGGTGTGTCAGACGAGGCATCAGCCTGGACGGTTCCTGGGTCAGGGGTTTGAGCTGTGCTACTAGCAGCTGGTTCAGCCGGCACTGCGAGCAACAAAGCGGTGAGGCGTGCCTGGTCGGAACCGGTCTTCTGTTCTCCAAAAACCATCCGTTCCAATCGGTCCAGCCTTGTCTCCATGGGTTCTTGAGGATATGTGTGGTCGAAAAATCTACTTTCCAGCGACGCGATGTCTGGATTCAAAGACGTACCCGTGCCTTGGGCAGAGGCATAAAAATTTGAAAAGGTGCAAATTATCGCTGCAGTCAAGACAACGAGTACGGATTTTAGCCGTGTATCCATGTTCAATCCCTAGCTTGGAGAGTGTGATTATATCAGGCTGTCAACAGATGAGCCTGTGATTGGATGGCGATTATAAACAACGTTTGCGTTATCCATTTCTAAACTGGTAGAGTTTGGTTTCTCCGCGGCAGCAATTTCGTAAAAGTAATGCAGCAGGAGGCACTAAATGCAGTGGCAGTAAAGTGACAGGAAGAGCGTATGTCCGAAGCGTTAACCCACAAGTTTACTTACACAACTGATGAATATATGAATGCCATGGACATTTGGTATCGACGAGATCGCCGCCGCTACCTGATTATAGCTGCTGTTTGCGCTGTTTCGCTGTGTTTGTTCTTTGCCTTTCCGTCGGTTGACGCGATTTTCCTGACAATATTCTATGTGTCAGTTGTAGTGGTGGCAGCGTTCGTCATCCGTCCACTGCTTCTCAAGAGAAATTTCCGTCAAAGCCGCATCTGGCAGGCTGAACAGGATTTTAGCTTTAATCAAGATGGCATAAGAATTGAGACTGAATTCTCCACGACAGAGCTAAAGTGGAAATTCTTTCCCGAAATTTGGGACACAGAGAATGCGTATTTGCTATTTGTTGAAAAGCGAAAATTTCTAATTATTCCCAAGAGAATTTTTCGCGGAGTCGACGAACAATTGAGCTTTGAAGAGCTTGTTCATGCCGAAATTCCAAACACAAAATTGTTATCTCATGGTGAAAAGTAGATAGGTAATTTGGAGACGGTGTCTTTGATGGCGGAGAATATACGGATGGAACCGTTAGAATCAAGACGGAAATTTCTGCAGTATCTCGGTTCTGGACTGGTGCTTCCTCTCATGCCGACTAGCTTTCACCTGACTTCGAAAAGTCTGATTATTCCGACTACTAGTTCGATTCAGGCTTGGAGCAGTTACGACGACAAACGGTTTGCACCACAAGCTGCCGCAATGGCGTGGACTTCATCTGCTCCAAGTGCGGTCAATATTGTTATCAATCCAAAGAGTCAGTTTCAAGAAATCCTGGGATTCGGAGCGGCTTTTACTGATGCTGCTTGCTATACGATGAATCACATGCCGGATCACTCACGAGCTAGTTTATTGAATAATTTTTTCTCTGCGCAAGAAATGAACTTGACCATGTGTCGGACATGTATTGGTGCCAGCGACTACTCAGCCTCAGCCTATACCTACGATGAAGGTGATGCAGACCCCGAATTGAAGCGCTTCTCGATCAAGCACGATGAGGAGTACATTATTCCTGTTTTGCAACAAAGTCTGAAAGTAAATCCCGATCTGTTTTTGTTCTCCAGTCCATGGACGCCCCCCGGTTGGATGAAATCAAACAACTCCATGCTTGGCGGCAACATGCAAAGACGAAGCATGACTGCCTATGCCAACTATTTTGCCAAGTTCCTCAAAGCTTACTCAGAAAATGGTGTGCCGATTCGGGCTGTGACAATCCAAAACGAAGTTGATACCGACCAGGACGGCAAAATGCCTGCTTGCGCATGGCCTCAGGAGTACGAAGCTGACTTTGTGCAGCAATATCTTGGACCTACGCTAGAGAAGGAAGGACTAAAAACCAAAATCTGGATCATCGATCACAACTACAATTTGTGGGGAAGAGCACTCTCAGAACTTGAGCTGCCTGGTGTGCGCAAGTACGTGGACGGAATCGCCTGGCATGGTTACTTGGGACAGCCTGAGACGATGACTAAGGTTCATGATGCTTATCCTGCGACCAACATGTATTGGACTGAGGGTGGACCTGAGTACACCGCCAAGAATTACACGACCGATTATCTGGAATGGTCAAAGACTTTCATTGGCATCCTGCGCAACTGGAGTCGTTCTATTACGGCATGGAATCTGGCGTTGGATGAAGTTGGAAAACCGAATATCGGACCATTCTTTTGCGGAGGTCTGGTCACGGTAGATTCGAAAACACACGCAGTCACTCGTAGCGGACAGTACTGGGCCATGGCGCACTTATCCAAGTGCATCAAGCGCGGTGCTAAGCGAATTGACTCTAAGTCAGGCGTTCCAATTGCAGACCTGAATCACGTTGCTTTTCAAAATCCAGATGGACAGCTGGTTTTGGTTATATCGAATGCTTTCGCTGAGCGCGACATCACGATCCAAATCGGCGAAAGGGTTGCCGAAGTCTTGCTCGCCAAAAATTCGGTGACTACGGTGGTGTGGTCATAGCTTGACGAGACTGTTGCTGCAAACTGATCCGACTTGGGAGTTACATTGAACGCTTGCCGCGGCTGACCAGTTTCCCTGATACTGATTCGTTGCTGGAAAACGCATCCTGTTGATGTTTTCCCTTCGACAACAGTGTGCCACGAGTGTCATAGTCAGCATATGTTGCGACTCTGGGCGGCAGTGCTACCATCGCCTGAACTTTTCTTTCTGGCAAAATCTGCCCAGCTAAGAGATTGTCTCTTCGTGGTGCGGATGGAACGTCCACGCGATTGGCGAGGGGCTGCATATCTCTCACCTTTGGCACGTAAGCGTCAGGCGATACGTGGATCGGCTTCGTGTAGATAGAGCCTTGTGGTCGCTGCGGGCTTCTGATGTGCAAGTAGCCCTGGTCATAGCCACCTTGCGGCGTCCAGTGGTAGTGACCGAGGTTCGGATTTCCATCAACAAGGGGCTTTTCCCACCCTGCTGTCTGGTGGTACGAGGTAGTCACTCGAACCAGTCGATCGGGTTGCGCGGCGGCATTCTGAGCCTGAGATGAAGATGGTGCGCACAACAATAGTGCAATACAGAAAAGAAGTGATCTCATATGATTACTAAATCCATTTCGCACGAGTCTATGCAGATTCTGCCAGCTAAATTAGCTGGTCGACGAAGCGCACTTGCTCGGGCTGTTTGTTTTGGGGCTTAGGTACATTATGCATAAAAAATCGCATTTGTGTGAATTGGATTTATAAAATCTTCCGGGTGGCAGTTGATTCAGATTCGCGATTTCTTGCTGAATGTCTGCAAACGCATTCATATTCAAGGTTATCGGGAGTTGAATTTCTTCCGATATCGGCAAAAATCGTAAGCTGGCAGAGGCTTGCCTGAAAAATGGATGCTCAAATCTCAACTATTTGGCAGTGTTCAAATGTTTGGCCGCGAGGAATTCTTTCGCTACTTCTGCTGGCGAACGATGTTCCGCATCTACTTTGTAGTTGAGCTGGCGCATTGTGCCGTTGTCGATTGTGTCTAGTAGGGAGTTGAATACTTCCTGAAGCTCGGGATGGTCTTTCAGCGTCTCGTCCCTGATGATTGGGGCTGCCTGGTAGGCGGGGAAGAAATTTTTGTCGTCGTCTAGAATTTTGAGTTTGTAGGCATCGATGCGTCCATCAGTTGAGTTTCCGGCTGTGGCATCGAGCTGATTCTCGGCAAGGGCTCGATAGGCGATATTAGTATCCAGGTCTGTTATGTGCGCGAAGTTGAGACCGTAGACTTTTTTCAGTCCAGGATAGCCGTCTGAACGTTCTGCGAACTCTGACGTTAAACCCATGCGCAGATTGTCTGCGGAAGGTTTCAGGTCGGATATTTTGCTCCATCCATGACTCTTTGCCGCTTTGTCGTTGACGATGATTGCCCAGGCGTTGTTGAAGCCGAATGTCGGTAACCAGGTCAAAGAAAACCTCTTCTGGTATTCCTTCGCAACTGTCTCCAGTGCTAGTTTTGGATCTTGGATGCTATCAATGTTGAGGATGGTGGCAAGGCTGGTGCCTGTGTATTCCGGGTAAACGTCCACATCACCTCGCAGCAGCGCTCCGTGACAGACCAGGCTTCCACCCAGGTCGAATCGACGTTCTACCTTTAGCTTGGTCTGTCCCTCAATAGCCTGCGAGATCAATTCGCCGAGGATAAGCGATTCGGTAAAGTGTTTGGTGCCAATGCGAATCACATTCGGTTGGGCAGTGATTGGATGTTCGTATAAGTAGAACGATAAACTGGCGATGCAGACGACTGCAGGAAGCGATGCGGCGAGCGTACGGCGCAGCTTTCTCTTGCCGGAGCTTATCGGCTTGTCTGTCGCTCTGGCTGGTCTAATGCCCCATTCGGCGATGGCCAGAATTCCGTCTGCGGTGACAGCGAGAATCGCTGCAGGAATCGCACCCAGTAGGAGCAATCTTGTGTTCGATAATGCTAATCCTCTGTTGATGAACTCGCCCAGACCGCCGGCACCGATGAATGCGCTGAGCGTGGCGATACCTACGCCGACAACGGCTGCCGTGCGAATCCCAGCAACAATCGCGGGCATGGCCATAGGCACACGGACCAGATAAATCTGTTGCGCTTTAGTCATGCCGATTCCCTGAGCGGCTTCTATTGTGGGGGGTGTGATGCTTTCCAGACCGATGATTGTGTTTCGCACAATTGGCAAAAGCGCGTACAGTGTCAGGGCTGCCAGTGCAGGAATGACGCCGATCTTCCCTATTACTGTCATGAGAAAGACAAGCATAGCCAAACTAGGAACGGTTTGAAGAATGCCAACTGCTGCCGTGATTGGATTTCGCAGTTTCTGATATTCAAAACAAACGATGGCAATAATCACTCCAGCGATGGTTGCCACCAGCGTCGAAACACTCGCTAGCATCAAATGTTCGGCGGTTCTCTGTGCCAGCTCTGGTGCCCGTTCGATTAAGAAACTGGATAACTCTTGCTGAGCCATTACAGCGACTCTCCGAATTTCAGTAGCCGTTTTTGTGTCACACTAGATCTCCAAACTCTTGCAGTTGTTTTGCCGGTTTTGCAAACAACTCTTTGACGAAGTCAGTGGCTGGTGTGCGGAGAATTTCACTACGAGTGCCCACTTGCTGCATGACTCCATCGTCAAAGATGGCGATTCGATCGCCTAGAGTTAGCGCTTCAAACAAATCGTGCGTAACAAAAATGACGGTTTTGTTCAGGGTCTTGCGCCACTGCAACATCTGCAATTGCAACTTGTCTCTTGTCACCGCATCTAGTGCTCCGAACGGTTCGTCCATGAGCAGATATTCGGGATCGACTGCCAGCGCCCGGGCTACTCCTACACGCTGTTGCTGACCGCCTGAGAGCTGTTCAGGTAGTCTTTCTGCGAAGTTGCGGGGCAGGCTGATCAAGTCCAGCAATGCTTCAACTCTTGTCAGTTGCTTTTCTCTGGACCAGCCCATCAATTTTGGCACGATGGCGATATTTTCGGCGATGGACATGTGCGGAAAAAGTCCGATGCCTTGAAAGACGTAACCGATCGATCGTCGCAATTGGACCAGGTCAATTTCTTTGACTGGCTTTCCATCCAACTCTACGATACCAGCTGATGGCTCGAGCAATCTGTTGATCATTTTCATCGTGGTGCTTTTGCCGCTGCCTGATGATCCAAGCAACACCAAAAATTCGCTGTTGGCGACAGTCAGGTTGAGGTCACGTAAAGCGTACGTGACCCCGCTGTCGTATGTCTTTGAGACCCCGGTGAATTTGATCATTTGTCGGTCGAACTATTGCTCGACTTTTACGCCTTTCCAGAAAGCTATATAGCCTTTGATATTTGCTGCTTCAGGTTTGGGATTCGGATAAAACCAAGCAGCATCCTGATTTTGCTTGCCATCGACTTCTAGTGAATAGTATTTTGCCTCTCCTTTCCACGAACAGACAGATGTGTTGCTGCTGGCGCGGAAATAATCCTTATGCAATGAATCTGGAGGAAAGTAGTAGTTGCCCTCAACCACTTCGCATTGATCGCTTTGTGCGACGACGGCATTGTTCCAGACAGCTTTTGGCATATTCGATCTCCTCTGTGAAAGTGGTACTGAAAAATTTGGCGAGCAGATGTTGCTAAATTGTCGATAGTGCTAGTTCGTGTTTTCGATACCAGTTCACGAACTCGTTTATGCCAGTTTCAAATGTAGTCGTGGGTGCATAGTTCAACAGTCGACGCGCCTTTTCTATGTCCGCATAGGTGTAAGGAACATCACCGTTTTGCATGGGCCTTTTGATTATCTTTGCAGATTTACCGACAGCTTTTTCTATGGTCTCAATCATCTCGAGCAGAGAGACTGGATTCGAGCGGCCTAAGTTGACCACCTCAAATCCAGGAGGCTGTATTTCGATTGCGCTGGCTATGCCTGCGACAAGGTCCAGAACGAATGTGTAATCTCGTTTTGTACCGCCGTCACCATAGAGTTCGATGGATTCGCCGTTTTCGATGCGGTGGCAAAATTTGTGAATAGCAAGATCAGGTCTTTGTCGTGGTCCGAATACTGTGAACGGTCTGACACAGATAACCTGCAGTCCTCGTGTCTTATAAGCAGCGAAACAGGCAGCTTCGCCTGCAATCTTTGATGCCGCATATGGTGACAGTGGTCTATCTGTTTGATCTGTTTCTGAAAACTTTTCTGTAGAACGTTCACCGTAGACAGAACTGGAAGAGCAGAAAACTAAGTAAGGCAGCTTTGCTTGAGCAGTTACTTCATCCAAAATGCGCTGAGTACCGAGTACATTCACATCCATGTACAGCGATGGATTTTGGAGTGACGGTAGAACACCCGCCATGGCAGCAAGGTGCACGACTACATCGAAAGGTCCGTTGGCAAAGGCGCGACGCACATCATCTGTATTTCGCAAATCGCCTTCAACTAGTTCATAGGATGGATTTGAGAGGTGGTCCGAAATATTCTCCCGCTTCGTTTCAGGAGAATAGAAGGGATTGAAGTTGTCGATGACAGTGACTTTCTTTCCTTCTTTGAGCAGTCGGTCGACGAGGTGACTGCCGATGAAACCGGCACCGCCTGTGACTAATACTGAATTGGTTGCCTTAGTCGTCACTACTAGAATCCTTTTGCTCTGGTATCACGGCGGCAGAGTTATTGCTGCTTGATTTCAGCGCGGTCGGACGTTTGTATAAAGTCAGAACGTACTGTCCCATCTGGCACAGACGCTTGGTGCCCGGCAGGGACTGGAGGTCCTTTTTGGCGCGAGAACGCGAAATTATATAAGCTCTGTCTGCTTTGCTCAAGAGGTATGTTAGTTCTTTCGGACTTTTCGGCAGTAAGAATTTTCTCTTTGCATAGAAGGTTACTGACGGCTTCCGCATTTGATAAACGATGATCGTCTCCTTTGATCCACTAGCACCGGCAAATTGAGCAAAGCTTTGAATTGGTGCTTCCCATTGATTCGATACTGCTTCCAGTCCCTGATTGCCTACAAGCAACAGAGCCAGGAAGGTTGCCGCAGTAAAGGTGATCAGGGAGGCGGCAAATTTTTGTTTGAGCCAGAGCACCGCTGCCACGCCGGCAGCGACCGCATGGATAATCAAGAACGACCAGATGGCGCTGAGCAAAGCAGTTGGACAATCATGTAGCTTAGCACCCAGTATTGGGATTGCGGCTAGTGCGCCAGTGTAAATGACAGCGAGAATCACAAACAATGCGGTTGGCAGTTTCGTCGTTCGCTTGGTCCACAACTCGTCCGCGTATGAGCCGACTAAAACCGCTAGCAGCGGGAAAGCGGGCAGCGTGTAAGGTATTAGTTTGGATACTCCAGCACTAAAGAATGCCAGGATAATGGCACTTCCACATGTCGCTAACAGCATTGTGGATCGTCTTGGTGTGAGAGCTCTAAACCGAGTTAAGCTGTTCTTCCAGGTGCTGCCTTCGACATTTATGGCTGTCAGCAACGCTCCTGGTAAAAAGACTGTCCAGGGAAAAAATCCGCCCAACATCGCAGCGATGTGATACCACCAGGCCGCTTTGTGATCGACTACGCCAGTGAAGCGCTGAAAGTTTTCACGAACGATGAATTCGCGATAGTAGGCGCCGTTCGTGACATTGATTTCCACAGCGAACCAGGGCACCGCTATCAGTGCCACTAGAAGAATACCGAACCATGGTTTGTAGAACATCAATGCAGACCGGACATCCCACCTGAGTAAGTGATAGACGCCCAATATTGCCACAGGCAGGATGATGCCGATAGGACCTTTGGTCATCATGGCCAGACCTACGGCGGTGTAGGCGAGGATTAGCAACAGAGTATTGCTTGTGCTCATGATTTTGCGCGTTTCGTAAGCGTGGTAAAAGCACATCAAGCTTCCGGTAACAAACAAAGAAAGTGGTATATCGGTAATAGCTTCGCGGGCGGTACCAAGAAACAAAGGTGCAGTCATTAATGAGAAAGCCGCGATCAGGGCGGCTCGACTGTTTATCTGCGCTCTAGTGAAGAGATAGGTAGCGCCAACTAGCACTGCGCCGCAAGCTGCACCGAAATAACGTGCAGCAAATTCATTCACTCCAAAGAGTTGATATCCGGCAGCCATTGCCCAGATCACGAGCGGTGGCTTTGTGAATCTGACCGCGTAATTTAGCCAGGTTGTGATGTACTCGCCAGTCTCCAACATCTCTCTGGCCGGCTCAGCGTAAAGTGCTTCATCGGGATTGAAGAGGGGGAAATTGCCTAGATTATAGAAAATCAGAAAGCATGCTGATGTAAAAACAAATCCGAAAGCTGCCAAAAACAGCCATTGAGCCTTGCTGATCGACCAATTTGAATTAGTTGAGGCCACCGAACTTTGATCGGTCGCCTGTTTTTTCGCTAGAGTTTGGAACGCCATGGATCGCTTGAATTAGTCCGTTGCGTCGTCCGCTAAAGTGTTTAGTCTTTCTTCGACTATATAGATGCGCTTACCCTGGGACTCGTGGTACGTGCGCATGAGGATCTCTGCGAGCAATCCCATCATAATGAATTGGATGCCCACCATAAAGAACATTGCAATCAGCACCGGCAGTGGTGTCTCAATAAAAGTGTGAGTGTGGAAAACATACTTTAGAGAAACCATCCAGACAAAGGCCGCAAATGAGATTGCCAGGGCAACCATGCCTGCGCTTCCAAACACGTAAATAGGTTTGGTGAAGTACGACGACATGAACTTGACCGTGATCAAGTCGAGGATGACTTTGAAGGTTCTGGAAATTCCATATTTCGATTGCCCGATTTGACGGGCATAGTGGCTAACTGGAATTTCTGTAACTCTGGCACCCTGCCAACTTGCATAAATTGGCACGAATCGGTGCATCTCGCCGTAAAGTCGGATGTTTTTAATTACTTCGCGGCGATAGGCTTTCAGTGAGCAACCGTAATCATGCAGACGTACTCCGCTGATCACAGAGATGATTTTGTTGGCGATCCATGATGGAATCAAGCGATTGAGCAAGGCATCCTGGCGATCTTTGCGCCAGCCACTGACGACATCGTAGCCTTCTTCCATCTTTGCCAGCAAAAGTTTGATATCGGCTGGATCATTTTGTAAATCGGCGTCCATGGGGATGATGATTTTGCCCACCGCGTGATCGATTCCTGCAGCTAGAGCCGCAGTCTGCCCGAAGTTGCGGACGAACTTAATTACTTTGATGCGTTTGTCTTCCAATGAAACTGCTTCCAGTTCTTCGTAAGATTTGTCGATTGAGCCATCATCAACAAAGATCACTTCCCAAGTTTGACCTGTGCCAGTCAACGCCACGATTAGTTTGTCGTACAGCAATTCAATATTGCCGGACTCGTTGTACACGGGGATTACGACGGATAGCTCCGGCTTAGGCGCGGTGCGACCAGTGCGTCCAAATTTCTTGTCGTCTAACCAATCTGTGGATTCGAGGTCGATCGGTTTGGTTTTGTGCCGAATGCTGCGCATATTTTTGAGCTGTCTCCGGGAAGGATTTTTCACCAGCTGTGATGGCAAATTGCGTCGGTGACAAAAACGGTCATAACGCACGTGCCTAGTCTACCTCGGAGTAGTCATGAATTACTCTGGGGGTTGGTGAATGCTTTTTAAGTTGTGGTCTGTATACAGTCATAGAGCTGCGATCATCGATTTCACAGAGAGAAACTTAATTCGAGTATCGCTGCTGTTGGTCTGCCAGTGCGCCTAAAGTGCCTATTTTGTATATCTTAAAACAGTGTATCTAGAGCCACTCCACTTAATATTCGAAGTAATAAAGGCTGTCACTGTGTCCCACACCTAAACTAAACAGGATTGATGTGGCGCCGCCTGAGCTGATAAGTTATACAGAGCCACTCCGAACACCCGTCATAACGTGTCTGGAACCGGTTTCATGTAGATGAGACGTTGCTCATAACTCTGGGGACGAGCCTGTGTGTGGAATAGTCGGATATCTCAACCTGAACGGCAAGGCGCTTGATCCTGACCAAAACCTGATCAAGAAGATGTGTAAGAGCATTACGCATCGGGGACCTGATGAAGAAGGAATGATGATTGTGGGCCCGGCCGCGCTGGGTATGACTCGGCTGGCAATCATTGACTTGGTCAGCGGACAGCAACCGATCCCCAATGAAGACAAAACTATTTGGATTGTCTTCAACGGCGAAATCTACAACTATCAAGACAATCAGAAACATCTGCTCGAGCGTGGTCATAAGCTCGCTACACAAAGCGACACAGAAACTATTGTTCATCTTTACGAAGAGTACGGTGTCGACTGTCTCAATTTCCTCGAAGGAATGTTTTCGTTCGCGATCTGGGACACCACCAAAGACCGTTTGTTTATTGCCCGCGACCGCATGGGTGAAAAGCCATTACATTGGGGCATTTTCGACGGGCAACTGCTTTTTGCTTCCGAACTGAAGGGCATCCTCACTCATCCAAGTTCCAAGCGTGAACTGGAACCAGTCGCGTTGCAGAAGTATTTGGCACTGGAGTATGTGCCTGCGCCGAACTCAATATTTAAGGGCATTCATAAACTGATGCCGGGTCACTTCATGCTCGTCGAGCACGGCGAAGTGAAAATAACTCCATACTGGCAGCCGGAAATCAGTGTCACGACTTTATCTGAGGGTGATGCAAAAGATAAGTTGGTTACGTTGCTGGATCAGTCGATCAAGCGACGTCTGATTTCAGATGTGCCTCTGGGAATTTTTCTTTCCGGTGGAATTGATTCATCGACGATCGCAGCTCTGGCATCACGTCATTCCAGCAAACCGTTGCGCACTTTCTCGGTCGGATTTGCTGACGCATCTTTCGATGAAAGTGAGCATGCTCAAGCGGTGGCCACTTACCTGGGCACCGAGCATGAAGTGATTACATTCCAGCCTGAGCTGGCGCTGCAAACCATGCAAGAGTTGTGGGAAGTTCTGGATGAACCAATGGCCGATGCGTCGATTATTCCTACTTTCTTTTTGTCGAAGATGACAAAGAGATCCGTCACAGTCGCTCTCGCTGGTGAAGGCGGTGACGAGTTGTTTGGCGGCTATCCTACTTATCAGGCTCATAAATTGGCTGGCATTTGGAATATACTTCCCGCTGTTTTACGCCAGCACGTCTTGGAACCTACGATCAATAGTTTGCCTGTTTCGCACAATAATCTGAGCTTCGATTATAAAGTGAAGCGGTTTATATCGGCGGCTTCTGAGTCGCCACGCAGTCGTCACTTGCAGTGGATGGGTGCGTTCCCCGTCAAAGATCATGCGCAGCTGATCAATGCTGATTTGCGATCCGAGGTAGGAACTGTTTGGCAGACTGGCGAAGACCTTCTCAATAATTTGGAAGTGCGATCGTTTGGATCTGTTCGACGCAAAAGCGATTTGCTGGATTCGATTATGCGTTTGGACCTCGGCACTTACTTGCCGGACGATTTGCTGGTGAAGTCCGATCGAGCCTCCATGGCAGCTTCGTTAGAAGTTAGATTGCCGTTCCTGGCTCATCCTCTCGTGGAATTTGCACTTTCTCTTCCTTCCCACTATAAAGTCAGAGGAGCTACGACTAAGTACTTATTGAAGAAAGCCGCGGCACCATATTTGCCAGCACGCACAATCAATCGTCCCAAAAAGGGATTTGGAATTCCTGTCGCTAAGTGGCTTAACAATGACTTCAAGCCACTTCTGGATGAGTACCTGTGCCAATCTTATGTCGATAAACAGGGTATCTTCCAATGGCCATACATCAATCAACTGCGCACAGAACATGAGCGCGGACATAAAGATCGTCGCAAGGAATTGTGGACGTTGCTGATGTTCCAGTGGTGGTACAACAAGTTCTTTGTTGAAAAAATTGGACTCTAACATGAGTTCCACCGGAACCATTCATGGTGGCAGCGTGAACACAAAAAGTGTCGGTGGCGGCAATCGCTTCGATCGTAAAGACTGGTTTTTGTTCGCTGCTCTCTTAGTGATCGCTTTGCTGCTGTTCCTGCCATACCTGGGCGCCGCTGGCATGTTCGATCCCACGGATAGCTTTTTTATCGAATCTGGTCGTGAGATGTTTGAAACGAATAAGATGATTGTTCCGCTCATGAACTATGAGCCCTGGCTGGATAAGCCGGCGCTGGCGTTCTGGTTCATCGTACAAAGTTATCGGACTTTTGGCGTCAATGAATTTGCTGGACGCTTCCCTTCTGCTTTGAGCGGCATACTTCTTGTCTTGACGACGTTTGTTTTGACGAGGCAAATCCTCAGTCGTAGACAGGCTTTTCTTGCTGCCTTGACCCTGGCTGCGTCACCTCTTTTTTTGATTGTCGGTCACGTAGCTTTGACGGATGAGCCGCTGGCGCTTTTTTTGACAGTGTCGCTTTTGTCGATTGCCAATTTTATTATTCAAAAACGCCAGGTATTTTTGTTTCTCGGCTACCTCGCGCTGGCACTGGCCGCGCTTTGTAAGGGACCACTGGCTCTGGTAATTATCGGTTTGATTACTGTCGGTTATTTTTTGCTGACTGCGCCGAAAAAAATTGTGGCGTCGATTCTCTCGCTCAATCCATTGTTGGCGATTGCACTCTTACTGTTTGTCACTGTTCCCTATTACGTGTGGGCGCATATAGGTACCAATGGTGAGTTCACTAACGCCTTCTTCTTGCGGCAGAACTTAGGACGAATGGTTGGCGTGGTAAACCACGTAAATCCATTCTGGTGGTACATCCCAGTCGTTATCGGAGGATTCTTTCCGTGGTCTTTGTGTGCCGTTGGCGCCGGTCCATTTTTGCTGAAGTTTTTCAAGAAACGCGGAAATCTCATGACTGCTCGTCAGCAGCTCGTCTTTTTTAGTATTTGTTGGGCGCTAATTGGATTCTTGTTTTTTAGTGCAATTCCGACTAAGTTGCAAACTTATGTAGTGCCAATTTTTCCAGCACTGGCCATAGTCACCGGAGCGTATATGGACGAGTTGCTCCGCTTGAAGAGGACGAAACCATTCATCGTCTCAGCGACTGGACTTCTGATTTTAAGTGCTGGTGCTGCTTTCCTGGTGCACTACCTGAGCACTGATTCTGGTTTTATGACTTCGCTGGGGTATGCTACTTCCGTCTTATTAATCGTAGGCTTGACGGCAATGATCTTTGTCGGCAGGAAGCAATCCTGTCTCTCTCTCAGCACCGTCTACGGTGCAACACTACTTGGCTGCGGAATCTTCCTTCCATTGTTGTTTTGCCTCTATCACGACAAATATCAGGCTAACGTGGATAGCGTTGTTCGCTACTCTCAAAAAAACAAAGCGCATCTGGCGGCAGTCCAATTCGAGTATCCATCAATCATTTACAGATACCAGGAAAAGATTCCGCTCCTCAAAAATCAGGAAGATTTGCAGGCGTATTCAGACGAACCAGGCAAACGCTGGATTTTTATTCCCGAAGAAGTCTTGAGCCTTTTAAGTTGGACAAAAAGGTCCCCGAGAGTTGTAGGGTATTGCGGCAAATATTGGATATTTGCAATTGGAAAAGACGCTCTCAAGGAAGGCACAATCGAGTGGAATGGCTTGCTTCCGCAGTATCACTATCCAACCATCGCCGAGCTGAATGCGAAAACTAAAAGCGATGCGTTAGTCCACTAATTCGGATTCAGTCAGTTCGGATGCCTTCAGTTCCAAAGCTATTAGAATGAAAATTTTAGACGTACAGATTTTTCAAAGTGGATCGCCAGGCTGCATCGGATATTAAGTCGGTACTGTCGCTGAACTGATCAATGCTCCCTATAGGACGCTTTTCAGAGATTTTGCGAACTGTTGGATCTTGGATTTGCGAAAAAATAGCCTTTGAGAAATCGCCCATACTGATCACAG
This sequence comes from Candidatus Obscuribacterales bacterium, assembly GCA_038322035.1. GTDB lineage: Bacteria > Cyanobacteriota > Vampirovibrionia > Obscuribacterales > Obscuribacteraceae > PALSA-1081. The sequence goes on from JBBQFO010000024.1 coordinate 32,952, forward strand.
AAAATGGACGTCCGTGAAATTGACGGACTGATGTGGGCAGGACTTTCGTTATCTTCAGCTCGTTGTGAGTTTCTGCTACAAACTCATAGGCTTCTGTGAGCCACTTCTGACGGTCCTCCCACGTGCTTGAAGCGAGGATTTGGCGGAACAGCGGCGCAAGCGTGTTCGCCGATTGGAGACGCATGAAAGCGGTGCCAAACCATTTTGGATATGGTGCGTATTGCTTCTCTATCAGAAAGCAGAGTCGCATCAGATCGCGTACTAGTCTAGCTGCGATTATCGCCGAGCCCAATTCGTCACCGGCGTAACCAGCCCGACCCATCAAGTGTTCTTCTTGTTCGATGCGGGTCCACTGGCAGGCTAGCAAGTAGAGCCAGACATCTTTGGGATAGTAAGCAAAACGATCTCGAATTGCTTGCAAGCCTATTTGATCTTCAAACACACGTCCACCTACTATGGTTGCCAGTTTTTGTTCCGGGAATGTAAGCCAGTCCGCTGGTTCAATTTGTTCTGAAAGTTCAAATCCGATATGCTGCCAAAAAAATTTTTGTTCGGTCAAGATTTCTACAGAAAGGCTTGCTGCGTCAGAATGCTTTGCTGTGTGCATTTCGCTTGACTGATTTTCGGCTCTGAATTCCACAATTTGATTTGGTGTTGTGAACTGAGTAGCAAATCCATGAAACGTTTTTGGCAGTTCCTGTTGCAGCATAAATGCAACTTGCTTCCCTGATTTTGCTTGATCGGATTCAGTCAAAAAGAGCATTACACGAGGTCCCCAATCGTGGTCTTGGGACATCTCAGTATCGAAGCCGAGAATTTCTGAGCCGTCCCCGAGAAGTCCAGCAGAAATTTGCATTGCAGGGAAGTGAGATTGCAGCAGTGGTTTGACGGCTTCCTGATAGTAGCTTTCGCTCATATCCAATCCGTTAGTTGAGCGTAGTTCAGACATATTCGAAGCTGTTGAGGAGTGTTTTATGGACGGAACGTTGCGTCTGATTCTGCTTTTGACATGTTGGTGACGAGCAAAAGATGGACCTTGCCCATCAAATGTCCCTTACGCCTGATCAGAAACGCGACGTCACTTTTCTCGTACATATATGGTCTGTCTTCAATGACAGTTACTTTCTGGCGCACGCTTTCAGGAAGCTCGCTGAATCGATTTTCTGGAACGATCACATAAACAGGATCCTTCTGTAGAAGGAAGTTTGCCATTGCAGCTGTGTCGTCTAGCTGAGTTGGAATGCGATCAGTTTCGAAAAGAGTGCAATCAAACCAATCCACAGTCACACCAAAATCTTTGTGCAAAG
>JBBQFO010000025.1:0-33739 GCA_038322035.1 Candidatus Obscuribacterales bacterium
CCATCTCAAAGCTGGGATGCAGCCGATCTTGCGCATTGATGGGCAGTTGCGCGCCATCACTACGATGCCTGTAATGGAAGAGGGCGCGCTGCGCTCGATGCTAATGGCTTTGCTTAGTCCGGCCCAGCAAAAGAATTTTGAAGAGAATCTCGAACTGGATGCTTCCTTCGTTTTTCCAAATCAAGCTCGTGTGCGTATTAATGTATACACCGACGTGCAATCAGTTGGATGCGCTATGCGACTGGTTCCGCTCCATGTGCCAACGTTGAATCAACTGGGGCTGCCGTCAATCATTGAGAAGCTTACTCATCTGAAATCCGGTCTGGTCCTCGTCACTGGTGTGACTGGTGCAGGAAAGTCGACGACGCTGGCTGCGATGATTGATGAAATCAATCGTCGCGAGCCCTCCCACATTTATACGATTGAAGATCCAGTTGAGTTTGTACACAGACCAGTTCGATCCGTAATCACGCAAAGAGAAATTGGCATCAGTACAAAGAATTTTTCGACTGCTGTAAGAACGGCATTAAGGGCTGATCCCAACATCCTGCTAATCGGCGAAATGCGCGACGCGGAAACAATGGTGGCAGCATTGAAAGCCGCTGAAACCGGATTGCTCGTCTTCTCCACGCTGCATACAAGATCTGCGACGAAAACAATTCAGCGCATCCTCGGAATTTTCGAACCAAAGGATCAAGACGCGATTCGGATGCAGTTGGCCTATGCGCTCAAAGCCGTGATTTGCCAGCAGCTGTTGCCAACGCTCGAGGGCGGAAGAAAGGCTTTCCACGAGATTTTGATCAACACATCGACCATCCAGGAAGCAATTCTCTACGGCGAGTTCGACAAGCTCAGCGAATATATGCGCAACGGTTCATATGATGGAATGAGCATCATGGACGATTCCATTTATAAAGCCTATTCGGATGGATTAATCGCGGGCGACGTGGCCAACGAATACGCTTTGAATACAGATGAAATGGAGCGCGCACTGCGCGGCGCAACCGTCTCCTAGTCAGTGGCTTGGCTCAATTGTCCAATTTGCTGCGCAATAGCACGGCTGCGCAAGCAGCTCGCTTACTGGTGTTTTGTCCGATTTTGATGATTCCAAGTGTGCAATAAACATCTATGAGCGATATCTATTCGGCTCTGGGTGGGACTTTAGGTTAATTCGCATCAGATCGCAGTTGTCAAATGTTGCAAGGTAGTTAAGGTCTGCTAACATTCACCAGGTCTCGGGGTGAAGTTCTCTAACGTCGGCTTGCCGCCTCGATATTCGAAGAATATGCAAGCAATTAGTATTTTTTCAGAGAGGACTCATGTCTCCTTTTACTAGCGAATCAACGGTGTCCCTCGAACATTTGGATGACTACCTGAAGGCTATCGTCAAGCTCAAACTCAGAGAATTTGTACATCTCAGCCCCTGGTTCCAAGATATTCCTTCGATCGATGTAAACAACTACATGCGCTTCGAATCAGTCGACAGACCGAACTACGCTGAATATCTTCCTGAAGAAGATTGCCCAAACCGCTTCCATTTAGCCAGCGTGCGTCGCCGACGAGCAAGAAATTTCGCGTTCTAATTTTTCGATTATGTCTGTGTTCTTTCGATGACCTCACCGACTCTAGAATTTAAGCTGAACTGGGATCTGTCCGAACATCTGAAAGGGCAAGCCGTTCTTGCTCAAGCAATTTGTTTTGACGGTAGTCTGGCGGTCGTAACTACGGCACCTGAGTTGAAAGATCTCGCATTTGGGAGAACGGAACAGCCTGGTTTCGCCACTTTCCCTGCAACCATGGCGGCGAGCAGCTATGAAGTGACTGTGCATTTGTTCGGTCCGCAAACTGAGATGATCAAGACGGTGTCCATACCAGGTTGTTCGTCGGCTTATCCCTTAGTCCAATCTCTTCCCGACAATTCAATATTGCTGGTGTCGTCGAGGTGCAGGTATTCGGATAATGGACCGGAATTAAACGCGAGCGTCTATTCTTCGGAAGGTAAGCTTTTAAGGCAGTTTTGCCTTGGTGACGGTATCAACAACGTCCTGGTAACTCCGTCTGCTGAAATCTGGGTCGGGTATTTTGACGAAGGTGTCTTCGGTAACTTTGGCTGGAAAGAGCCTATGGGTGCCGCTGGTCTCAATTGTTTCGATTCCGAAGGCAAAATATCCTGGTGCTATGACGATCCGCCGGATGGTTTCGACTACATCGCCGATTGCTATGCAATGACATTATCCGGCGATGATCTTTGGGCCTGCTACTACACGGATTTTCCAGTGGTTCGTATTGACAAGTCCAAGAAGATCACCTGTTGGCACAATGACACTTGCGGTGCCTCTGTTCTAGCTACAAATGGGCGCTCTGTGCTTTTTTATGGCGGCTACGGCGATAAGCGCCACGACTGCTTTGTCAGCAGGCTTGGCGATAGTGACAGTGTCGCCAAGCCTGTTCAATACGAGCTATCGCTGGCGGAGGGATTAGATCAGGCCTCTGTCCTTGGTCATGGACGTAACCTGCATGCGTTTGTTGACTCCAGGTGGTACACGCTTAGCATCGATGACTTGTAAGCTGGTTGCCAACTGTCATGCGAAAGCTACGGAAAAATTGGTCGGGACGAGAGGATTCGAACCTCCGGCCTCACCCACCCCAAGGGTGCGCGCTACCCCTGCGCCACGTCCCGATAGACCAATTAGTCATTATATTATATGCACGCTGTTAGAATTAGGCTTGGTAGCTACCAAAGCTTTGGCACTGGCAATTGCAAGACTCTCTAAACGAAATCAACGTCCACGATCTATTCGGCTTCCAGTTAGACGACTTCCAGCTTGAGGCAATCAAGCATCTAGAAGAAAACCGCAGCGTTGTTGTCTGCGCACCGACCGGCGCTGGCAAGACTGTGATTGCTGAGTACGCAGTCGAGATGGCACTGCGCAGTAACAAGCGCTGCTATTACACGACGCCTCTCAAGGCTCTTTCCAACCAGAAGCTGAACGATTTCAAAAAGAAGTACGGCGACGACCGCGTCGGTCTGTTGACAGGCGATATCTCGATTAATCGAGAGGCTCCCATTGTCGTAATGACAACCGAAGTCTTTCGCAACATGCTCTATGGCACCATCCTTGGTGACGTAACGAGAAACCTTCGCGATGTTGCCTTTGTCATCCTGGACGAATGTCATTACATGAACGACACTGAGCGCGGCACAGTATGGGAAGAGTCGATCATCTATGCGCCAAAGAATATTCAATTGGTGGCGCTATCAGCTACTGTAGCCAACGCCGCTGAACTGACAACCTGGATCGACGAAACGCATGGACCAACTGGTTTGGTCCTCTCTGATTTCCGCCCAGTGCCACTGCGTTTTCACTACTTTGGCGACCGCCACATCTATCCACTCTTGAGTCCAGGCAAAGGTGTAAATACACTTTTGAAGTCACGCTTCGGCACCAAGAAGTCAGCTCATAAGGATCGTAAGCGTAGATCGGGACCGGTTCTTGGAGCCAGTCCTAACGACGTTCTCGCTGTTTTATCCGGTCGCAATATGTTGCCGGCGATTTACTTTTTGTTCTCGAGACGCGGCTGCGAAGAGTCCATGAAGCGAGCTCGTGGCATCCCTTTAATCAACTTGAGTGAACAGGCTGAGTTGAAAGAAGTGATTGCCTCGTTCACTAAAGATCATCCGAACTTACTGAACCATCCGCATCTACCCTATCTTTTCGAGGGAATGTCAGTTCACCACGCAGGCATGCTGCCTAGCTGGAAAGGACTTGTAGAAAAGCTTTTCCAACGTGGTCTTCTTAAAGTCGTTTTTGCAACTGAAACTCTGGCCGCTGGCATCAACATGCCGGCGCGCTCGACTGTGATCAGCTCGATATACAAACGTGCTGATGAAGGTCATCGCGAATTGACCGCATCAGAATTTCTGCAGATGTCGGGAAGAGCCGGGCGAAGGGGAATGGACGAAGTCGGTCACGTTGTCGTTCTCCATCATCCATTTGAACCAGTCGAAGATGCTGCCAAGCTTGCCACTTCACCGGCGGATCCCCTCTCGAGCCGATTCACGCCGTCGTACGGAATGGTTTTGAATTTGTTGGAGCGTCACACACTTGAAGATGCTCGGGATTTGATTGAGCGCAGCTTCGGTCAATTTCTCGTCAACCAGCAGTTGGAGCCTTTGTTCGAACAAAAGATGACCTGGGAGAAAGAGCTCGAACGGCTTCAGAGCCCGCTTTGCCCGACAGAGATTGGGGACCTTCCGCTTTACGCAAGACGACTCGAAACAATTCGTTCCAAGCATAAGCAGCTGAAACAGATGGAGCGAGGATTGCGCGGTACGCAAAAACAGGATCCAGCTGTCGAGCAGGCGTTGGGTTCGCAGCATACTGAAATTAACGGACTCCTTGAAGAAGCTTATGGCATGCCGTGTCACGGCTGTCCAGTACAAAAACCTTGCAGCAAACAAACTGAACGAGTTGCCCAATTGGAAAAACGGATCAAGGAATTCGATCGTCGTATCGGAAAAGAAACAACGAAATATTGGCGAACGTTTGAAGCGTTAGCGAATATCTTGCGCTTGAAAGGTTATCTCGACGGCAACCGTCCAACTGCTCTGGGCCGCATGGCCACTGGCATTCGCGGGACGAATGAGTTGTTCTTGACTGAAGTTGCTGTCAGTGGTTTGCTGGATCATTTGGATCCTGCACAGATGTCCGCTGTTCTAACCGCTCTCGTAACTGAAGATTCGCGTTCGCATGAGCAATCACGTTTCCGCGTAAGCCCGCAAGTCGAGCTGGTTCTCGGTGAAATTAATACGCTGGCACGTAAATTATTCCGCACTCAGCGTGAAATGGAAGTCGATATTTCTGTGTCGTTTAGTCCGACTTTTTCGGGGCTTACAGAGATGTGGGCGCAGGGTTCCACCTGGGATGACATCCGCAGGGCCACCTCATTTGATGAAGGTGATATCGTCCGCGCTTTCAGGCGCACGCTTGATCTTTGCAGACAATTTATTCGTGCTCCAGGAATGAAACAAGAAATTGTAGATATCTGCAATGCAGCCGAAAAATTATTGGCACGAGACGAAGTAAAAGAGAACTTCTAAAGCACCATTTCAGATTCGATCTGGGATTTTTACCCAGAAAGTGCTGCCCACGCCTACGGTACTGACTACTCCAGTTGAGCCGCCGTGCTGCTCTGCTATGTTTTTGCAAATCGCTAGACCAAGCCCGGTGCCAGTATGTTTTTTGTTGGCGCCTTCTGCCTGTTTGTAGCGTTCGAAAATTGTCGACTGCACTTCGGGTGGAATGCCGCAACCCGTGTCTGATATTTCAAAGACTGTGTAGTTCGCTCCACGCACCGCTCGCATTCGCACTTCGGTGCCGTGTCCAGAAAACTTGACCGCGTTGGAAAGCAGGTTGATTAGCACTTGTACGAATCGATTCTGGTCCACAGTGACGTTGAGATCTGTCGGTTCGCAAACAATTTCCACACCGTTTTGTTGGGCGAATCCATAGACCGACTGTTGCGCTTGATCCATTACGCTGCTTGCACGAACATTTTTTTTGTCAAGAATGATTTCGCCTGCTTCGAGTTTCTCTAAATCCAAAAGCTCATTGATCAGTCCGATCAAGCGTGTGACGTCCTGCTCCGCTGCATCCAGGCGCTTGTGCCCGGTTTCGTTAACAGCACCGTAGGCATCGACTGACATTAGAGTGATTAGATTGAGCACCGAATTTAGTGGCGTCCTTAAATCATGACTAACCATCGCCACAAATTCTTTTTTCATGCGTTCAATTTGTTTTGCTGCCGAGATGTCGTGGACGACGCAGAAATAGGATTGTTGTTTAGGCGACCAATTGGCGGTCCAGTGCATATCGGCTTCTTCGCCGTTTTTGAGTTTGATTCTGGTGTCGAAATTTTTCGATTCTTCTCGCCCTTTTAATAAACTATTCGTCATCTTATCTGCGTCTCCGGCAACGATGATTTCACGCACGTTCATGCCGAGCAACTCGCTTTCGCTATATCCCCACAGTTGTACACAGGCGGGATTAAGTGCAACGAACCGGTTGTTTGAATCGAGGGAACAGATTACGTCTGAAACGTTGTCTGTCAGCGCTCGTTCCACCTCTGCGGCTTCTTTCAAAGCGTCAGCCATTTCGTGCAAGGCGATATCCAAATCGGTAATTTCGTCGGTGCCAGGCACCACATCTGGTAGCGCCTCCCCGATCGCAATTTTGCGACTGTTTACGTAGAGAGTGTCCAGTCTTTTGACAATGTGATCACTGAATAACCTCCAGCCAACTAAGGCGAGCAGAATATTGCCACCTATTCCTGCATAGATAATGCCTTTGAGTAACTCCGCATATAGCCTGGCTTTCTCGGGACCGCGCCGCTCGACTTCCATTTCAGGACCGAGCATGCTGCTCACCTGTTCTTTGATTTCCTTGACCAGTTTGGTAATCTGTTTTCGGCGCTTGTGCAGTTGTTTAAACGAACCCAAGTCTTTTCCGATCTGTCCAAGCAATCTATGGATTTCGCCGATCACCTCAACGCCGTGGTCGATTGCTGCACCGAATGTCCTGAGGTCTCTTTCTTCTTTCGGCGTAATGGCAAGGGCGTGAAGGCTTTCATATTCCACATGAATAGCATCTAGTTTGACCTTAAAATCCGCATCATCGGTGACTGTATCCGAAGCGCCCAGGCTGGCTGGCGCCAGTTCGCTCAAGGCGTTATAGACCATGACAATTACGGCGTTGGTGTGTCCGATCAGCTGCCTTGCGTGTTCCGCCTCGTTGCGCTCGCGTTCCGTTTCGTTCAAAAGATAAATAAGGGAGCCGAAGAAGACGAGTTCCAGCACTAGCGGGATGGCAACAAGGATCAGTCCCTTTTGCGTGAGATCGAACTTACCGCCAATCAAGTTTCGTCTCCGGAGACTGCGTAGATGCGATAATCCTAGGATAGCCTGTGCAGCCAAGCTGCTCGGCATAATTTTACGCTGTCCGCACATTTTATGGTATGAACCTCTCAAAGGTCCCGGGCGAAGGGTTGGACGATGGCAAAGATTCTGCTTGTCGAAGACGACAAAAACATGGCTAACACTGTTGAGGACTGGCTTAAGACCCAACAGTACGAAATTGATGTCGCATACGACGGTGATGACGGTGCCGAGCGCCTGCTTTTCTACCAATACGACGCTGTGATTTTGGATTGGACGTTGCCAAATAAGAGCGGTTTGCAGATCTGTCAAGAATTTCGTTCGCGCGGCGGTAAGACGCCGATTCTCATGTTGACGGGCAAGGATGCGGTTGAAGACAAGGAAGTTGGGCTGGATTCGGGCGCTGATGATTACCTGACCAAGCCGTTTCATTTGCGAGAATTGAGTGCTCGCATCAAAGCACTATTGCGCCGTCCTGTCGCAGTCGTTGCTGAGATGATCAGTTTTTGCGGAATTGACTTAGACACCAAAGCTAGACGTGTGCAACGGGAAGATGTTGATCTGAATCTCGCTCCATTGGAGTACAAATTGCTCGAATTTCTGATGCGCAATCCCAACGAAGTATTCGCCCCGGAAGCCCTCTTGAATCGCGTCTGGCCGAACGATTCTGATGCTTCTAATGAAACGGTGCGCACTTGCATCAAGAAGCTGAGAAAGAAAGTTGATATCGAAGGCAACGAATCGGTGATTACTAATTTGCCAGGCGTAGGCTATAGATTCGACACCACTAAGTAGCGGCGCCAGATTGCACGAAATCTTTAAGTACGCTTTTGCTTTTAAGAACAGAGTTTGATTATGTGGGCTACTACTTCGTCCACTGACATTTTGTCTGACAGGATTAGAACCGCGTCATCAGCCATTCTCAGAGGAGCGATTTGGCGATTTGTGTCCATCTGATCTCGTTCAATAATGTCTCTCAGCAATGTATCGTAGTCGGGATTTTCTCCCAACGCTTGCAATTCTTTTAGTCGACGCTTGGCTCGCACCGCCGGCGATGCCGTCAAAAAGATCTTGACGTTCGCGTCAGGAAGAACGACAGTACCGATGTCCCTGCCATCCAAGACCACACCGCCCGCCAGGGCTAGATGGCGTTGCTGATTCACCAGTTGCTCGCGAACGGCACCGATTGCCGCCAGCTTGCTGACTAGCTTGGTGATGTTTTGTGATCGAATAAGCTTCGTCACTTCTTCACCGTTGACGAATACCAAAATTTTTTCTTCGTCGTGACCTGGGCGCAACTCGATTTTGGACTCTGAGACGGCCTTGACGATCTGCTCAGGGTCATCGAAGCTTATGCCCTTCTCAACGACCAGCCATGTTGCGGCGCGATACATGGCGCCTGTGTCGATGTACAGATATTCGAGCGCATCTGCGATTCGCTTAGCGACAGTAGACTTTCCAGCTCCAGCAGGACCATCAATGGCTATCTGCAAGGTTTTTGGAACCCTCGCTTTAGCATCTTCCTTTCTGATTTGGTTTTCAGAAATCACCATGGCAATACCTAAATGCACGCGCTGCTCTTTAGGGATTTTACTCGACCTCAGGCACATTGGCGAGTCTAAAGTTATTTAGTGTTTCTGAGTCGATTTAATTTTGGCAGGGCGGTGAGCGGTGGTTGCGGCAGCCCGGTCACCAATTTGTTGAGACAGGTAAAGACTGAGAGGCTTCCAGAACGCGATCGCCAGAAGCTCCATAAAAAGTAGGAGTCCGACTGCGCTGACAATGATCATTGGTGAGATTCCACCAGTGTTGCGCTTGCCTGGTTTGATTTTCGTGTCCGAATCGTCCTGAATGGTGCGCGGCATGGACAAGCTGGCCAATTCGTCGGCCGATATCGGTTCTATCACCCGCACTGGTACAACCGGCACTAATGGCTCAACCACCGCGTTTGGAGCAACCAGCGGTTGCAAGAGCTGCCAGCTGGCGTTCGGATTTTGGGGTTTGCTGTCAACAATCTCTGATTTCGGCTCGATTGGATCGAACGCGTTGGAACCGAAGACTTTGTCCAGCAGCGATTTCTCGTCGTGCAACCCGTTAGCCGACTCGGGCAAATTGGGCACAAGCGGAATAACTTTCTCCAGCTCGATGTTGAGGGAGTAAGGAATGCTCAAGCTGTCGTCTGGGCTTGGGCGCAGACAGGCGAAGTTGCCGTGTTCGATGCTGAGCAACCTGCGCACGGCTGGGTAGCCGTTCTCGTGCGTGTTGCCAATGATCGCGGCGGTGATAAATCTGCCATCGACAATACAAATCTTTCCGTCGCAATCTCGCTCAGTCGTAGCTATCCGCAGGAGAAGATTCCCCGACGGACGTTTCTCTAAGATTTTCAGAAGTACGTTTTTAAGCTGTACTTCGTCTGTCAGGCGACCCTCGAAAACAACATCCAATTGAACCGCCTTCGCCTCATTTTTGCTTCCTACCGTTTCGCAGCGCTACCTCTGTTAAGGAAACCTTTGAACCATTCCATGAACGGCATGGGTTTTGGCGCGTGTGCTCCGGCTTTTGCCTGAGATTCCTGCAGATCCATGCCTTCCGACATATACCTGACTATCTCTAATATTTCCCCATCTTCAGGAAATCGTCCCAGTTCTTTTTTAGAAAAGATCAGAAAGCTTTGATCTTGTATTTCAAAAACTCCGCCTGAAGATTGAATCAATGTCGAATCTTCGTGGAGAGCTTCTTCTAGCTCAGCAGCCAACCTGACCGCTTTTTGCTTGTAGCCTCACGCACCGCAGTAGGTGATGCTGAATCTTGATGCTGATTTATTGGACATATTGTTACCTCATTTCGACTATGGTTTGTTGATAAAAATTCGTTTCCACCAGGGCAGATTCAAGACTCCCTGGTATTGGTTCTTCAAAGCAATCAGATCCTTTTGCGCTTCGAGAAGTTCCGATTTTAAGGTGGCAGTCTCCACCGCGTTGACTTGCAAAAGTCGCATGGATGATTGTAATTCGCTGAGCAGGCGCAGGTCTACCAAGTGAGCGCGGCGTTCTTCCGATAATTCTTTATGTGTCGCCGCCAGTTCGCGCAGCAAATGCAATTCCATCATAGGTTTGGCAAAAGCTAGTTTCGAAGCCGCTTTGGATAGGATTTGGCGGGTTGATGAGAGAGGTTGTTCGCGGTTGGTTTCTACAATTTTGTTTTCGGAAGGGCGGTTGTGCTCGACCAATCCGTCTAGATTGAATCCGAGAGGTGGCGTAATCTGCCATTCTTCATCGTTTTCGACAATGATTTTCTGGGCTGACCATCCGTCAGGCAGCTTATTACCCCATTTGCCAGAAAGGCTGCGTTCCAAGGCGCGCATTGACTTGCCTAACGCGAAAGCCGCGTCTTTCAAGTTCAAGGAGATTGGCTGCTCACCGTTTCTTTCGACTGACATGTGCGTTTGTGGGCTGAGCTCGTAGTCTGAGTAAAGCTCAAAAGGTTCGATTACGGGTTTTGTGGCGTCTTCGATCATGTTCGCATCCTGTGAAGGGCGAGTTCATTGTAGCTGTTAACTTTCCGTCGGTCTTGAATACGGCTTTATTTGTGAACGGCGCGCATTGAAATGGAAAAGCAGGCCCTTGCGAGCCTGCTTTTAGATTTGTCGATTATCTTCGATTACTTGATCAAGCGTCCTTCAACGGCTGCCCAATCGATGTTGCTGAAGAATGCTTCGATGTACTTGGCGCGCTCAGAAGGCTTGTAGTCGAGAAGGAAGGCGTGTTCCCAGACGTCCATAACCAAAATTGGTTTGAATCCGGCTACGTTGCCTTCTTCGTGCGAGCTTATCCAGTGGTTTGAAAGTGTTTTGGTATCTGGGTCTTGGAACAAGATAGCCCAGCCCACACCGCGCATTGCGCCGACTTTGGTGAAGTCGTTTTTCCAAACATCGAGGCTGGAGTAAACATCGGACAATGCTTTGCCGATTGCGCTTGATTCTTTTAATTCGGAGCCGCCGGCTTTCATGTTGCCGAAGTAGTATTCGTGCAAAACTTTGCCATTGTATTCCCAGCCGTAGCGGCGTTTGATCTCAGCGTATTCAGGTTGCCCGGCTTTTCCGGCTTCAGTCAGTTCGATAATTTTTTCGTTCAAAGCATTTGTGTTTTTGACATAACCTGAATACAAACCGAGGTGTATTTCGAGGGTCTTGTCTGAGATGCCAGTCAAGTTCTTCAAGTGGGAAAAGTCTTTCTCCGCATACGGTTTGTATGAGATTTTTTGCTGTAAGGTCATCGTGTTCTCCTATGCAGAACAGTAAGTTCCGGGGCGTTCAATAGTTAGCGTTACTTCATACCATAAATCTATTTTCAAGATGTTGAAACATAGATTAAACCCGCTCGCACGGGGCTTTTTATTACAGAGTACGACACTGCAAGTCGACAGTTTCGCGGCCAGCTCAGGGGTTCGACTGATACTGTATGTGGTGCTTAGCTCTTCTGTCCGAATTTCGGCATTAAGTCGCTAAGCCGCTTCTTTGGCTTGTCTGACGGATCTGAATGGTCGTCTTCGCTATCAGCAAAGAGATCCATTGGACCTTGTGGTGCTGAATGCTCTGGCGCCGGTGCAGCTGCTGGTGGTTGTTGACCATCGACTGGCGGTGTCGATTGAAGCGATTGGGCAGCCTCTTGGAACATCTGAGCAGCTGGAGAAGCCGGCATCGGTTGCCAGGCGTCTTGATTGTTAGTTGAGGTGCTCTGCCAGCCAGGCAAAGGACTTGGTGCTGCCGACTGCCAGCCCGGTTGCACTGGAGCGGGTGCTGGTGGCTGAGCAGCTTGAGCTTGCCCTGGTTGTGCAGCCGGCGCTTGCCACTCTGCACCGGGATCTGGTGGTCCTTGCCATCCGGCTTCTTGAGGAGCTGCCGTAGTCGGCGGTTGCCATTCACTGGCGGCTGGCTGTACAGCTGGAGCTGCTTGAGTCGGAACGCTGTTGGCCCAATCTGCCGACGCTGCCGGCATGGAGGTCGCGGACGTATTCGCCCAATCGGCTTGTTGAGCCGGAGCAGCGGGCTGAACTTGCGGTGGAGCAGCCCAGTCCCCTTGTGCAGCAGCAGGTTGAGTTTGAGGTTGAGCTGGTTGAGTAGGGACCGGAGTCCAATCAGGTGGCGCGGCAGGTTGCCCACTAGCCCAATCAGACTGCGGAGCTTGTGTCACTTCGGTTGCTGGTTGTGACCAGCTTTCTTGAGGTTGTGGTGCTGGTCCAGCCTGCCAATCAGCTGTAGCGGCAGGTTGTTGCGGTTGCTGCGGCTCAGGTGCTGGCGCCGCTTGCGGCTGAGCATGTTGTGCTTGTCCACCCTGCCAGGCATCACTAGTCATTTGAGCTTGACCGCCGGCTTGCCATGGGTCGCTGGCTGCTGGCGCTTCTATGGCTGCGGCGGCTGCTTGTGCTGCCGGTTGTTCAGGTGCAGCTGGTTTAGGCATCCATTCATCCGGAGAGGCGGCGTGCCATTCTCCTGCTGAGCCACCAAATGAATCGGCTGCTTCGACACTGGATGCGGCTGCTGCTGGTTGGGCGAAGGAGGTAACTGCTGGTGCCTGCTGGTTAATAGATGAACCAAAATCAGCCAGCGCAGCAGCTTCAGAACTTGAATCGCTGGCTGGCTGTGAATCTAGCGGATTGGGTGTGACTGCAGGGGATGGCCAGCCAGATTCGACCGCAGCGGCTGTCTCTAGAGCGGCAGGCGGTGCACCAAGTGGATTCATCGGTGCCGTAATTGCGTCAGCTGGCCCAGGTTGACTGAATGGTAAAGCTGGCTCGGCCATTTCAATTTGAGCTGCGTCGCTAGCGTTAAGTGATAATGAGTCTTGCTCGGCAGTTCTGGCCTCAGACATTTGCGCAGTTGTTTCTAAGGTATTGTCATAGGCATTGCGGTTGTAGTGTTGTGGCGTATCAAGAAGAAATTCAGGCACTCCGGGATCTGCTCGCAACGGAGCCGTGTTCCATCCCAATTCATTGAATGCTTGTTCTAGCGTGAAGTTATTGCGCTCACAATTTTTGAGCACGATCATTCCTTGCTCGTGGTTGAGCACTCCAGCACCAATTAAGTCGTTGCATTTTTCTGCCGCGTCGACAAGTGATTTCTCCATTACACCTGACATTCTCAGCATGCTAGCCATGATCTGTGTATCTTTGGAGCCGACTCGAATCGCCTGCTCGATTTCTTTGGCTGTGATAATTCCAGAAAGTTGCAAGAACTGGTAGAGCGGCAACGGCTCGATCACCGGCATCGGCGGCTCTTCAATAGCGGTGGCAGCAGCTTTCTTCTTGGTAGACGGCTTCTGGTGTGCAATTGCGATCGCTTCGCCGACCGACACATTTTTGTTTTTTACCGTTCCTAAAAACTTGGCAGCTTCGTCTTTCTTGATGGCGCCAGCTCCGACCATAGCTTGCAGGTCGAGGGCAGCGTCCAAGATCTCTTGCGAAATCACCGCAGATTGCAGCAGAACTTGCCCAAGCGGCTGTTCGTTGAGCAGACCAACTTCCACGGCACCCATCAAGTTGGGCTCATCGACAATGCCAGCCAGTACAAAGAGTTCGCCCAAACGTACAGTTTCTGGCATAGGAAGACTCATGGCGCCAGTTTCTGCCAAATATTGTTCGATCGGAATTTGTCGTTCTTTGGCAGAACGCAGCCCCTGGATTGCCTGTTCGCGTGTCAGCTTCTTGTCGCGAATGAACACTTGAGCGTTCAAAGTGGCTGCCAGCATCTGTTCTGTCAGCACGCCATTGCCAATCAAAACCCTGCCGAGCGGCAAGCCGATTGACTGGCACTGCAGTAGAGCCGCATTCAATGCATCAATAGGGACGATGTCCGCAGCGAGGAGAAGTTCGCCAAGCTTGTTTGTGACTGCGTCTGACTGCTGATTCCACTTCAGTCGTTTAAAAGCTTCTTCCAGTGTAATGTCTTCTGCGCCCACCATTGTCAGGGCTTTGATCACTAAACCGAATTCAATTAATCCATCTTTGAGGAGAGATTGCGCTTGCACAGCGGCTTGAAGGTGCTGCTCAGTCAGATAACCTGACATGATTAGGACTCGACCGACAGGCAGCCCTTGCTGCTTCGATATCATCATCGCTTCGCGTAGGTCCGAAGCTTGGAGGAGTCCCGCTCCCGTTAATAAGTCGCCCAGTCTGACGCCGTCGGTGGTCATATCTTTTCTCGTAGGTTCTAGCTATTAGAATATGCCCACTGAGGATCATAGCTAGCCAAACAACCGTGAATATTGGTCGAACAGCTTTGCTGCGCACTATCCAATCACAGCTTGAAGCTTACAATCCCAGCCCCAGTAGGCTTGGGCTATCTCGGATAGTCTACACGAGCAGTCACTCAGTGAGTGTAAAAAACCTCGGGTCTCTTTGCAATCGCTGCTTGTCGGTTATGCCACTAAATGTGGTGGCGGAGCACTGCCGCGCAGTAAAATTTGCTTGGCGCTGCTATCAAGTCTGATTGCGGATCTTTCGTTCATAGTCTGCTCTAATCAACTGGGCATTTTAGTAAAGAATTACGCTGCCATAAAAGGCAACTGGGCATTCCAAGATATGACCATAAATATTTGCCGGGGCATAATAACGTATATACAATGCTGAGATCCAAGGTACTATCAGTGTTGACAAGAGAAGTGTCTAATGGATAAGTTTTTTCTCTCAATCAATAACCGAGTTTTGCTGCCAGTTGTGTTTCTAGGCGGCATTATCGTCTGGTTACTGCTTTGCGAAGCGCATTATCAGAGTTATTGGAATGCGACGATTTATCGCGTTCAGACGACTGACTTCAATCTGCTCCATCACAGCCTGCCTTCGACGCTTTCCCAACTGATTATTGCTGGTCGAGACGATCAGGTCCAGAACGTTTTGGACTCGACGTTCGGAATTTTTGGACTGGTCGTCACTGACCCATCCGGCGAAACCAT
Source organism: Candidatus Obscuribacterales bacterium (assembly GCA_038322035.1). Lineage (GTDB taxonomy): Bacteria > Cyanobacteriota > Vampirovibrionia > Obscuribacterales > Obscuribacteraceae > PALSA-1081. The sequence goes on from JBBQFO010000025.1 coordinate 14,884, forward strand.
TCTTTATAAGACGAACAAGGAATATCACCGTAAGTCATGGCAGGCGAAAGCCACTCCTGAAGGACTTCTCGAGGAAGGTAAAAAAGAGCCATTCGACGTGCTCACTGATCCGCCACCGCTCGAGCCAGTCTGGCAGCATGATTCGCCGCGCGCTGAAGCTGCTGTGCGTGATGTGAATGCGATCAACGCCGGCACCCGTGTTATCGGTCATCTTTATTATGTACGCCCGGACCCACCTCCGTTCCTGGATGACCTGGGTGCGTACCTCACGACAAATCCCGGAGAGCTTTCTGGAGCCAAACGGGGCTATCTATTTATTACTTTGACGACGATTGGCTTCGGGCTGGTTGTTATCTTGTTGGTGATGCTGCGTCAGCGCATGGTTGAGATGCGGCAGATCGAGCTTGACCACATTCAGCGCGAGCTGGACATACGAAAGAAGGCTCTGGAGCATCTTTCATCTGAATTGGTCACCCAGAAATCGCGTAAAACCTGGCTGGAGCGCGAGGCTGACGAGTCATACAAGAGAGCATTGAGCCTCAAGCAGGCTTTAGAGAAGTTGAGGGATTCACTCGCTCTGGTAAACGCTGGTAACAACGGCGTGCCTGTAGGTGGAGCCCAGAACTCGCAAGCCATTAAGATCCGCCCGGCTGTTCATCCGCCATCGGCTTTGCTCGAGGAAATTGAACAGTTGATTCCTGCCCTCACTGACAATGCTGGTTCTTTGAAATCGCAAGCAACTTTGCTTCACGATTATTGCGCCATTCTTGAGCAGCGGCAGACAGAAATGAGAACAATTGTGGAACATGCTTCTACAAGGGCTCAACAACTGCCAGAGGCTCTTTTGGACATGTCGCCCCGTTAACTGGTTTTGGTAGGATTACTGCCGAGTCAGATCGTCGAGCATCTTTAATCACATCCGCAGGTGACTAGAGAGGTTGGTAGCCGTGATAAGCTTAATCACTAAGGGAATTTGGACCCGTGCCGCCGCTTGTCTGGAAGGTGCGGCCAAGTGTTGTTTTGGACGTGGGTAAGTTTTAGGAGCCTATGAAACCTGCAACCGGCAAACGAAAGATGCTCTCGCTACAGGCTGTTCAGGAAGCTAGCAGCGAACCAGTCTATCGACGCGGCGTGCAATATTACCGCCGTAAGAAAGTACTTAAATATGAAGAGATCGAAAGCGGCACCAAGATTGAGGCGCTTGTAATCGGATCTGAACCCCAGCCTTATAAAGTGGTGGCGACGATTGAGGACACAGGCGTATTCAAGGCTGAGTGCTCCTGCCCTTATTTCGAAGAAGTCTGCAAACATTCTGTCGCGGTTTTGCTGACTACCATTGCCAAGGCCAACCCGGGCATTCGTTTTGATTTAAATGAAGACCGCCCGCCACGAGATGGCGGCGAGCGAGGACCGAAAGCTAAGGATCTTTTGGATGATCCGCGTGTGCCTGGAGTGGTGCGCGAAGTAGATGACTTTACGCTTGGACTACTGGTTTTGGAAAAACCGTTGGCTCTGATTGTTGGCACTGTGCCGGATGAGGTGCAGGGAAAAGTCAATATCCTCAAGGTGCCGCCGGAAGTTTTAAACATACTTGAACCTGATTCACGCATGCATAAACTTGCCAAATATTTGACCAGTCTGCCCCAGACGACTAAGGGAATGGCTGGTGGGCATCGCATTCCACGCGGAGAAGAAGGCGTTGTAATTGGACACTTGAGCCTCTGCGCCAAGTTGGTTAATGCAGCTGATGGCAGCGAAATCACCTTTTCCACGACGCCGCTCAAGCCGCGCATCGTTCTTTCTGAAACAGAAAGTGGCGAGTTGCTCTTGCGCATCGAAGCTTTGGATGAAAGTGGCGAGGCGGCTACACATCCAGTTTTCTTCTTTGGCACATCCTGCTGGGTGCTCTCGCAGAATGTCTTGTACAACATCGATGTCAGTGCGCTGCACAAACTTTTCCCGTTCTTCGATGCTCATGGTCAGATGACTGTGAAATTGGAAGTGGTGCCGAAATTCCTCGCTGTCGACCTGCCGATCTTCTTGAAACGACTTAACGTCAGACTTGATGAAGCTTCAGCCCCATTCCCTATCTCTGTTGTCGAGCCACCACGAGTGGTGATCAAAGTTTCCGAGCGTAAGGCCCCTTCTACTCAGCCCGGCGGAACCACCACCATTACTCTGGAAATTTGTCTTGGTTTTGGCTATGGCAATCTGGTCATGCCGTCTAGAGATGAAACTAGTGCAGTCGAGGCAGAACAATACACTCGCACCATATCTGATACCGGGCAGAGTGTCTGGGTTAAGCGTCTCTGGGAGCAAGAAAGCCAGGTCCGCAGATTCCTTCTCAACCTGCAACCGCAAAGAACAATCGCAGATCGATTCTTCTTTGTCGAAGAGCCTGCCCTGGATGTTCTGTATCATCTGCAGTCCGAGCAGTATACCGACTGGGACATCAGCGGACTTGATACGTTGAAGCATTACTTGGTGAATAAAGACCCGCTCAGGCTGGAGGCGAAACTTTCACTGAAGAAAGACTCGTTCAAGTTTGATTTCGATTTGCAAACTTTTGCCGGTGACGAAGAAGTGCCGTTTGGCTTGGTGATTGAATCGTTGTTCCGCAACCGCAATTTCCTCAAAATGTCTGACAACAAAAACGTCAAACTACCAAGCGCCACGTTGCTCAGTTTGATGAAATCGATCGGACAGAGTAAAGACGCCTCTCGTCCGTTGTATCAGGCATTGCAGATCTCGCACGCATTGGAAACGCACGATATCGGTATCGATGCAGATAAAGGCTTCCAAGAGTTCATTTATCGCATCCACAATTTCAAAGAATTGGAGCCGGTCAAATTGAATCCGGACTTCAGAGGCGAACTGCGCGATTATCAAAAGGAAGGAACCAACTGGCTTTCGTTCTTGAGAGAGTATGGACTGGCAGGTATTCTCGCCGACGATATGGGTTTGGGAAAAACCATTCAGACTCTGGCGTTGCTGCTCACTCATCATAAAAAAGGCAAGCGCCCTCCGTCTCTGGTGGTGGCGCCGACATCGGTTGTCTACAACTGGCTCAGTGAAGCAGAGAAGTTCGCGCCGACCTTGAATACCGCGCTTTTCCTTGGCCGAGATCGAGGTGAGTTGCTCAAGACGTTAGAGAAAGAGAATTCTAAGAAGCCTGATGTGATCTTCACCACATACGGTATCATTCGCCGCGACTATGAAACACTGAAGAACGTTCAGTTCGAGTTCTTGATTCTGGACGAAGCTCAAAACATCAAGAATCCTGAATCGGTTGGAGCGATCGCTGCTAAAGCCTTGAAATCCTTCCACCGCCTGGCTTTATCCGGTACACCGGTAGAGAATCGCTTGAAAGAGCTGTGGTCGCTTTTCGACTTCCTCATGCCTGAGTTTCTCAACACATACAAAGATTTCAACGAGGTGTACGAGCGTCCGATCGAAGCAGGCATCGAAGGTGCTGGTCAAAAGTTGCGTAAGGTTGTTCATCCATTCATTCTTCGCCGCTTGAAGAGCCAGGTTGAGACTGAGTTGCCTGAACGTACCGACATTATCAATCTGTGCGAACTGGAGGACGACCAACGTTCGCTTTATCTAGATGTTCTTGACGAGTGCCGTCAAAAGGTATTCAGCGAAATCGCCAGCCGTGGTATCAAGCGATCCTCGATTTCGGTGCTCGCCGCTTTGCTGCGCTTGCGTCAGGTCTGTTGCGACCCACGTTTGTTGAAGGATCATCAAGGTCCTGTGCCTGGCTCCGCGAAACTCAATTCGCTCGTGCACATGATTTCCGAAGTTGTCGATGAAGGTCACAAAATTCTCATCTTCAGTCAATTCGTTGGCATGCTTACTTTGATTCGAGCCGAGTTGGAGAAAGCCGGATACACCTACGAGTATTTGGATGGTCAAACTCCAGCCCAAGAAAGACTCGAACGGGTGAATCGATTCAATGCTGATGCCAAGATTCCGATCTTCCTGATCAGTCTGAAAGCTGGTGGCACGGGATTGAACTTGACTGGTGCGGACTACGTGATACATTACGATCCCTGGTGGAATCCAGCCGTTGAAAATCAGGCTACAGACCGAGCTCACCGTATTGGCCAAACTCGCCATGTGTTCAACTATAAGTTGATTACTCGTGGTACAGTCGAAGAAAAGATTCTCGCTTTGCAACGCAAGAAAAAGGAACTTGCAGATTTGATCATTGGTGGAGACGATAGCGTTGCCAAGGAACTGACCAAAGAAGATCTTGAGTTCCTCTTCTCCTTCTAAGAACACAGCGATTATCCGCTGAAATAAATCGCAATAACCTTCTGATTGGCTGACATCGCGTGTGGTGCCTACCCAATCAACATTTCGAGAGGCGCTCATGCCGGCAAATCAAAGTATTCAAACGTTCAAGACTTACGTCGAAATGATGGTTCGATACCGAATCTGGTCAATCTGCGTGGCTATCGTTGTTTGCTCTGTGATTTGGTTCTCGCAGGCTGAGAATAGTAACCGAATCAAGATAGTCTCAATTATTGCTGTGTTTTTCGTGGTCGGCTGGACAGGCACTTTCATTGCAGTGCCGATGTTAAATAATTCAATCAGTAAAATGGAAGAAGAAGACAAGAAGAAGGGCACGGCCAAGAAGTGGTGATTACGAATCGGAATTACCAATCTCAACTTTGGTAAACAGGTCGTAAACCCGAGCGCTGCCATTGCCCGTTCGTCTTCTTGGTTCTGGTGACATAGCCTCGAGTTTCTCTTTCATATCGATCTGATCCATGGCTAGTCCACGATTACGAATAGCTTCCTGGCACTGTGGCTGTAGCTCGAGTGTCTGGTTGTAGTCGGCGATCGCTTTATCGTGCTGACCCGTCTTGTGGTAAGCCAGTGCTCGACTGAAGTAGACCGTTGCATCCTTGGCGTTGAGCAGCAGGGCTTGTGTGAAGTCCTCGATGGTTTTGTCGTATTGCTCTAACTCATCGTATGCCACCGCTCGGCAAATGTAAGTGACGGCATCTCTGGGATCCAGTTCAATTGCTTTACTGAGATCTGTGATCGCTTGCGCGTATTCTTGCAGATCGCAAAGAGCTGAAGCTCGTTCTGAGTATGCGATTGCCAGAGTGGGGGTCAATGCAATCGCTCGAGTGCAATCTTCAATGACGTCTTGGGGACGGTTGGCTTCGGCGAGTATCAAGGCTCGGTGAATGTAGCACCACGGATCGGACGCATCGAGGGTGACGGCATCGTTGCAGTCCGAAATAGCTTGCTTGATATTGCCCAGCAGATTATGAGTGAAGGCTCGTTGACACAAAACCTTGGCAATGTTCGGCAAAAGAGCGAGTGAGTAATCGAAGTGTTTAAGTGCTTCTTCGGGCTGGCGCAATTTGAGACACAGCAAACCGGACGAATAGGCACTGGCTGCCTCGGCGACGGATTCTGTCATGTTGCCTCCGAACCATCCAAATATCACCACACCCAATCAATCAATTCTATTCTATCGCAAATCGCAATGTAGACTATGCGTTACTGGCGGACGATTCGATAGAGTTCCTGTGCAAATTGCGTGCGTGTAACGAACTGATTTTCTTCGCCCGGAATATCTTTGAACATTTGCTTGCCACTTTCGCACAAATCGCTCAGAGATGCCTTCGTCAATTGTTTGCTAGCTTCGATTCTTTTGAATTTTTCTTTGGGCAATATTTTGCCGATAGCTAAGCACGTCTCTTCTTCAGTGATAGGCTCGTTTGGACGAAAGTTGAGTTCTTCCACACTCCCTTGAAATATGTTTGTGGCGGCGATAAATTGGATGGCTGCGAAATTTTCATGATCAGTGGCGACATCATCGAACCAGTAAATCGGTGCGCCATGTTCGACCAGCTCAATCTGTAGTTTTCGCAACCGTTTAAAGTCCTTGATGTAGTCTTTCGCTTCGCGCTTGTCTTTGCACATGTGGGCAGCCAGTGCACCTTGCACTTCACCAATCGCCCATTCGATCGGATGCAGTCTGTATGCGCCATTTGTGATGTGTGTGACGCCGAGGTTTTTGCACGCAGGTAGCAAGTTGGTGGCATCGTTGGGGATCAATGAGGAGAGCGAAATTTGGAATGGTGATGTTTGTTGGGCAGTACCAGGCACTTCCTGATCTCCATGTATGTCGACGGGATAAAGTCCGATGCCCACAGTGTCATTGAAAGCTGTTGCGCGCGGCAGGTCGTTTGAGCTGGCAACAATGTCTTGCTCGATGATTTGCTGGATCGGTTGGATTCTGCGGGACTCTCGAATGTAGGGAAACTTCGACAAGCCGTCATCGGTGGCCAGGACATCTTTGCGCAGCATTAGTTCGGGATAGCCTTTGCCACCCTCGTCCCTGTCTGCCTCCGTTTGCAGCCAGTAGAGAAATCCAAGACTGAGAAATTTTGCTCGGGCTAATCGCTCTGATTGCACCAAAGCGGTTTTGTCGATTATGTTTTCTCCACGCAGATCGTTACTGTCCCAATTGATCATCGAGAGGTCGGCTGGATAGTTTGGATCGTCAAAAAAATCTTTATCAATCAATCTTCTGTATGTCCAAAACGGCAACAGCTCTGACTCTGTGCCGTCCGCGTTTTTGCGGAAAGCTGACTCGAACATCTTCCAGCCTTGCAGTGAAAACTTTCCTTTTGAATTGAACTCGTCGTAAAACTTTGGTTTGTCGATAACATGATGTTCGCCTGGTCGATATTCGATCACAAATGGGAAGACGAAATCCTGAACGTTCTCTACGTCTCCTTTCGTGGGTGCATGCGGTTCAGTGGTGAAAGTGGCGGAATCGGAGCCGCTGCCATATTCCAGCTCGCACAGTGGCAAAAGGTCACCGAGTTCGGTGGCGTCTATAAAAACGTCGGCTTCGAATTCAATTATTTCAGACGTGTCCAAGTTGGTCATGCCAATTGCCTGAATCGTTTTTCTGTCATTTCTGTCGCTCTTGCAGGTGGCGTAAACAGGCTTGTAGCGAAGATATGTGGTCAGTTTTCCGTTTGACTGAGCCGGTTCCAGCCTCTTCTTAAGCACGTCCAAACAAACTTTAGGCTCGAACGCCAGTCGACTTACCCAGCAATTTCCTGGATCCAAATATTTCTTCGACGCGCCTATTGTGGAAAGCTTTCTGCTGCTCCTATAGAAATCTCTGATGTCGCGTCTTATTTCCTGATAGCTTTTGCAGGCGCCACTGGTTTCGACCAGGTAATTCTCGTCCAACGCTGACACACCCTGAGCTGTCATTTGACCGCCAATCCAGTCTGTTTCTTCTGTCATGCAGACCTTGATTGAACCGTTCTGTGATTTTGTGGCTGCCAATGCTGCCGCCACACCGCCCGTGCCACCACCAACAATCAGGATGTCGCACTTCACGAATTGAGTTGGTTTCGATGTCGGCACTTTTCGGATTGCATCGGCCGGACGATCGGCATTTATGCCTTGCACGTCGACAACTTCGGTCAGACTAGATTGGGCTCGATTGTGTTGAGCTGCCATGGCGGACTCCTGTGGGCAAAAAAGAAAAGATGATATTGCTAAGACTAGTGAAATTGAACGCCACGTCATTTAGAGACCGATTCATCGTTGCTGGGCTGTCCAGGGCGGGCATCAATCTTTTCATCCTCCTGACAGGGGAAAAATTTATTGAGTAGTTTAGCGATATTCAGAGGCGTTTGCCCGCTACAATGCACATGTTGATTTAAGGGTAACAATGTCGATGAATAAACTTAGTACTGATATCAAGAATCGCGCTGCAAAGATCAAGCTTGTTTTGATGGATGTAGATGGAGTCTTTACCGATGGAACTCTCTATTATTTCCCAGGTCCGGACGGGAAAATGGTTGAGTTTAAGGGATTCAATACTCAAGATGGTTTGGGATTCCACCTTCTCAACGAAGCTGGCATCAAAACAGGGCTGATTAGCGGCAGAGATTCGCCAGCAGTCGTAGAGCGCGCCAAAATCCTTAAAATCCAATACGTGTATCAGGGGCATCTCGAGAAAGAAGCTTCGTACAACGAAATTCTTAAAGACGCGAAACTTAAAGATGAGCAGGTCGCGTTCATCGGCGATGACTTTACTGATGCACCACTAATGGTGCGTTGTGGACTTTCCGTCGCTGTCGCAAATGCTCGTCAGGAATTGCGAGCCATGGCAAACTTCACGACCGAGGCTCCAGGCGGCGATGGCGCCATCCGCGAAGTCGTTGAACTGATCCTTAAATCGCAAAATTTGTGGCAAGGCGTTCTCGAAAAGTACAAATTGGTCGAAAATAAAAAGAAATCAATTGGGCTTTAAGACCAAGCTTCTGCACCCTGTCAGACAAAAGTGCATCGGTATTCTGCGGACTCCCTGAATGGCACGTCCAATACCGTGAAACAAATTTGAGGTACAGGGTCATAGATGTACATACAAGAGTCAACTTAAATACGCTAGCTCGTTGATGCGCGGTATCTTCGAAGGTTTGTCCACAAGATCACTCCGCAGATAGGTGTAAAGTGAGATCAGATGTTGGATTTCAGAGGTGATTGGCAGCTCAAATACTCACCTTTTCCCATGTCTTAAACGCTTACATGAGGCATGCCGATGGACAGAAGCGAAGTTTCGCCGTCCGAACAAATCTCAGCTGTGGTCGAAGAGCGTGACAACGCTCGTTTTGCATTGGCGTCAAAGACTCGTGAAATCGAGGAATTTATTTCAAGAGCGCATGAACTCTCAGGCAGTCTTGCAAGAGCGATTCGGCAGCGTGATCTCATGAGTGAGCAGCTGTTCACAAGAACCGCTGAACTTGCATCTAGCAGGCATGAAACGGCTGATGCGAAACAGTCATTGGTAAGCGCCGAGGGCGCCGCAACGATAGCGAACGAAGCTACAGTGGCCGCAAACCAAGCCACGGTAACAGCAAACGAGGCGACGGTAACAGCAAACGAGGCGACGGTAACAGCAAACGAGGCGACCGTAACAGCGAATGAGGCGACGGTAACAGCAAACGAGGCGACCGTAACAGCGAATGAGGCGACAGTGACGGCAAATGCGGCAACAGTTGTGGCGAACCAGGCCACAGTGACAGCCACCAAACAACGTGACTGTGCCAACGAAGAGTTGGCCACTTCTCAGTTATCACTGGTCAACAAATCAGCCGAGTTTGTTCAATCTCAGTCCGATCTAGACCTTCTTGGTTTAGACCTTAAGAATTTACATGCCGAGTTGATTAAGAGAACCGCTCAACGAATCGCGCTGGGCATCGAGGTCAGTGAAAACATCGGCGTACTGACACGACTGAACGCACAATTACAGGGCCGCGCCGGGGAACTGACTGAGGCGAATAAAAAGCTTGCACAAATCATGGTGAGCAGAGATGATTTCGTTGCCGCCCTAACTCATGATTTGAAAAATCCATTAATTGGATGCAGTCAGATTATAAGCGCAATGTTGGACGGTCATATAGCCATAGAAGAGCAACCTCAGTATTTGAGATTGATTCTCGATTCAACCAACTCTATGCTTCGAATGATCTGGAATTTGCTCACAGTTTATAAAGATGAGCACGGTCGTCTAATACCCGCTCCCAACATCGTCAATCTCCCGCATCTGCTGAACGGGTGCGTAGGTGAATTCATATTTCGATGTTCAGAGAATGGCGTCAACATGGTGCTGCAAGGAATCGACGAAGTTGGTTCGGTACGAACAGACCAAATCTTGCTCAGGCGAGTGCTGATCAATCTCCTCGACAATGCCGCCAAATTCGCGCCAAAAAATAGCGTAATCCGAATCGCTGCCTCCCTGACAGAATTCTCCGAGGTGAGAATTTCGATTCTAGACTCTGGATGCGGTATGTCAAAAGAGCATGTTGACCATATCTTCGAACAGTTTTGGCAATCCAATAGTAGTGTCCAGAAAAATAGCACCGGAATGGGTTTGTCCGTATCAAAGCAAATCATGCATTTACTCGGCGGCCGTATCGAATGTAACAGCGCGCCAGGCGTTGGTACAGACTTTATCTTGTTCTTGCCGATGGCGATTAGTCCATTGGACACGGTGGGTGTACCGCACCCCTAACGGCTTCACAGTTCAACTGCGCCCAACCAACCGGTATAGAACTAGGCTGCTCTTTGTGTTTGCAAGAATGAATACTTACCGACATCGATGCCGTTTGTGTTTGCTGTCAGATTGGCTTTGATTGCCTTGTTGGACAGTCCCGTGTTCGCTGAGTCCAATGCTTCTTGCAAGCTGGCACCGGTTTTCATTAGTGATTGAGCAACTTCCAAATTGCCGCTGTCCATGCAGCTTCCGATCAAGCCTTGTACATTGCCGATGCTTGCCTGAAGAAGCGCAATGTCATCAAAAGTGATTGTGCCGTTGGCTGCTTTGCCAGCTACTGCGCTTGCCACGCTCATAGCTGAAGCTAGTGCAGACGAAGCTTGCTGAGCGATTGAATCCTGGCTTGAACCAGCGCGGGCAATGCTTCCGTCCGCTAGCGTTACTGTGCCATCATGACTGAACTTGACTCCGTCAGCGAATTGGATGTCGTTGTTGGCGCTGACTTTGATGCCGTTGCTGGTGGCAATGCTTCCATCTTTGCCGATCAAATCGTGGGTGACTCTATCGGTGGTGCCTTGCTTGGTGGTAATTACGTCATCGGTGGTCAGTGATTTGTCGTCGATTACTACAACAGGCTTCGGCTGGTCGCCGGGCTTGTCAGTCTTCGTCGCAGGCTCGGCAAGTGTGCTCTTGTGTGAGTTCCATTCGTATGTTGATCTGTAACCACCGAGCAGCGTAGATGTCGATGCGTCAGTGCCGGTTGTTACCATAGTAACTTCGACTTTGGTTGGAGCAGTTGGGGCAGAGATTTGCGTATTGCCTGCTGCACTAGCTGCTGGAGCAGGTACTGGCTCGTCAACGATTTCATCTGTTCCGCCGACAACTTTGCCGTCGCGAACTGTCAAAAATGCACCGTCTCCGAGGTGCAATTTACTATCGTGGTCGATGCTGCTGAGCATTGTTATAGCTGCTTTTACAGGAGCTGCGATCTGGTCGCTGTTAACGTCGACTTCTTGCGAAGCGCCGCCGTCTTCGATCATGTAAATCTTGCCATCTTGAGCTTTGCGAACGATTGTGGTCTTGCCGATTTGAACGAATGCATCGTTGGATGACAACATTCCGACTGTTTCGCCAGAGGACAAAGTTCTTGAAACACCGTCGCTGTATACGTCCCATTCCTTGCCGGACGCCACAACTCTTCTTTGACTGTTGCCGTGGTCCATCATCCGACCAGACAAGTGACGTCTCATCTGATCGCCGTTAACCAGTATTTGATCTTCTTCTTGCACTTCGTTGGCAATCACAGAAACAGGGCGGGTGCCGATCAAAGTTCCATCTTTGTTAAAGATTTTGTATTCGCCGTTCTCTTCAACAACGCGAACACCTTGCTTTGTATTCCATTCTTGAGATTGCGTGGTGGCGTTTTGCTGATAAGCGATGCGGTCTCCGATCACTTCTTGAACTACACCTGAAGTTGTATCTTTAACGATTTTGCGATCGCCATGTTGAATTTCGGTGTGTCCAGCAGTCTGCGTGGTGACGGTGCCATCGGCTTCTGTGTGGACAGCTTTGTTGCCTTCAATTTTGGTTTCACCAGGCTTGCCGGCCTCTGTTTGAGCGTCACCTGCCTTAGGCAGTTTGGTGTCGTATGCAGTGCGCTCGAACTGAACACCAGTTTCATCGATGTGTGCTTTAGGAACAATGCCATCGACTGAACGTGCAGCTGGCTGTTTCGCGTCATTTGTCTTTGCGGCTGCGTCCGTGCCTGTGGCCGCTGGAGCGCTGCCGCTGCCGTGGTCCTTTGCGCTGATGATCTGTTTCCATTCATCTGTGGAAACGTACTTGAAGATATCGTCTTTCTTCTTTGGCTGTGTGTCTGAGGCGACTGTACTGGCTACTGCTGCTGCACCCACCAACGCGCCCAGTCCGGGAATCATGGCGGTCATGCTCGTTGTTGCTGCAACTTTGAAGATGTCGCCCGAGGTGCTGCTTTTGAAGACGTTTTCGCCGATTGAAATTAGTGACTTCGCTTCTGCGATTCCTGGCAAGAACGAAGTCACCGTATTAGCCAGTGAGCCGACGCCGGAAACGAGTTTTTTGGCTTCGTCTCCAGTCGACTGCAACACCAATCCGGGAAGCTGTACAGCGGTCGACACTGCCTTTTCACCAGCGTGGACAAGCGTTCCCAAGCCGTCTTCAGCCATCTTCTCTACAGAGCCAGCCAAATGCAGCCCTTCTGAGGCTACTGATTTGATGCTGTCGAGGATGCTCATTTGTCTGTTCGAAACCTTTTCTGACGGGCGGCGGATGGTTTGCTGACGACCGTATATATGCGGTTGGTCTGGATTCTGGACAGGCTAAGCGCTACAATCCGTCGATCCCGGGGCTAAGTCCTAGTCCCCCCGGTCGGGTGGGCGTTACGCCACGGATGGAGGAAGATTAAATAAATCACGGCTGGATATACTTAGGTCAGACGAGGACTAACCAATGTCTAGGCTGACCAGTAGATAAGTGGTCTCTTTTAATGAGCGAACCGAACAATTTTGAAGAACCCACCGGCGTGCCTGGTCGCTACTGGCACTATGTCGAAGAAGGCACAAAGATTTTTTGTGACTTGTGCCCGCGTGCCTGTGTTCTCAAAGATGGGGATCGCGGATTCTGTTTTGTGCGGAAAAATGTTGACGGACAAATGATGCTGACCACGTATGGTCGCAGCACCGGCTTTTGCGTCGATCCAATCGAGAAGAAACCGCTCAACCACTTTCTACCAGGGTCAAGCGTTCTCTCTTTCGGCACCGCTGGATGCAATCTGGGCTGCCAATTCTGTCAGAACTGGTCGATCAGCAAATCGCGGGAAATCGAACAGCTTAGCGAAATCGCCACACCGGAAGACATTGCGAAAGCGGCTCTAAGGCTGGGGTGTAGTAGTGTCGCCTTCACGTACAACGATCCCGTGATCTGGGCTGAATACGCCATCGATGCAGCCAAAGCTTGCCACCAGGTGGGCATCAAGTCTGTCGCGGTTACAGCTGGCTACATTACCCCGGAAGCTCGTCCCGAGTTTTATTCCGTCATTGATGCGGCTAATGTGGATTTAAAGGCGTTCACTGAACGGTTCTACCAAAAGCTCACTCTGTCAGCTCTAGAACCTGTTCTGGATACCCTCAAATGGCTGAAGCACGAGTCTGACGTCTGGTTCGAGATTACGAATTTGATTATTCCTGAAGAGAATGATTCGTTCGAGGAAATCGAGCGGATGTGCGACTGGATTGTCACCAACCTGGGAGATTCCGTTCCCATCCACTTCACGGCCTTTCATCCCGATTATCGAGTTCAGCATCGACCAGCAACACCGCACCAGACACTTATCCGCGCCAGAGATCAGGCGATCAAGGCAGGAATCAAATTTGCCTATGTCGGAAATGTCAACGATGTTGAGCGGCAGAGCACTTACTGCCCGAACTGTTCCAAAATGCTGATCGAACGAGATTGGTATGAACTCGGTCTTTACGACATTAAGGACGGTTGCTGCAAGCACTGCCAGAAACCAATAGACGGTGTCTTCGAGAAAAACAAAGGTACGTGGGGACGCAAGCGCATGCCGGTGGTTATCGAAAGCGACAGCGCTAAGCCTCGATATCCAGGACTTTCGTAGCAACCAGCTGAATTACATTTACAATTAAGAGGCGGAGCCTTATCCTTGGTGATGGATGAAAGCTCAAATCTCTTCACCGATGTTGAGCGCGTTTATCCGAATTGATTGTGGTACTGAATGTGGTGCGCTTGGGCAGCATCATCCAGCTACTTCTCTAACCATCAGGTGACACCAAAAGTAGTGCAACAGCTAGTAATTCTGAGAATTATGATGTTCATTGTCGGCTCCGTTTTTCTCGGTGGCGGTCTACTTTTTGTTAAGCAATCGCTCGATGATGCTAAAAACGTGATTGAATCAGTTCTGTTCGCCCTGATGGGTGTGATGACAGGTTTGCTACTTTGCTTCTGGGCAATTGCAGGCATTCCGGACTAAGCGAGGATTTAAGACATGAATTTGATGCGCTCTACCTTGAGAGCTGGACTTATACTGAGTTTGGCGCTGTCTATGGCACCTGACGTCTGCAGCCCTGCATTCGCCAAAGACAAAGAAGGACGAGCGGGCAGCTGGAAGAATGGAGCGCAGGGCGCACCTGATCTGGCTACTTGCAGAAAGCGCGTCAAAGATAGTCCACAAGACGCGGAGGCTCAAAATGACCTCGGTTGGGCATTACGTCAGAACGGCGATTTGAAAGCTGCCGAAGTGTCCTTGAGAGAGTCCATTAAGCTCAATCCGAACCTGGGCTATTCGCATTCAAACTTGAGTGTGGTTTTGCTTGACGCGGGCCAGAAAGTCGAAGCCTTAACGGAAGCGCAAAAGGCCGTGGCCGTGGATGCCAAACAAGCCATTTATCATTCCGTTCTCGGAAACGCGCTATCTGCTAACGGCGATGCTAAAGGTGCTATCAACGAATATAAAGCAGCGCTCGCGATCAGACCAGATTATGAAAATGCGATGTACAACCTGGGTCGCGTGCTCGACCAAGATGGGCAGCAGACCGAGGCTAAAGCTGTGTTGAGTCAGGCTCTGGCGTTGGATCCAGGTGATAACAGAGTCGTAAAATTGCTCGACCAGTTGATGAAATGAGAATCTGTCGCAACAAGTTTGTGTCGCACGCGATTTAATCTGCCGAATTTCCGAAAGTCTTTAGATTCGCATCAGAACTAGGTTTTCTAGACATTTGTTTTGCCATTGACGAAGAAAAAGTTATGGCTTTATCAGGTTGCGTTCTCTGTTGTTAGTATTTATGCAGAGAAGCACGAAAGAGATGGAGCCGTCATGAACTGCGCGAAACTAGTAATCGAAGTGACAGAACTCGAAAAGACTTTTGCACTGAGCCCAGTACCTGAGATTCAAATTCCTGCTGAGGCTGTGATTAAGCCTAAGAAGAAAGTGATTCGCGAGTGCGCTGATTTGCGTAACTTCTGGGATGACGAATGTGAGCGCGGCTGCGTCAGCGTTTCGGCTTAACGACAGATTTTTTGATTTCGACTGAAGATATAAAAAAAAGAGGAGCACAGTCAGTGCTCCTCTTTTTTACATTTTGGGTGCAGTCGCTAGTCTTGAGCGGGTTTGACCCACTCGACTGCGGTTAGCTCGCAGAGCTTCTTCAAACTCTCAATTTTTATACGGCCAGTTACTTTTGCTGTGCCTTTTGATTTGAGTTCGAATCCAGCATCCTTGAGTTTCTTGAGGATTTCCTCCGATACGTCAGACAACTTGACGATGATGTTGACGAAAGTGCCGTCGCTGCATTTCATCACAGGGAGAGTTGTGCCTTCCAACTTTGCCTTCAGCAATTTTTTCAACTCTTTATCGAGATTGCTAGGTTTATCGCTGTCATCCTTCTTGCTGTCGGATTTTAATTTTGATTCCTCTTTTGGTTTCTTGGTGCCTTCACCGAGCACTTCGTTGACTTGTTTATTTGGGTATGGAACGCTTGCGCTTCCGCCACCACCTCCTGCTCCCCTCGATACTACGGATACAGGGGCTGCTGGGTAATATCCATAATTGTTGGAGCCAGGCCGTCCTGATGCTTTGGCATAGTGGCCGTACGAATACCCTCTTGATGGCATGGGGGCGGGGGCGACGCGTCCCATGAGACCTTTGGACATCGTCATTCCGCCGCCACCGAAGGCTTGTTGTTGCGGAAATGCTCCTGGTGACGGTTCACCGAACACACCTTCTCTGCTTACACCATCAGGCAATTCGACTGGCACGGTCACTGTCTGCAAGACGCCATTTTTGGTGACTGACTTTTCTTCCACTGCTACAAACGAAGTGTAGTTGGTCATGATGTGATGTTCGAGAGCTGTCTGGATGATTTCGTCCTTGATCTCTTTGTTGATGTTTCCGCTCTGGGCTCCCTGATAGTCTTCTGATTGCAGTCTGTCCACTTTGGCGCGCGCCCATATCGATGCCAAAACTTCGTTGTTGTGATTGATTTCGGGAAAGTTTACAGCCATCGTTTGCGTGTACGGCTTGCCGGCTGAATAGCCCTTCAATGTGATCGTTCCGGCGCCTGGCTTGAGGTATCTACCTTTGATGTAGAGCGGTTTTTCTGCCCATACATCACTGACTTCTTTGGGGAATACTTCCTTCACTTCCAACTTGCCGAAATCGACTGAAACGTCTGTCAGCACCGGTGAGGAAATGCGATCGTAGAATTTCTTTCCAACTTCGGCACCAGATGTGTTGAGCAATACGTAGTCTGCTTCACCGCCACCTTCGGTGGCGATACCATCGATGAGCATGCGGTTGACACTATTACCGGTGCCAAATGAGAACCATCTCGAAGTGCTTCGGTTCTTCTTGATCAAGCCAAGAATTTCGAGATCGTTTCCGACATATCCGTCCGTCATGAATGTGACGATGCGAAGCTTGTGCTCGTCAGGGGGGATGGAGCAAGCCTTCTCAACGGCTGGTCCCATCCAGGTTCCACCATTCGCTTGCAGTTCGTCGATGAACTGATTGGCTTGAATTTTCCTAGCTCCGGTTACCTGCTGTGCTTTGTTTTCAAACAACAGTTTTTGTTGCTGAGCAAAGGCGATGATCTGAAAACTGTCTTGCGGATTCATGTGATCGACAATATAGCGCAGCGTTTCTTTCGCCTTATCCAGCGGTGCTCCACGCTGCGAACCAGAACAGTCGATCAGAAAGATCATTTCTTTCGGGGCGATTTTGTCGACCGTGACACGCTTTGGTGGCAACAACATCAACGTGAAATAACCGCTCTCGGTTTTCGAGTCACGATAAGTAAGATAGCCGCTCTTCAAAGCATCTCCAGCTACGTCCCAGCTCAAGACAAAGTCTTTATTGGGAATCGTATCTTTATCTTTTAGAGAAACTTTCGCTTCATCGTTGCCGACTTTTGTAATTGCGATTTCATGCAGCTTGGAGGAGATGTTTTGAATCGGAACGCCGGCGTCGACGTCCACATTGATAGAAATATCATGCCCAGCTCTTGTGTTTGCTGGTGTTACAGGTGGTGTGATCTTAGAAGCGTCAGGAACCTTGGTCGTATCAGGAGCCCAACCCGTTCCGTCTTTACCTGTGGCATCGCCTGGCATGAAACGTGGTCCAACCACCGTTGGAAATGTGTACGAGAATCTGCCTGCATCATACTTCAACAATTCGACATAGGTAATTGTTATGTCGATGTTGGCACCAGGTTCGATGTTAGCGACCGATTGCGTGAATATGTTGGTTCGCTCCTGGTCCAACAATGAGGCTACGTGACCCTGAGCCTTGGCATTCTCATAAATCTGTTTTGCTTCTTCACGTTTTTTGATCGAGCCGCGAATGGTGCGATCGCCCACTTTCATGGTCATACTGTCGACAGCACCACTTTCAGAGAGCGGGAAAGTGTAGATCGCTTCGATTTTATCCTTATAGGGATTGGTGAATGACTGTTTAACCGTGACTTTGGCGACATATCCGGAGATCTTCGTCGATACGCTGGTGTGCTTCAAGGCACATTGTCCAACGGGAATTCCGGCGCTAGTCATGGCCAGCAGAGTTCCCGCACCGGCAGTCTGGGGTTGTTGTTCACCCTGCTTAGGTTCACTGCTTGCCGCCAAGGTTGCTGCCTGGGCCGGCAAGAACAACGCTGGACTGGCTGCACTACACAGGGAAAGCAACGTTGTATTGATTAAGAAGAATTTCCCTATTTGGCTCAATGCATCCACCTGTGCACGTTTTGAGCCGTTCCAATCTCTCATGTTTAATTACCTCGACACTTTGCCATCTACCAAGCGTAGCTGACCTGGATTGTACAAGTCTTAGGGTTATGGATAGAGAGGTGTCAGGACATAACCGAAGTGGTCACTCTAAAAGGTGACTGGATTGGTCGCGAGGTCAGTCTAAAATACGCCTGCTGTGGGATTGCGCACTGTGGCGATGATCGACGATGGTAGGTAAGGGCACTGCAAACCACTCAGCCGTTAACTATCAAGAGGGTTCTATGCGAAGAAGTTTAATGGATATGATCAGAGGCTTGTTTCATAGTCAGGTCGCCGAGACCGTTGAGCCGGTTAAGGCACGTGTTGAGAATGCACGTATGACATGCAATAGATTGAAAGCCCTCAAGCACCCAACCGCGGAAAACAATTTTCCGGTTGCTGTTCCAGCAGCTGACCCAAATGATCCGCACACAATTTCGAAGAGAGTTACGACACTTGCTCACATGAGTCATTATCGCCTGGCAGCTTATGTGGCCACGTTGCCGAGCGAAGTGCGCGAAGAATGCGAAGATTCCGTTTTGACAGTTTAATCTAATTCAGATTCTGAGCAATCTTTGAAAATATAGAAGACACTATTGGTGGTGCGGTTGATGATTGGTTTTCCATCCATGCCGTACCCCCGCACCGCGAACAAGTTCTCTGAATTGTGCACTATGACGATGCTTCCGGGCGAGCCTAGCCACGATTTCGGCGGGTGTTTGGTGCACGCATCCAGCCCATTTCGAGATAGTCCGTAGTCGGCGACGACTTCAAATTGCACTAAGCGTGATGTCGAGGCTGGCAGCTCTCTGGCTAACAACTCGCTTTCGAAGTACGGATTCTTGGCGCCGTTCAATTTAGAGTGCATGGCTATATTTGCTAAATCAGATAGTGATTCTGGAAGCTTTTTGCTGCGTTGATAATGTCTTGACAGCAACAGGCTGCATTCTGTCATGCAATCGATCATCTTAGTATCGGCCGCTTCAGTCT
>JBBQFO010000026.1:0-33292 GCA_038322035.1 Candidatus Obscuribacterales bacterium
TGATTCAACACTCCCTGAGCCCGCTTCCTATCCTGCACTTTTCGAAAAGCGATGGCGAGACGAAATAGAACTTTTGCAAGAATTCGAAACTGCAGCAGCTGATGTGGTTCGTTGTGAGTACTTCTTTCCAAAGACGGCGAAAGGACGTTTCTGTTCTGATAGCTGTCGTTTCAGCACTTTTCAAATAACGAAACAACTGCAGGAACCGAGCTATTTGGCAGACAAGCAAAAGCGCTACAGGTCAGGTAAAAAGCCCACTTGAGACATGGACTATCCGCCACCGAGCATGTCCAGAAAACTCTTGCTCTTTAGCCAGGCACCGCCATCTGCGGTCATCACATCACCAGTTATGTAGGATGCTTTTGGCGAACACAGAAATAAAGCTAGTTCGGCTATTTCATCCACTGAGGCGAGTCGTCCCAACGGCACATTTTTTTCGATTTCCTTTTGCGCTTTTTCGCTGTCGAATTTGAGGTTTTTCGAAGCGCCTTCGGTAACCATTGCTCCCGGCGCAAGTGCGTTTACGCGAATCCCATAGTGTCCCCATTCGGCCGCCAATGTGCGCGTCATTGCGAGAACACCTGCTTTCGCGGAAGCAGAATGCACCACCCCTGGTGAACCGGTCCAAGCATATGTTGCAATAATGTTAAGGATGCAACCCTCGCCTTGTTCGATCATTTGTTTGCCAGCTAAGCTGCTGCAAAACCAGGTTCCATCCAAAACAATTCGTACAACTGCGTTCCAACCGTTCTGCGTCAATTTTTCCGAAGGCACAAGAAAGTTGCCTGCTGCATTGTTGATCAGAATATCGATGCGGCCGAATTTCTCGACCGTGGCTTTGACCAGAGCTTCTACTTGCAAGTGATCACGCACGTCCGTCGGCATCGCCAACACAGTGCCGCCTTCCTCGCCAATCAGATTGGCGGTTGCTTGTAAGTTCTCCATGCTGCGGCTGGCGATGACAACTTTTGCGCCTTCTCTTGCCAGCTTGAGCGACATCTCTTTGCCGAGACCGGTTCCGCCGCCTGTGACGATTGCGACTTTGTTAGAAAATATCTTGCTATCCATATCACGACTCGCTCGGTAAAAAACAAATCGTAGTTTGCAGACGAGCTACGCGTCAAGCCCACTTTACGACTTGCATTCTTTTGATGACTGAACCGCCGTTTCATGGTTTGATATACGGGTCCCGCAACTGATGTCACGCGGCTCTAAGAGTGGGGAAGTCATGGATCGGATGTACTTAAAAAATACTTTGGAGCAGTTGAAGCGCGAGAAAGACGCGCATGGCACCAAATTCGGAGACAATTCTATTCACGCTAAATGTTTGCCGAATTTTGACACGGCAATTGAAAAGTTGCAGAAAGAACTAGACAAATTCAACGAAGAAAATCCAGTCCTCAGCTAAGCTGCTGCGGCTTTCCTTCCGCCACCATTTGAAAATGCTTGATCGAGCTCTGTTCAGCCGTTGGCGTGCACAAAAGAATAGAGCCCAGCAGTAATGCTGAGCCCTAATCTTGTGCGTTAGCATGGCTATTGGTGGAGTTGAAACACCATTCACCACTCTTTAAAGATATGCGAAACGCCAGGCAGCTTGCTGCTCAGCTATCCTTGCATTAACCGCAGGAATTCGCGCTAGATGAGCAGGAGGAAGCTTCTGACTTACCTTCAACGGTGTAGCCTTTTTCCGCAAACGAGTTAAAACCGCCAACTAATTCTTGCACTCTGTAGCCCTTCTGAGCGAGCAACAATGCGCCTTTCGCTGAAAGGTGGCAGGTTATGTCGTAGCAGTAGACGACTGTGTTGACGTCTTTGTTGAGCTTAGGCAGGTATGCTTCGAGCTCGTCGTACTGTACGTTTATAGCGGTAGGGACGTGGCCCTTTTTGTACATTTCAGGTGTGCGCAAGTCGATGATTTGTACTTTTTCTTTCTTTTGGATCAATTCGTTCAGACCAACAGGACCTGATTCATAAGCCAGTTTAGCTTCAAAAAATTTGACTGCAGTTTCGGTGGTTTCTTTTGTCAATGTGACAGACATTATTGCTCCTTCGTAAGCGGCGCTCACGATATTGATGTGTTCGAGTAACTGAGTTGATCGTATAACTCTTGGTATCTAGATGCAAGCAGGCACCGAATTGTGCTGTAGTATCTGAATTGATACCAATGCGAATCTGGGCGGCATACAGCAAACGCTGCGGCGCCGACTCAGTTATTCCAAGGCATCAATATATCATGAACCAGCGTTCAGAATTAGTAAATTGCGACTTTGGATTTCGCAAAGTCGGGACGCTCGCTCGGCGTCACTTTCAGCCATAGTTTATTCAAATGGATAGGCAGCTTCGATTGAAATTTAACTTCAAAAAACTCGTTCTCTTGATCTAATGAAGCTCTGGTGAGACTTCCAGTTAAATCGAAATCTTTGTGTTGAATCAGTTTGACGCTATTCGGCAACGTGAGATCTGATCCCAGATTTGTTAAATTGCGCACGTCGACTCTAGATAGAGCGTGGATGTCGTTTTCGGCGAACTCTCCACTTATCGACAGATTCACAAATGTATGTTTGCCCAAGTCTTTCGGCACTGAATACCGTTTAGCAAAAGGCTGTTGTTCCGAAATTGTGCTGGGCGTTGACTCCAAGATTATCTGTCTATGCGCTTCTTGGGGCGCCATGTTTCGTTTTTCTTGATCGAAACCAAGGCACAAGAATGCACGGTATTGACCGGACTGCATACCCAGGCTCGGAGATAAATCATCTGTAGAATTGTTGTTCTTGTCGGTAAGCCAGCATTTCCCTTTTGCCGCACCGGCTGTCAACGGCTCACTGTATCTGGCTTCTAGCTTGGGCTGGGTTTCGCTAAGCAGTTTGCATCCACTGAATCCCCATAAAGTTGGCGCCACGAGTTTGCCACTTTCTGTACGATTAAATGAACCATATACAGTGGCGTCACCCGAAGGAGCGGTGATGGAAATGTTGTTGTCCATCGGTTTAATCATCGATAACGGAACCGCTACTGCTCGCCACTGTCGCAGTTGCTCAGGATTTTTGTTGCTCACTCCGCTAAATACTGCGTAATTGACCATCAGATTTTTATTCGATGTGAAAGTAAAGATTGGACCTAGTGGCTCTGTCAATTTGTTTCCATTCACCTCAACTGTTGCCTTTGTCAGTCCGAAATCGCCATCCACGACTACGACTGCCCAGTCTGGCTTGAGTGCTGGATTGAGGCTGACGGTGCGATTGACCTTCAAGTTGGGCGTTAAGTCGCACTGCCATTCGGGAAGGCTTTTCGGAGTGTCCGCAAAAGCTGCACAAATTATTGTTGCTGGTATCAGTTGCAAACAAAAGGTGGGCAAGAAAGATTTTTTGTTGCCGCTGACAGATACGACTGCGTAGCTGCATGCTGCTGCTGCCAGCGTGTAGACTAGCCAGCTGGCGAGATAAGCGACACTTTCTGCGCCGAAGATTTGCAGGATGCTGTGGAAATCGAAGCTGACGGCTACCAACCAAATTAGTGTGGATACCAGAATCGATGTTGCCGCTAACTTCCAGTTATCAGATTTGGCAATCCGAAATAGTGCATAGCTGGTGAGAAGGACCAAAAACGGCATAGATGTGAAAGCTTGACGGGGACTCGCATTGAACACCAAGTAGATGAGGTGACCGGCAAGCAAAGCGCCGCTTAGACAGAGAATTGGATCGACCTGTTTCTCTGAAGTTTCTTTTTCTTTGAATGCCATAAGAAGGATTCCGAAGATCGCGGATGACAATATTAACTGATGCCATAACCACTGAATCGGTAACGCCAGACCGAGGTATTTGCTCAGGCAGTCATTCCATGGACTACTCCAGAGTCGAGTGATTCGGCGAACTGCAATGTTTGAAAGCTCCGGAAGATTGGCTTGCCAGATGCCCAAGAAGGTTCCCGCTTTGTCACCATTGACGGTGTCGAACAATTTGACGAAATCGGTTTCAGGATTTCCTGACCAGCCATCGGTTTCGCTATTGCCTCCGAGGACAATGTTCAAGACTGGTTCGCGTTGTGCTGTGACAGAGTAGCTGCCAGTCGCTTCTTTAGTGAACAATAGCCAGGGGGTGAGAATAAGCATTGCTCCGAAAATGATCGAGAATGCGTGTAAAACTAGTCGTTTTACTGTTGTGGTTGGGACGGTTTCCCTATTCGTCCAAAGGCTGAACGCGACGACTAGAAATCCGGCAAATACTCCCGGCAGCAGTGCTGCTTTAAGCAATCCCACAGTGGCTGCGATCATACCTAATGCGAAACTGCGCAGATACTTATCCGTCACCTTTGATGGCACAACGCACGCCATCAACAATAGAAGTGTTGAAGTTATGTTCTCGGTCATGAATCGACCGGCACCGAGAACCGCTGATGGATAGGCTGCCCACAGTAGTCCGGTGAGCATAGCCCATCTGTTGTTTTGGAGAATCCGTCGCGCCGCCACGAACATGCAGCATGCGGAAGCTCCATGTAGGAGCGCCTGGAGTGCCAGCGCTGCTCGCATGTCGAACAAGTCCGGACTCTTATGTATGAGCGTGAACCATGCCGCTCCTAATAACGGAAGAATTGGACCGTCCATCATTAGAGGCTCTTTGAGCGCACTGCAAATGGTCTTCCACTCTTGTTGAGTGAAGTGATGGAGGAATGTAGTGGCATTGATTACCAACTCAGTGCTGGAAATATACTTGCCTGAGTCGAACATAGAGGCCACGTCCAAGGCGGTGTGGGAAAAGTTGGTGCGCCAGCACAGAAGTAGTCCAGTGGCAAAGCAGATGCTTAGTGCCAGCGCCGTGGATTTCCAATCGGCGCCGTTAGTGGCAGCGATAGCTTCGCCGTTCTGCAGGCTTTCCTTTGCGACATCGTTCGGCAGTGTAGGGGTATTCATTTCGCCCTGTGTAACTCCACATGATCGGCTATTAGAGAAGCGCTGAGTAGCTCGAAGAATCGCATTCCGCCCAGTCCATTCAAATGTGCTGAATCTGCGAAATAACCGCGGTTGAACATCCCTGGGATGTTCATGTCGATAAGCTTGCTATTGTATTTGCCAGCCATTCCAACTATTTGAGACAGATAATTCTGGTAAAAACCTGGTGGCATGGTCGCCACATTGTCAGCCGTAAGCGGCATGTTTACCAGCACTACGTTGATGTTTTGCTCTTTGCCGTACTGCAACAACTGTTCGAGATAACCAAGCTGACTTTTAAACATCTTTGCGTTCATGTGCGCGTATCGCTGTCTGTATTCGGCTAAATTATCCAAATAAGGTACTGGCGGATTGCCGTAAGGGCAGACCATTGTTTCGTTACTGGCCATGTCCTCGACCATCTCTCTCAACGCGATTCGACGCAATTCGAACGGCACACGATAGGTGTCGAGGTTGTGGTATCCAATTGAATTCAAGACTGACTTAGCAGCGTACTGTTGAATACATGCCAAATCAACTCTGTGCTTGTAGATGAAGCTCACATTTTCGAACCAGTGGTCCAGAACTTCGAAGAAAGAAGGTCTAGCCGCCGCAATGGTTTTGGATAGATCGCCCACTCTCGAAAGATATCTGAATGTTTCCGTTGTCGTGACGTTAGTGAGAGTGTTGTCCATGAAATCACGCGGAGCGATTCCGTAAACGATCGTTGTTGGCTTGGATTTACCGTTCAGCAGAGTTGAAGAGATTGCATACGCATCTGATGCCATTTGTCCGGCAATGGCAAACGAGAATGTGCGCGGTTTGTATCCAAGCTTCGCAGCCAGGTCATCTTGCAAGCACGAGCTCGTATGGTGCAAGGAGACATTTTGCGGTTTGTGCAGGTATGTGGCATCGCCGCTGTTAATTGCTTCAAGCATCAGCGATGAACCAAGCAGCACCACATCTGGTGTTGGCGATTGTTTATGGAAATCACTTACTGCCCACCAAATCCAACTTTTATTCGGTGAGTCGAAGCGGTCGATATTCCACAATGGATAGGAGAGACGAGCGCCTACGTCTAGCAAAACCAGGGCTGCAACCGCGATTAAGGCATAGCTCAAATATCGTGCACCACCGATCGTCGTCGGCCTAGGTGCCGACCTGACAGGACTTGGGATTTTTGCGGGAGCCTGAACCATGAGTCCTTCCTAAAACTGGAAGTAGATAAAGCGCGGTGATTTGTCTGGCGAAAAAACGACGATCAGCAAGATCAGCGCCACGCACCAGGCGGCTTTGAGAAGCTTGGGTGAGTTTTCTACCCAGCTAGTCTTGTCGACTTTGCCCATCACAATGTGAGCGATCGCCAGAATTGGAAGAACAAAATAAATGGTCGGATAAATCAACGGATAGTTGATTGCAGGTAAATTCATTGCCAGAGGTGAGACGTGAGCTTTGAGTGCATCGATGAAAAAGAGCTTTTCCAGTATCTGTTCGCAGCTGGCAATGTCTTCTGCTCTGAACAAGACCCAACCAATGCAGACAGCGTGGAATGTCACCAACATCGACAACCACTTGCCGGCGCTAGTATTGAATGCGTTGGAAAGAACAGTGACCGATTTCTTGAAAGTTTGAAACTCTTTGTGAGCAACCAACAAACAGCCGTGAAACAAACCCCAGAGTAAATAATGCATCGCCGCTCCGTGCCACAAGCCACCCAGCGTCATTGTGATCACGAGGTTGCGCGCGTTCACCCACTTCGGGCAGCGCGAGCCGCCCAGCGGAATGAACAAGTAATCGCGCAGCCATGTGGATAGCGAGATATGCCAGCGGTGCCAGAATTCGGCTATGTTTGTGGACAGATAAGGAAGATTGAAGTTGATCGGCACTTTGTAGCCGAACAACATTGCTGAACCGCGGGCGATATCGGTGTAGCCAGAGAAGTCAAAGTAGATTTGGAAGGCGAAAGCGTAGGTGAAAATCCACAAATCCAATCCGTGGAACAACTCAGGATGCGCGAAACCTCCTTGAACAAAGAAGGCCAGGTTGTCAGCGATAAGAACTTTTTTGAACAGTCCGAGCAAGATCAGTGCGATGCCATCGTCAAAATGTTGCATGCAAAATTTTGCAGGCGACATGAACTGCGGAATGAAGTCCTGAAAACGCTTAATAGGACCAGCAATCTGAGTCGGGAAAAAACTGGCGAAGAGAGCAAATGCCATGAACGATTTGATCGGTTCGTTACCGCGATACACGTCTGTGCAGTAGTGGATAAATTCAAAGACGAAAAAGGAAATGCCGAGAGGCAAGATGATATCGAAAGGAAGTTTCGAAACCGTAATGCCGAAAGGAGCCAAACAATTGGCTATGACATCATCGAAGAAATAAGCGTATTTGAAAAATGCCAGAGTAGAGAGGTTGAGAACAATCGAGACAGTCAGCCACAATTTCTTTCTGTTTTCACTTTTCCAAATCGCATTGCCGAGAATATAATTCACTACAGTCAAAGCGATGATCAGCAAGATAAATGCAGGGCGCCAGCTCATGTAGAAGATGTAGCTCGCAACAAGCAATAACGGCACGCGCCACTTCTGAGGAAAGGCCCAGAAGAGCGCCACAACGATGGGCAAGAATATCGCGTACTTCAGTGAGTTAAAAAGCATGGCACCAGTGGGTTTTAGCGATTTGCGGTCAAGCTTGTCAATAATAGCGAGCCCCGCCCCACGCCGCCTTAATCGAGGCACATCTACCTCGATTTGGCTGAAATCTATTTAAGCAAGCATCGGTACTACATATGGTGCCACAGGAAAACCCGGTCTTTTGGACCGGGTTTCGAGGGAGGAGGGAGGTAAAAGTGTGTGATGCGAATGTGTTCTATGAGGTTAACGGTTCGTGATTTATTTCGCTCCACCGCATGGCCAGTAGATCTCTGAGGTGTTCAAAATGGTGACGTGGCGAATTGACCTCGTTCCCATCAATGCGGATTGTTGGTGAACCTCCTATTTGTCCTGATTCTTCGACCATCTCGATAGGAATCGGCAGTCGTTCATCAGCAATAGCCATTTCCAAGGTCTTCCGTGCTTTGACAAAGCTGGTGCATCCTGGGGCATACAGAAGTTCAACGCGCATAAATTCGAACCCTCCTCTCTACAGTGGAAAAAGGGATACCGTGCGGCTCTCGGGATAGAAAGAGCAGCGGCGAGTAAATATAAATGAAACCTAAAGGACTCGCTTAACAGAAGTATACGCGAACGATGTCTAAAGACAAAATTAAAGCGTAGCTTTTGGCGGTTAACATCTACTCATAGTCTGCTATCGCTTATACAGCGGAAACTTTGACGGGGACTAGTCGTCAGTAGATCGAATCGCCGAGGATTATCTGTAGCAATGAAGCGACTTGATGTTGCAAAGTATACGAAAGTCTTGATGCTGTCTCTCGTTTCCAGTGCATCTGCGACTTTCGCTGCCGATCCTGGAAAGAGCGCGTTCTCTTCAACCTTTGAGGATTTGCTCAAGGAGCCAAAACAGCTGCAGCCAAGCCCAACATCTGAGCCGCTGCCCCCTACCGCCAGTCCGCCCGAGAGTGCAGTCGAGCCCCCGACTCTAGCTCCGTTCAGGCGTGCCGGCAACGCGTTTGCTCCCATCCACGGGATACAGCTGCCGCGGCCGCTCAACATTCCTGCTACCGCAAGCCCGAGTCTTAAACAAGCTGCTGCCTTGATTCCAAACATGTCGGTAGTCTCGTCAAATCTTATTCGTGGTTCGCAACCTTCGACGTCGGCGCTCTCGCTGCTCAAATCTGCCGGCGTCAAAACAATTATCAATTTGCGCAATGAAGACATACTAGTAGCGCAGGAAGCGGGCGCGGCAAAGCGAGCTGGGTTGAACTACGTGAACATTCCGATGGCCGTGTTCGAGACGCCTACCAAGCAGCAATTTCAGAAGTTTTTAAATGTCGTGGATAAAGATGGTCCGGTCTTCGTCCACTGTCAGAGGGGCGAAGACCGGACTGGCACTATGGTTGCTGTCTATCGCGTCGCTCGTCAGAATTGGGACGCGAATCGCGCCTATCAGGAAATGACGGCGATGGGTTTCAAGACATATTTAAGATCACTGAGTGGCGCCATGTTTGATTATTCGGCAAGTTTGGGACGAACGGCTCGCCGTTCGAACCCGGATTTCAGCGGGTTCACGTCTATTTTAAAGCATTAACTGAATCAAAGAGAGGGCACCGCTGTGGAGCGGTGCCCCATCTTTTTAGGGCGTTAAGCGATTTCTGTCTCGGGGGAATAACACAGCAAGCTTAACTGTAGGCAGTCCCAGAAGTTGCTTGGTGAGCCGCTCGAGACCAATTGCGAGACCTCCGTGTGGTGGCATTCCATAACGGAAACATTGCAAGTAGTCGCTAAAGCTATCTGGATCCAGTCCTCGTAAACGCATCGACTCGATCAGCTCGTCGGCTCTGTGCAGCCGCTGTCCACCAGTTGTCACCTCCAACCCCTTGTACAATAAGTCGAAGCTGTGACTCAAACCATCTGCTGTCGGCATGGCGTAAAACGGACGAACCGTGCGCGGATAGTGTGTCAGATAGAGCAAGTCTGTGTTCTCGGTTTCAGAAAAATATTGGCACAATAGTCGCTCTCCCTCAGGGTCGAGGTCAGTTGTGTCGGGACCGGGTTTCCAGTTCAATTTAGTTCGCAACAGTGCTTGCGCTTCATGCAATTTCAGCTGCGGAATAGTTGAAAAACGTGGCACCTGAACACCAAACATCTCCAGCTCCCCTGCGCATGTTTCTTCGACATGAGCGAAGATGTGCTGCATTAGCCTGATTTGCATGGCAATCAAGTCTTGCTCGCTCTCGATAAATCCCATCTCGAAGTCGAGACTGATGTATTCGTTGAGGTGTCTGGTCGTGTCGTGTTCTTCTGCACGATAAACAGGACCGACTTCGAATACGCGTTCAAACGCGCCCACCATCATCTGTTTATAGAATTGAGGGCTTTGAGCAAGAAAGGCTGGTTTGCCAAAGTAATCTAACTTGAAAAGGTTGGCACCGCCCTCGGTTCCAGTCGACACTATCTTCGGTGAATGGATTTCGACAAACTCTTCACTGGTAAGAAAGTTCGCGAAGGCGCGACCAATCGCAGCTTGGACCTTGAAAATGGCGCGTACTTTTGGGCTGCGGAGCGTCAGCGGCCTGTAGTCCAGCATCGCAGTCAGTGACAAAGTGTCCATCTTGGACTGTTTGGAAATTTCTACAGGCGGCACTTCAGTGGCTCCAGAAAGCAACTCAATTGAATCTGCGCGCACTTCAACGGGTGCGTTTTTCTGTGGCGACTGCACCACCGAACCTTTGATGATCACAGCAGTTTCCGGAGAGATGCCACTTGCTTGCGCGATGATAGCTTTGTCGTCAACGACAACTTGAACACAGCCAGTGCGGTCGCGCACAGTGATAAACATCAAATTTCCCAAGTCGCGAACTGCCTGGGCGTGCCCCTTCAATTCGACTCGTTCGCCGATGTGTGACTGTATTTGTTGACTTTGAATCGCTACTGATTGCATGATTACCTCATAAGCAAAAGACCGCAAGCTCTGTGTCTTGCGGTCGGAATATTGTTTGGTTTTTAACGCCAGCAATCCGACCGCTAGAGGCGGTTATCGTCGCTATTGTTATTATTATTGAACGACGTGGAAACGGCTGGGGCTGTCGCTTCCGGCAGCTCTTTGAATCTTGCAGTTGTGGTTTGCAATTTCACAGTTCGGTCCAACAAAGTTTGTCCGCCTTTGAGGCGTTCAAGAATACTATCTTAAGATCTGACAAACCGTCAATGAAATATCTCTTTCATTGTTGCGCTTTCACTTGCGCTCGTCAATTTTTCGTTGGTACTTTCGCGCCCACCCTTGTAGCTCCTGATCGTTAACTGAGCTGCGCATAAGTTGGTTCAGAAACTTTTGCGCCTCTTCTTTTTGATTTAATTTGATCAAATCCTCTATCAATTTACAAAGAGTGTCATTGACTTGATTTGAGTTAGCTCCCCAATGAGTACTCTCCAAATCCAGTTTCCGTCTGCGATAGTTCGCGGCCTGGGAAAACTTTTTTGCACGATCACATAGAGAGCTAGCGTAGGCATAAACTGTTACCAAACGAAAGTTAGGTCTCCCCAGCGCTTTCTCCGAAGCCCTCACCCATGTGCCTACGAGAAATGATTGCTGGCGTCGTTCAGCGGTAGTTTTGCCCTCGTCAAATTCCATCATCCTCAGTGCCCTGCGCACTAATTCGCCGAGGTCTGTTTCGCTTCCAGTAAATTTCAATACAGCCTTCCAATCCTGATCAGCTAGATCGTCTGGACCGGCAATATAGTGCTTTCGCCAGTGGTCAAAGCTTAGTGAGTAGAGCGCCTTCTGAATCGATGGATCTTTCCTTCTCTGGTCTTCCAGTGCTTCGCCCAGCGCAGAGTAGAGGTCACCTTGCGCTCCGACCGGCGCAGTCATAAACATGAAAATAATCAGTGTGATCAAAAGGCGGCCTGCTTGCGGAGTCAGGCAGCTCGCTGCATTGACCCCTTTAGAGTGCATCGCCTTCTCCTCGGATTACTCGTGAGCGATTTTATTGGTATCTTGATCGAACTGCAAAAGATCTGAGAGCATCCAATCAAAGATCTGCTTGGTGCCTGCGTCTGGTTCCATCTCATCGCGAATTTCCGAAGCGGCATTTAGCGGTCTGTAACCATCAATGAAGGTCAGATGATCGATGTTGCGGAACACTCTTGCCAGGTGCACATCAGTAGAAGCTTTTAATTTCGGCAATTCGGCTTCGCGCACGAGTGCAGAGCTTGCACATGCTTCTTGCGGCAGAAAGACAGCGCTCGAAACAGGCGTGATGCCGTCATTGAGTTGATAGACAAATGGCGTACCAGTTTTATTCTGAAGATCTTTTGTTGCAATGATCGTGCCCATGTCGCGATTAAGCCACTTCAGGACTGGATGTTCGCGCCCAATGTGCGATGGAATTGTCACCGAGAGTAGCGTATATGGTGCCTTCACAGTGGTATCAATTTTTCGTTTTTTGTCAGGCAGCATAAGTGGATTGAGGAGATAACCGCTATAAGCGATCAGCTTCTTCTTGTCGAATGGCTGGCTATTTAGGTCAGCCAGGCGTTTGTTTGCTTCACGTTTGACAGTCAGATCCCCCTTGGGACCGAGTGGCAAGATTGAATGGAAGTTGCCTACATTAGGAATTGAAGCGTCGGAGTTATCCCACCCGAAATCGCTGACCAGTCCTGAGTTTTTGCGGAAATAGTACTTGTAAGCCAACGAGCGGTCGATGCGTGATAAGGGCAGCGGCGTATTCTTATAGACACTGTATTGGAGCCAGTCCATACAGAAGATTGGCGAGCCTCTGAAAGGCGTGCCTAGCGTGAACGCGAGACGGATTGCGTTATCCGTCGCCTGATCATGCATTCCTTCATAAACCAAATTGCCGCCGATACTGAGCGCCATAACAGTTATTGGGCGCTTCTGTGAAGCGTTATAAAGCGAAGCAATTGCGTTCTGGAAATCTGGAATTGTTTTAACGGTCGCTAATGAATCGTGGCGTAGCAAGTAGACCTTGTACTTGCTATCGAACTCAGGATTGCTCGTAAATTTCTGGATAATTTTTTTCCAGCGAAAAGCTGGATAGTATTCGCCTCTCAATCCGTGTACGAAAAGGAACGGACTGCGGTCACCTAGCGGTTTTTCGTCCCACTGGAAAACCTGAGCAGTGGTCGGCTTCTTCTTAAGCGCTTTCTTAACAGCCAAAGTGGGAAATTCATTCTTAACGAAGCTCAAATTGCTCGAAAGAGGCGGCTGGCTTGCCACGCACAGCGGTTCAGCGTTAACGACGGCTGCTGGCGTGGAACCGAGAAGGCTGGCGCAAACAAAAGACAACATCGCGCTGCGCATGGTGAAATTTTTCGCAGAATGGTACATTAGGCTGAGATTTTGCACTATTAGGTTGGGAATCTAGTGCAGTATCCTACCGTGCATCGAAAAAAATAGCCAGTTGGCTGCTCTGGGGAAACTTTAGAACAATGGCGAAATACAAAATCGCGCTCTTCTTTTCCGACACCGGTGGGGGTCATCGCAGCGCTGCTGAAGCGATTGAAGCAGGGATCCATGAGATCGCGGCGAATGATGCACTCGGTCACGAATTCGAAATAGTTACAGAAAACATTGTTGAGCATAGTCATCCGCTCAATCGTAAATTTGTGGATCTTTATAATTTCTTGCTGCGAAACAACCAGCAGGCTATGCACTTCTACTACTGGTTTATCAACGCATTTAAACCAAACGATTCAGAGCTTGGTTACAAGATGTGTGGGTCGTATGTCGAGAAGGTTCTGATTGATACCGAACCGAATGTGGTTGTATCCGTTCATCCGATGACAAATCAATTCATCGCGCGTGGACTGCAGGAGACCAAACTCAATCGCACGACTGAGTTAGTTACGGTCGTAACCGATCCCAACGGTGATTTTTGGAGAGGATGGGCGTGTCCGTCCGCCGACCTGACAATCGTTCCCAACGAGTTGGGACGGGCTCAGCTGATCGCCTGGGGCGTTCCGCCACAGAAAATTCGCGCCCTCGGCATGCCGGTCAATCCTGATTTCCTAAAACCGCCAACAATGGGCAAAGAAGAGTTTAGGCACCATCTTGGTCTTCATCGCGATCGGCTCACTATCTGCATTAACGCTGGTTGGGCCGGTGGTGGCAACATGATGGAAATATATCGCCAACTCTCTAAAGTTGAGAAGCAAATACAAGTGATTTTCCTCTGTGGACACAATCGTTCATTGTATGAAAAGGCTAAACGACTGGCTCGCAAATCCGATATTCCAACCGCTGTTCTTCCCTTTCACGACAAGATTTCAGATCTGATGAGTGCCGTTGATTTGATGGTCACCAAAGCTGGTGGCTTAACCACATTCGAGGCAGTGGCCAAACGTTTGCCGATGGCCGTGGATATGATCACCAAGCCGATGCCTCAAGAGCTGGGCACCGCAACGATTCTGATTGCGAATGGACTGGCCCAGGGTGTTCGCCATCCTGAAGATATTTGCAAGATCGTGGAAGAGTTTGTTCCTTGTCCTGATCGTTCTGAAGTTAAGCTGCCGACGAATTTGTGTCTGGATAGAGCCGGAGCTGTTTACGATATTGCCAGATCGATCATGAGCTATTGTGATCCTCTCTATCAGCCGAATCCCGAGCATCGACCAGTAGTCGAGCGCATCACTCAGTGATTTGTCCGTGAAGTTAAACGTCACGACCGCCGGTCACGTAGATTTCAATAAGGGCAATCACTCCGATGTGATTCTCATTCATGGCACCGGTTCTGGTGCTGAGATGTGGCAGCCTCAAGTCGATATGCTCGTCTCAAAGGGCTACCGGTGCTTCGTTCCGGATTTGCGTGGACACGGGCTGACCTCGGACCCAGGCGAGCATACGGACATCGAAGTTCATATCCAAGACATCCTGGAGACGCTGGAAGATTTGGATATTGAGTATCCCGCCATCTTCATCGGTCACTCTCTCGGTTCAATTATTTCACTGACGCTCGCGGAGCGACAGCCGGAGCTGTTTCAGCAGGTCTTTGCCGTCGGTATGCCGGGCAAGGTTTTGCCACCTGTATCGATCGCTTTTCGGCTCTTCCTAAATGCTCCTTATGAAAAACTGCGTGGAACAACGTTGCATGACAGGTTGCCCTGGCGACCGCGCACTATGATCAGCACTCATCGCAATGCGCTCACGCAGATAGTCGACAACTTCGATTCCCTGGATTTTGTCTCACGTGGTCTGGAAGTGTTATGCCCTGTGCACTTCGCTGTGGGACGTTGGGATCCGGTGGCGCCGCATTATTTTGTCGAGAAGATGCATCGCGCCTTACCGGGTTCAACTCTGCACGTCTTCGAATGGGCTGGTCACAACATGATGGACCAGTATCCACAGCAGTTTAACGACTGGCTGTCGCGTTATTTAAAAGAGCACAAGAAGGCCTAGAGGTAAGGAATTGCGCACTAGAGCTTAAGCGCGCCTTTCATCCAACCCCAGAAGCTTTGCGATTTGCCCATTAAATCATCCACTGCAAACGCTGGTTGCGCCGAAGTTTGTTCGGTTTTAGCGCTGTTCGCCGGCTGCTCTTGTTCAATCGGTTTCGGCATCAGTTTTGCCAGCAGCGAGAGATTGTAGAGCAGATCTTCCGGCGTCAGAATATCTGGGCGCCGCTGTTTAACGACTTCTTGTGGATCACGAGGTAGGTAAATAGTTCTGCGCACTGTCTGTCCATCCGAAAGAAAGAGAGTCGCTTCGCCACTTTCTTCCGAGAACATAAAGGCTTCCCCTTCCTTCAATGTGCCGGTGCCGTGATCTGCTAGATAACGCAATCTGACTGACCAGGGGTCGTCGCTGTTCGGCGCCATTACTGGTTTGTAAGGCTTCTGATCGTCCACTATTTGAGGCGCATGCGAGTCACTACTGATGGTGCTGCCGCTGAGAGTATTGAACATCGATGAACTTAGTGATGGTAAGTTGGGAATTTGGAAAGCAGTTTTCCCCACTGACGATATTGCTGCATTAGCCAGTGCAGCCACTTTCTCGATGATCTGCTTGGGTTGATCAGGCTTTTCAAATGTCTCAACTTGCGTCGGCATTTCGTCGGCTTGTTCTGGTTTGAGGGCGGGAATGCTACGAACAACTGCAGCTCCCGGTTTTTCGTCGTCATCCACCGCAATCGGTGGAGGTGCCGGAGGTGCCTCATTTTGGCTGTCTGGCGGCGTATCCAGGGCGGTCATGAAGCGAGAGAACCAACTTTTTTTGGCACGCTTGGACGGCTTTTCTGGAGTTTGCTTTGCCCTTTCCTTGGATTCAGATTTGCTTTCGTCTGCAGGCAAGGACGGTAGATTGGCCGCGTCCAGGCTTGCTGTTATGGTCTCTTCTTCCGCACCAGTCTCGTTTGGTTTGGTGTCAGGCTCAACTTTCTGCTCACCTACCTTTTTAGACTTACTTCGTGCAGCCGACTTTTGCTCTGCTTTACTGAGAGATTTAACGGCCGATTTCTGCGAAGTATTTGTTTGACCGACCGTCAAGTTTGCTATTCCTCGAGCAATGTTCTCAGGCAAGAGCGTGTGCAGCGATTGCAAAACTGTAGGCGGCGGGAATTCGTCTTCAACCACCTTGTCACCATCTTTAGTGGCAACTTTAATGCCCAGTGATTGACCCAACTGCTGCATGGCAGCGCCGAGGTTGCCTTGTTGAATCTGTACTGTAGCGAGTAGCATGCGCCCTTCGGTGAAGTCTGGCTTCAAGGCTAGCGCTTGTTCTAACGAAGACTGAGCCAATTTTAGATAGCCTCTGTCTCTAAAGATTAAAGCTTGTTCGTAAAATGCTTTTGTCAGACGTGGATTTTCTTGCGTTGCTTTCAGAAACTCAACGAGCGCTCGCGATTTGTCGCCCTTTTGCTTGAAGTACATCGCCTTTTGATAGTGGCTGCTTGGGTATGCAGCTCTAATTTTTTTCTTGATGCCCTTCGGCTTGATTGTCGAAGTTTTTGGTACCACCATTTTCGGTGCCAGGGGGAAAGCCGTCACCCCGATGGCCAGCGACCGCTTCGGCGTCGATGCTGATGGGGTGTCATTAGCCTCAGCGATAGCGCTCGTACATGCCAGCGTGTACGATAGTGGTATCAGGATATATGCAATCGACTTGTTCAATGAAATCCCGCATGGCTAGTGGATTTCAAATGTCTAACAAAGACATTTGTGTGACTCCAAACTAACGCAATCTATGACTATTTTCAAGCGGCGAGTTGCAACTCACGACTTGATGAAGCATCTTTCCAGTTTTCGAAAAAACAGAATCCAAGAAGGTTCGTTCATTGATTTGAGTGGCCAGACGAGAATCGTTTTCATGCCCGCCCGTTGCCCGCCCCACACATCCGTCAGTGGGCGATCGCCGACTACGACGACTTGATCGGCCCGCAATTTAAATATGTCAAGCACCTGCAGGAAGACCCTAGCGCTTGGCTTTGCTGCGCGGCCGAGCACAATCATATTGAGGTGCTCTTGTACCTGTTTTATGTATGGATCATTCTTGTTATTACTCACTACAGCGAGCTGAAAACGTTGACGGGCGAGCTCGAGCCACGTCGCTGTTTCGGCAGTGATTTTGCCCGAATGCGGCGCCATGATCGTGCTGTCCAGATCGAAAATTATGCCTTTGATACCGTCTCTGGCAAGGAGATCGAGGTCGATATCTGTTACATCACCATCGAGGGGATAGGTCGGACGAAGGAATACCATGCTCCAAGAATATTGATCGGCGCCGGTTCTGTCCAGAGACTGCAGCGTAAAACTGGTATTTTTTGAAACAGTCTGTTCACTGACAGAGCTTCGGCTCACTGACCCGGTTACAATGAACTTGAATACTAATCGAGATCAACAAGAGATTGGCTAAAGCGCCATCAAAACAGAATGTCGACAACAAACTAGCTGCCGAGAATGCTCAACAAGGCGGTGTCTTACCGCTCGA
The DNA here is from genome assembly GCA_038322035.1 of Candidatus Obscuribacterales bacterium. Lineage (GTDB taxonomy): Bacteria > Cyanobacteriota > Vampirovibrionia > Obscuribacterales > Obscuribacteraceae > PALSA-1081. The sequence goes on from JBBQFO010000026.1 coordinate 17,489, forward strand.
TCACGTTGCCATAATTATGGACGGCAATCGCCGCTGGGCTGCAGACCGCAACCAGCCGCGGATGATGGGTCATAAAGCCGGCGTCAAAACTTTGAAGCACCTGGTTCGGCACGTCGGTAACTTGCAGCTGAAGTTTTTGACTGTTTACGCATTCTCAAGTGAAAACTGGCAACGAAGTAAAGAAGAAGTTGGATTTTTGCTCGATCTCTTCCAGAATGTTCTCGTTACAGAGTTGGAAGAGTTGGCTGAGAACAATGTACGGTTGACGTTCTTGGGCGATCTTCCGCAGTTGCCCGATAGCTTGCAGACCTCGATGCGTCGTGCTATGGAGAAAACGCGCGGCAACACTGGTTTGGCGTTGCAAGTAGCAATCAACTACGGCTCGCGGCTGGAAATTACTGAGGCTGTGAAAAAAATTGGTCTGGAGATTGCGGCCGGAAGGCTCCAAGTCGACGAAATAACTGATGAACTGATCAGCTCATACCTCTATACGAACGGAATGCCTGATCCAGCGCTGCTGATTCGCACCGGTGGCGAAATGCGCCTGTCGAATTATTTGCTCTGGCAAGCTGCCTATACCGAACTCTATGTGACGCCGACATTATGGCCGGATTTCACACCAGGAGAGTTCGACAAGGCGATCGTTGAATTTTGCTCTCGTCAGCGTCGCTGGGGCACCTGAGCAATTTATTGTTGGGGCGGATAGTATCCCGCTGGCGGTTGCTGCGCCGGGTATTGAGGCGGTGGGTATCCTTGCTGAGGCGCTGAGTATCCTTGTGGATAGCCGCCATACTGCTGTTGTGGGTATGGCGGTGGATAAGATGGTGCTGCTGCCGCCACCTGCATGTTGTCCGTCAGTTGCACTGGTAATGAAGAGCCGGCCTTGATTTTAATTTCTGAGCCCTTGCGCACGCCGGCCCCAACCAGTCCCACGCCGCCACCAAGCGCGGTGCCGAAGGCTGCTCCCATGCCAGTCGACCGTCCCACTTGCCCGCGTCCTGTCGCTCCGACTATGGCACCAAGCGCGGTGCCGAGGGCGGCGCCACCGCCGGCTCCAACACCTGTTGTGAGCAAGCCCTTGCCGATACGTCCGCCGGTTGTGCCGCCGGTCAAATTCAGGGTATTCTCATCAATAGAAGCGCTCAGCGGGATCTTGCGTCCGTCAGGTGTCTCCACTGAAGTGAATTTGATATCGATTTTTCCATTGGCGCCAAATTTGAAACGCTTGGCGGAGATCACGTTTGTGACGCTTCCCAGCACTCTACTGCCCGCTGGAACTACTTCCACGCCGCCGGACAAAATTGGTGATGCTAGCGTCGCTTCAACTGGTTCACCGACGACTGTAGTTTCGGAATCAAGTCCGTTCTTCAGCGATGCCTGGAATTTTGTGCCTGTGGCGACCGTGGCTACGCGTCCTTGCAGCGGTGCGCTTGGTGGCGGATATGGTGCTTGCTGCGCATAGCCACCTTGTAGTGGCGGATAGCCCTGGTTTGGTTGCACATAGGCGCCGGTCTGATATGGAGTTTGAGGCGGGTACTGTGGTTGGTACTGAGGCGGAGGTGGGTACTGAGGCAGTGGCGGCGTGTAAATTGGTGGCGGACTAGCCCCTGTTTGTTGAGTCACTCTGCCTTGAAATTGTTGCGGCGGGTAACCATACCCAGGCGCACCATAACCAGCTGGCGGGACGCCATATGCCGGCTGCCCATAACCTGATGGCGGAGTTGCCGCAGCGGTTGGTTGCGCAGGTGGTGCATCAGCCGCTGCAATCGCCTGGTCAGTGGTGTCTTGAATCGTCTGGTGTGTCACATATTGGTTCAGTCGATAGAGAAGAGCGGCAGTATCACCGCGAGAACATATCTTCGTTGCTTCTATCAACTTTGGGTTGGCACCGATCACAATTTTTGCAATAGTTGCTTGGGCGATACCAGTTTTTGCCCACTCGGGAATTTTATTCTTGTCAGTGTACACAGATAACGCCTTGTCAACGGAGGCTTTATCTGGCGTTGGTGCATTCAGTGTGCGAGCAATAATCGAGATCAAATCAGCCTTTTGAATTAGTTGATTTGGCCTGAAGCCATCCGCATATCCTGAAATATAGTTGTTCTGTCGAATAATTTCGACCGGTTTGTAGCACCAGTCAGTCGTTTTCACGTCAGCAAAACTAGGTTTGGACGAGACCGGTTGCGAATCCAGCCCGAGCACTTTTACTAACCAATAGGCAAAAACTGCTCGCGTTACCGGTTGACCCGGTAGGAATTTACCGTCAGGTTCTGCGCCGATCACACCTTGATCCGACAGTATGTTGATGTACTTTTCCGACCAGAAGCCGCTGACGTCAATAAAACGCGCAGCATATGCCGACTGCGCAATCAGCGAGCAACAGATGGCCGCGGTTATAGACTTAAGTACAACAGATGAACGCATTGGCAATTCTCGCGGGTTGGCATTGCTTCCTGGAGGCTTCGCGCAACTACAATATACCCACTGTTGCCCCTTTCCGCCCAAACGTTACCGGGTGGTAGGACCTAAAAGACGTGCCCACCATTTTTGTGCGCGTTCATAGAGATTCAAGAGAGATTTTTAGGTCCTTCTTAAACCATGCGTGAGAGCGACTTTCCTTGCTCTTCAACCGAACGAATCAACCCTTCCAGGTTAATGCGCTGACCCTTTGCTGTGAGCACTACGAGGAAGTGTCCGTTTGCTTCGTAGAAGTGCAGAATTCCCTGGTCTGTAAGGAGCGTCATCTGCACGAGAGTGCCGCGATTCATTCTTTGAATCGACACATCGTTGTTGGAAAAGAGTGTTGCGCTCAGGGCACCAATCATGTGCACATCGACTTCTGAGGGAAGAGATGATGAAACCACGGTGCCGTCTTTCGCCACCAGAAGACAACCTAGAATTCCGTGTTTGCCGTTCAGCGAAGCTAAAAGAGCTTGGATTTGTTGGCCGTCTGACATGTAAGTTCTCCTGAAACAACTTTTGAGCTGCGTACCTGGTCTTATTCTAAGGCTTTACGTCTTTGCCTTTGACTTCGACTTCAGTATCGCCTGCCTTTTTCTCTTTGCCCTTGTCTTTATCTTTTTCTTCAGCGATTTTCTTTTCGTCTGGAGCAGCTTTCAGCAGCTTCAGACGTAGCACGTCCACCCAGGGCTCATCAAGTGCGGTGTTGAAGACCTTGCCTGTGATCTCAAGTTGATCGCCATCTTTGAGCTTCGCTAGCAGCGTGTTCTCTGCATCCTTCTCTTTTGGAATCGCCATAGCCAATTTCAACTCTGAAAGGGGGATGTGGCTGTTATCTTTCAAAATCAGGAATGACAAGTGCGTTTTAGCCGGTCTCAGAGCTGGTTTGTAATCAAGCGCCAAGCTGGTGAAGGCAAAAAAGTTGGCGGTGAATTTGACGTTCTTGTTGAGGTAGTCGTGCGGCTTGTCAACGAGCTGTTCTGCATTGACACTCTGAACGTTCTCTATGACTGGCTCGGGCGTTGGCTTAGTAACTTTCTCTAAAGTCTTTTCGGAAGTCTTCTCTGCCGGCTTGGTGCTCGCTGGTCTTGCAGCAGGGGTGAGCGGGGCTGCATGGATTGCGCCGATACCGGTGGTTGCCACTGCCATGATCGCCACGGTCAAAGTAGCTGCTCGAAAAATTTGTTTGTTCATTTTTAGTTGCCGTAAATAAATGCCTGAGCCATCTTTAATCATCAAAGTTTTGATATGCCTCATCGATATGCCTGAACCATTCATATTACCAGAAGCTTATTATCGAAGCCGGGTTTCAGACTGTAATATTGAGCCTTGTGTCCGAGTCTGTCTTGCCTGAAGCAGCGGGGCGCTAGCAGTTTCAAGTAGAGGACCGTAACGTGCAAGACGAGTCTGCAGCCAGCGCGCAGCTTTCGCCCTTAATGCGCCAGTATTGGGATATTAAGTCGCAAAATACTGATTCGCTTTTGTTTTTCCGAGTCGGCGATTTCTATGAAATGTTCGATACTGACGCGCATGTCGCCTCTCGCGAATTGGACATAACGCTGACAAGCCGCCCCGAGCCTAGCTATCCAAATGGACGCATGCCGATGGCCGGCGTTCCGGCGCGAGCTGCTGATCTGTATCTGGGTCGCCTGGTTGCAAAGGGTTACTCGGTGGCCATTTGCGAGCAAGTTGGCATCGTCGGAGCAGAAAAGGGCCCAGTTGAGCGACAGGTGACTCGCATTCTGACACCGGGAACGGTGCTCGAATCGCATCTGCTGCCACAACGTGAGAACAACTATTTACTCTCGCTCGTCAAAGCTGGAGACCTTTGGGGATTGGCTTGCGTCGATGCTTCTTGCGGTGAGTTTTTCGTTACTCAGCTGACTGAAGAGCAGTTGGTGTTGGAAGTGGGACGTCTGGAACCAAAAGAAATTTTGGTGGCGAAGAAGATGGTCAAGCCGGGTGCTAACGAAGTCATGCCGCGCGAAGTGCTTGAAGCACCAGAGGCGCTGATCGGCTCATATCGTTTCACTGGTCGACCGAGTATGTTTTTTCAATTTGAGCCGGCACAACGGCGAATTTTGCAGACGTTTGGTGTTTCAACGCTGGAAGGCTTCGGCTGTCAATCGTTGCCACTTGCGGTCAGTGCCGCCGGTGCCGTACTCGAATATCTAGAAAAAACTCAAGGGGCGGAGATGCCCAAGTTTGCAGGCATTTCCTCCTATACGACGGATGGGCATCTGACTCTGGACACCAACACCCGGCGCAATTTGGAATTGACTGAGACTTCGCGCGATCGCGGTTTCGACGGCAGTCTTTTGTGGACTCTGGATCAGACTCGTTCGGGAATGGGCAGTCGCATGTTGCGTAAATGGCTGCTCAAGCCACTTTATTCAGTACCTGCGATCTGGGAACGGCAAGACGCAGTCGCTGAGCTCTTGAAAAACGCACCGCAACGTCAAGTGATTGGCAGTGCGTTGGCGAAGTTGTCGGACGTTGAACGCCTCTCAGTCAAACTTAGCTCGGGTACTGTTTGTCCTCGAGATTTGATGGCAATTCAGTGTTCGATCGAGGCGCTGGAACCGATTAGCAAAGCTGTGCAAGACTCAACTAATCCTTACTTTAGTTCACTACGGGCGGTGCCTGTTAAATTGACTGAACTGGCTCAGTTGATCTCCACTGCAATCTGTGCGGAACCGCCACGTGAATTAACGGAAGGCGGAATTTTCGCGGATCGCTACAATCCAGAAGTGGATGAAATTCGCACTCTGCTTGGCGGTGGCAAGCAGTGGATTGAAGATTTCCAGAAGCAAGAGCAAGAGCGAACCGGCATAAGAACTCTGAAAGTGAACTTCAACCGTAACTTCGGATACTTCATTGAAATCACCAACTCGAATAAGCAAAATGCACCGTCTGATTACATTCGCAAGCAGACACTGACTAATGCTGAGCGTTTCATCACGCCCGAGTTGAAAGAATACGAAGTGAAAATTCTCAATGCTGAGAAGAATCAGAACGATGTTGAATACAAATTGTTCCTCGAGTTCAGGCAAAAGTTGGTGCAATATGGACCGGAGCTTCTGCTTTACGCGACTCGCTTAGCCAGTCTGGATGCGCTGCTTTCTCTGGCGCAAGTAGCTGTTGAACGTCACTATGTTCGTCCCACAGTTGATGATTCGATCGTTCTGGATATTAAACAAGGTCGTCATCCGGTTCTGGAAAAAATCCTACCGATGGGTCGTTATGTGGCCAATGACACGCGACTGGAAGGTGACAGCGACGATCATCAACTGATCATCCTCACTGGTCCCAACATGTCCGGTAAATCCAGCTTGCTGCGCCAGGTTGCGCACATCGTCATTCTTTCCCAAATGGGCTCATTCGTACCAGCAGAATCTGCCCATGTTGGCGTCGTCGATCGTATCTTTACTCGTATCGGTGCAGTCGATGATTTGACTCAAGGTCAATCGACATTCCTCGTTGAAATGGCTGAAACAACGCAATGTTGCCTTTCTGCCACGCCGCGCTCATTGATTCTTTTGGATGAAGTGGGACGGGGTACGAGCACCTATGATGGTGTGGCAATTGCCTGGTCAGTGGCCGAATATCTTGCTCGAGATGTTCGTGCACGCACAATTTTCGCCACTCACTATCATGAGCTGAACGGCTTGGCAAGCTTCTTTCCGCAGATCGAGAACTATCAAGTCCTGGTTCGCGAGTTGGATGGTCATGTCGAATTCATTCGCTCAGTTGTGCCAGGTGGCGCCAGTCGCAGCTATGGAGTGCAAGTGGCTCGCATGGCCGGACTTCCTGCCAGCGTCATCGATCGCGCCGAATATTTGATGGGGCAGATGGAAAAGAAGGGCGCTGCTGGAAAAATTCTTGACGGACCGAAATTCCGTAACATTCCGATGGACGAGGTTATGCAGCTTTCGCTTTTCGAGCCAAAATCAAGCGATAGGATGGATAATGTGGCATTAATGAGTGGTGTGGAAGAAAAGTAGTGCCGAGGGCTAGATGACTTCAAGAGAACTGAGCAGCGGTCGCCTGATCGCGAAAGCTCTAACTTACGTTTTAACGGTTGGTACGATCAGCAGTTATTTGCAACCAACTATCAGTGTTCTTGCCAAGGACAAGTCGAGCTTACAAGCAGCCGAGAAGAAGGAGAAGTCGACTAAAGACACCTCGACGAAGAAAAAGTCTGCCAAGCATTCTAAGAACTCCGCTTCAACAACTGGGCTCGATCGAGCCACATTGGATTTGATCAACCGAGGCGATTGGAAAGGCGCAGCCGAGCGATTGGAGACTCTCACCGCCGGTCGAACTGAGATCGGTAAACAAGAATCCTGGCTGGCATTCACTTATATGTTTCTTGCCAAATGCGATCCACTGAAAGCATTGGCTACGAAAGCCGGTATTTCGGACAAAGCGGATGCGCCGCGACCAGACAACATCTATGCTGTCGAAATCAAAGCTTACAACCAGATGTGTGAGCAGAAACTTGACCTTGCCGCCAAGACGTTGGAAAACATCCCAGATACGTATGCAAATGACCCGACCGTCTTTTTTGCTCTAGCTGCAGTCTCTGGAAAACAGGGTAAAGCTGCGACCGCGATTGATTATGCAAAGCGGTGCGTGGAGCTGGCTCCGGATTTTGCCTGGGGCTATCGTACGATTGGTTTTTTGGAGCAACGTTTCATAAAAGACAATAAGAAAGCTGACGAAGCTTTCGCACAAGCTTTTGCAATTCAACCTAATTTGAAAGAGGCCGCTGAAACCCTAATAGATTTGCGCCTTTCCGTGAACAATTTTGATGGAGCTCTCGATATTGCCCAAAAAGCGCTAGCCGAAAATCCTCAAGATGCGGCCAACTATTACCGCATTGCTCAAATTCACATCCAGCAGTGGCGACTGCGAGAAGCGCTCGACGAGCTGCAAAACGCAATTTCGATGGATGCAAAAGATCCACGTTTCTATCGCAGCCGCGCATCGATCAAGAGATTCCAGGGTGATATGAACGGCGCCATTGCTGACCAGGCTAAAGCTGTGGAATTCAGCAATGATAAGGCTTTCGAGCTTGGCGAACTGGCTAACATGAACCTGCTTGCTGGCAATAAAAATCGCGCTATCGACAATTTGCAGGAAGCTTTGAAAATCAATGCTAAAAATCAAAACATGCGAGATAAGCTCGCCACCCTGCTTATGGAAGAAAAGCGCTACGAAGATTTAGCGACTTTGTATAAACAGGAGCTGGTAAGCAGTGCGAAGGATGCAAAATTGCATATGGGCTATGCCAACGCCCTTGTGCTGCTGGGTCAAGGCGACCAGGCCGTGCGAGAATTCGTCGCCGCCTCCAACCTCGATCCCCTTGATCCTGAACCACATCGATCCGTGGGGGCGCTGCGGATAAAGCAGAAGGATTACGCGGCTGCCGCAGAAGAATTTAAGAAGGCACTCAGTATCAATCCCACAGTCGCTGACCTAGTGGCATTGGGCTATTGCTATGCTCTCAACCGCGATTATGTGGAGGCTGAAACTGCTCTGGTCACTGCCCTGGCACTGCAGCAGCTGACTCAGTTGAACACACCAAATGTGGTGCCGACTCGAACCCAGATCAATCGATCGCTGGCAGACCTGTGGTTGACTGAAGGAAGATACAGCGACGCTGTCGCTAGTTTTGAAGCGATCTACGCTACCAGCAAAAACACTGCTGATGGACCTATGGATAACTTCGCTCTGGCGGAGGCAAGAGCGTTACGTGATCGTACAATCAGCTCCTCTGATGCACTGATTGCTGCTTACGCCAGCTTGACCGATAAGCAAAAAGCGGATAACAAACATGCGGTTGTGGCCAGTTTGCTCAAGCTCGAAAAGACTCAGAAAGCTCTAGACATAGCTGGCAATGCTGAAACCGACGATCTCAATTTGAATTTGAGCTTGGCAAAAGTGGCGCGCCTGACGAAGGATTACAATCTGGCCGACGGCATTGCATCACGGGTGGTGGCATCAAGCAAGGTTACTGCGGAGCAAAAATCAGCCGCACAAGAGGAGTTGGCACGGATTGCCCTGGCTCAGGGAAACTTCGATAAAGCTGATCAACTGGCGCGCCAGGCAGTCGAGAGTTTCTCCAAGAATTACGAAGCTTATGAAACAATCGGTCGAGTCTTCCTGAAGAAAAACAATCCCAAAGGTGCGATCGATTCTGCGATGACAGCGTCCAAACGCAATCCGTACTATGCAAACGCCCTGATTCTGCTAGGTGACGCACAACTGGCATCAGGCATGACAAAAGAAGCTGCGGCTACTTACCGTAAGGCTTCTGAGCTTTATCCGGGGCTGTTGGAAGCGCATAAATCACTGCTTCAAACGCTGGTAAAGCTTTCTATGAAAGAAGAGGCTCGCAAAGAAGAAGAGCAAATTGCGCAAATGGAAAAGCAGCACTAATATTTCTAAGCTCGGCTGACTTTCTCTTTGATCCAACGCGCGCTGGATTTCATGTGTTCAGCTTCTGCCTCGCGATACGTCAGTGAAAGAAGCATCGCGTAGCCTTCTAATGATGTTGCCACATCAGGATGATTTGGTCCAAGCACTTTCTGTCTGATTGCCAGAGCGCGTTGATAAAGAGGTTCTGCTTGATCGTAGCGAGCGTCGAATCGCAGTGTCTCGGCAATATAGTGCAGGCAGGCGGCAACTTCTGGATGGTCGGGACCATATGCTTGCTCACGAACGTCAAGAAGCGTGCGCCACATCGCTTCCGATTCTTTGTACTTTCCTTGTTGAAACGTGGCGATGGCGAGATTGCCCAGGCATTCGTAAATCTCTTCTTGCTTGGCGAGAGTTTTCTCTTTCAAATTCTTCAGACGGCGCCAGTAAGGTTCAGCTTTGGCGTACCTGCCGCTGCGCTGATAAAGCGTAGCCAGGTTCAAGACGCTCGTTTGCACGTCGAGATGCTCGGGTGAAAGGTTCTTTTCGCAGATCGTCAGAGCTTCTTTGTAGAGCGACTCGGCTTGAGCAAATTTTTGCTGGGCCTGGTAGACCATAGCAAGATTGGCGATATTGCCCGCGATCTGTGCACTCTGTCTGCCCACCGCACGTTCCTTCATTCCCAAAACGCGTTTATAGAGACGTTCAGATTCGTCAAGCCGACCTTGATGAAAGTGGAAAATGGCCAGCTGATCCAGCGAGTTGACCACATCTGGATGGGTTGGTCCGAGATTTATCTCTTTGATGGCAACCAGCTGCTGATAATACGGGGCCGCCTGGGACTCTTTGCCTTGGGCTTTGAGCACAGCAACGAGGCTGTTCAGGGTTTCCGATAAATCCGAACTTTCTGCTCCCAGCGCTGCTTCCAAAGTTGTTAGAGCGCGCTCGTAGAGCAGCTCTGCTTCACTGTATTTGTTTTGCTCGTGGTAAAGCCCAGCTAGATGAGTCAAGCTCACTCCGACGTCCTGGTGGTCCGACCCGAGCGCCTTTTCCATGATCAACAGAGCTCGTTTGAAGACCTGTTCTGACTCCTGATATTTGTGTTGAGCTTTCAGCAGTAGCGCCAGATTGTTCAGACTGGTAGCCACTTCCGGGTGATCTTCACCTAAAACGTTTTCATAAATCGCAGTCAGTTGCCGGCACAGAGGCTCGGCTTCGGCATGCTTCTCCTGGAAGAAGTAAAGAGCGGAAAGGTTATTCAAGCTGGCCACGATTTCTTCGTGTTCAGGCTCTAGTGTGCGTTCACGGATAGTGAGCGAGCGCTGATAGAGCGGCTCGGCTTTGTCATATTTGCCTTGTTCGAAGAATACTTCAGCGAGATTGTCCAAGCTGAGCGCTACTTTCATGTCATCGCCCAGAGTCTCAGCTTCCATGCAGGCTGCATGCATGAAGTTTTCAGCGTCGCTGAACCGACCCTCCTGAAAAGCGGTGGCGCCGAGTTCGACGTACTCTTCCCAATTTTTGCTCATAGTCACCGTGAAAAGACAAAGACCCTTGTAAACAAGATGCCCGTTAGATGGCGAAATTATTCCATAGCATATGATTCTGGCATATTTTGTATCGCTTGCCATCTGTTTGCGCCGAACTGATTCGCGTTTCGGCGAAAAGGGCACCATGCTGACTTGTTGCTACACTTGCAAATGTGAGCCGAGAAACATTTGTCTTCAAATCTTTGATACCGGCCTCTGCTAATGAGGTCTTCAGGTGGCACAAGCGGCCGGGCGCGTTTGAGCGCCTTTCGCCTCCCTGGGTCGATTGCAAAATACTGAGTCGGCAAGGTGGCATTGAGAATGGTGCTGTAGTGACACTGGCGATTTCAAGTGGCCCAATCACTGTCAAGTGGACACTTGAACATAAGGATTACGTAGAAGGCAAACAGTTTTGCGACTTTCAAGTCGATGGCCCGTTCGCGTTTTGGGAGCAAACACATCGAGTCGAAGCGGAGACGGAAAATTCTTGTTACTTGCAAGACATAGTTGAATACGAGCTTCCCGCAGGTGGTCTAGGAGATCTCGCTGGTGGAAGAATGATCCACAATGAGTTGGAAAATCTCTTCAAATATCGACATCGCACACTTATCCAAGATCTCGTTTATGCAAACGAAGCGAATATTCGACCAATTCGTGTTTTAGTTTCAGGATCGACTGGTCTGATTGGCTCTGCGCTGGTGCCTTTTTTGACGTCGCAAGGGCACGAAGTGGCGCGTTTGTTACGTCCCGGATCGGTTATTGCCGACACGGATCACAATGAGCGAATTCGTTGGGATCCGTATGAGCCGAAAATAGACACAAGGTTGCTGGAAGGATTTGATGCCGTCGTGCATCTTGCCGGCGATAACATCGGCTCTGAACGCTGGACTGATGCGAAGAAAAAGAAGGTGATTTACAGTCGGCTCAAACCGACTCAATTTCTATGTCAGACCCTGAATGCACTCGATAAACCGCCCGCGGTGCTGGTTGCAGCTTCTGCAATTGGCATATATGGCGACCGAGGTTTGGAAGATTTGCTAGAGGATAGTCCCCCTGGTGAGGGTTTTCTTGCTGACACTTGCATCCAGTGGGAGGCTGCGGCTCGCGGTGTGGATACCGATGTTAGGCTCGTTAACTTGCGTTTAGGCGTGGTTATGACTCCGAAAGGTGGCGCTCTGCAGAAAATGTTACTGCCCTTCCAGATCGGTGGCGGAGGTCCGATAGGAAACGGGCAACAGTTCTTCAGTTGGATTGATATTGATGATGTTTTAGGCGCCATCTTTCACTCGATTGTGAACGGGAAAGTTTCGGGACCGATAAATGCAGTGTCACCATATCCGGTGCAGAATGCGGATTATGCGCGAGTGCTCGGAAAAATCGTTGGGCGGCCAGCCCTAGTGCCCATGCCGGCTTTCGCCGCTCGGGCAATGTTTGGACAGATGGCCGACGAGTGCTTGCTTGCCAGTCAAAAAGTCTTGCCAGGAAAGTTGACCGAAACAGGATACGAATTCCGCTATCCCTATCTTGAAAGATCGCTGCGTCACGTTTTAGGTAAATTCGCTGATTAGAGTCCTCTCCAGAGGACGCGAAAAAGCCGCATTGCTGCAGCTCTTTCGGCCAGTTGAGGAGTTTTCCGTTCGTAAGTTTTTTTGAACTTACTTAGACGGGACTGTAATCACATCTTTCTTCGAACCTGACCACGCCTCGACTTCGTAAGGCGGTAGCACTGGTGCTGCGGCGGATTGACTGGGGTTTTGTGTTGGATATGGAACATCCGTACCACTCATGAACGGCTGCGGCATTGGAGGCAACGGTGTTGCCATTGCTACTTCCGCACTAGTCACAGGTGGTTTTGCAAACAGAGAGCTAACGTCAACTGTTGCAACAGGTGTGTGATCCGAGTTGTTCCGCAAAGAAAGATAGATCTTACTGGCCAGAACAGCTTTGATCAGCTTCTGCGCATCATCTGGACCGATGGCGACCGTGATCGAGCTTGCTGGTGTTGCTTGCGCTGCACCGGGGTTCTTCTGATACGTTTGCCCAACTGCGATCACTTCAACATCAGACAAAACTGGTCTCGCTTTGGTTTCGGCTCCAGAGCCGACCATGCTGATGATGTCGACGTGACTTTCTGGAGCGACAAATCCAGCGACGCCGCTGTTGTTGTCCACTGCAAAAGTAACCGCTCTCATACCTGGTCTCAGGCGTGCCTCGAAGCCCATCGAGATTCCCTGTGGAAGCAAGTCATGCTGTGACACGATTTGTCCCGTGGCGATGCCGTATTTTGCGATACGTCCTGAGGCCAGTGCTGAAGTTGCAACAGCATCTTGTGGCTGTTTTGCCTGGTCGATCTGGCGCTCCTCGAGCGCTTCTGATGGAATTGTCTGACCTTCTGGAATATCTCTGGTGGCATAGACAACTGTGGATTTCGCTGACATTTGCGCTGTCATCGCATCCGTTTTATGTCTGTAATCGTCTTCTTGTTTCTTGAGTCGGTCAGTAACTAAAAAAGTGACACCAACAGCTAGACCGATGATGGTCATCAGCATGACTGCTGGTGGCATGCGAGAGATGCCTATGAACAGTGCGCGGAATGGATTCATTACGTTCCCCTTGGTGAGGAGAAAGACTAACCATTTCCATTTTTCTTCGCCGGTTCTCAAGCGATAACAGGGAAAACCCTAGTAACTGTCTCGTGTTTGATAAATCAAAATTCATACGGCGGTGTGACGAACTACAGATTTGCAAAAAAAAGCACGCTTACGAGCGTGCTTTCAAATTATGTAAATGAGCCGTCTCCTGAAGGTAGCAATCTATCGTTCAGGAACGCTGATCAAATCTTTCTTGCCACCTGACCAAGCTTCGATCTGGTGATTTTGTCTCTCTGGAGCTGGTGCTGAAGCCAGTTGTGGTCCTCGTTCATCACCTTCTGCGTAGTTTTGCCCAGTGATCATCGGTGGGCTGGGTGGAGGTGATGGCACTCCGAAGTTCATGTTGGACACAGCAGCTGCGTGCTTGTTGTTGTACAGAGCGGTGACATCAACTGTGGCGACTGGAGTGTGATCGTTGCTGTTTCTCAGTGATAAGTAAAGTTTGCTTGCCAGCACAGCTTTGATCAACTTAGTCGTATCTTCAGGTGTGACAGCGACGGTAACGGAACTGGCGGGCGAAGCTGCTGTCGTGTTACCTGTGCTGCGCAGGAATGTCTGTCCAACTGCAATTACTTCGACGTCAGAGAGAATTGGTTTTGCTTTGGTATCAACACCAGAGCCGACCATTCCAATGATGTCGATGTGGCTTTCAGGGCTGATGAAACCTGCCACACCGCTGTTGTTATCTACAGCAAAGGTGACGGCGCGAAAACCGGTTTTCAAACGAGCGTCGAAAGAGAGATTTTGACTTTGAGCTTGCAGGTCGTGTTGCGAGACGATTTGACCACTCGCCACACCATACTTGGTGACACGTCCGCTGGCCAGTGAAGCTGTCGTGAGCGCATCTTCAGGCACCTTCGATTGCTCGATCTGGCGCTCTTCAAGAGCTTCTGAAGGAATCGTTTGACCTTCTGGAATATCTTTGATTGCATAGACAACAGTTGCTTTGGCTGAGTACTTGGCATCCAGCTCTTTCTGCTTTTCAGCATAAACTTGTTCGCCTGAGTTGATTTTGCTCGTCACCATCCATGCCACCACAAAGGCGAGAGTGACGATGGCCGCGATCAGGATCGTGGGAGGGATTCGAGTAATGCTCATGAACACTGAGCGTAGAGGTTTCATCGGCGTTTACCTTCTAGAAACAGGAAGACAAGAATGTACCCACACATTGTATATCGGCAGGGTGCCGCCAAAGGTTCGAAAAACCTCAGAGATGACAATGGTAAATAAATTACTTATCAGCGTTGGAAGTAGTACATCAATCCGGCGATGCCAGAAATGACGACGAACAGCCCCCAGAAGGCGGCCGCGCGCAATCGCATTGTGCGCGTTTCCCAACTTTGTAGTTGGGCAAATGTCTCTTTGTCGATCATCGCTTCTTCACTCGGTGAGGCATCAGCTTCAAAGCTGCGCATGCGATTTAAAGTGTTTGCGCCCATCAATTCTTCCAATGTGCCAGGCAAACTCGGAAGCTTATTGATCAACTGAGTTAAACGAATTTTCAGGCCCTGATTAAATTCCGGCACATCGACATCGCTGTAATCAAGATACTCGAACTTTCCTTCTTTGAGCATCAGCAAAGTTCTTATTGCGTTGTAGCCGTCGCCTTTTCCGTTAGCTAATTTGCCCCCAACGACAAAAATTCCGTTGTGAATGCAAATGTCGCCTTCTAAAGTTTCGTTCGGTCCAGAGACGTGAAGAACGCCTACAGCGACCTTCTTGTACTTCATGACGCTCCATAAAATTTCTCTCGTGGTGCGATTAGCCCAGATCTTTCCCTGAGTAAGTAGTCGAACTTTAGGCATAATCTTGTGTCACCTGGTGGCGTCCGGAATATGTGCCCGTAACTTTCATCGCAGTTATAACTCGGGATGACGAAAAAGGGGCGCTGGCGAAGTTTTGCTATTTAAACCGATCGGTCGGCCAACTCCTAGTGGGCAACCTTTAAATCTTCACCCCTGAAAGCTAAAAGAGCGGCGAGTACTGACTCACCGCTCTTTTATGTTGTTGCGTTTCTTATCCTGGAACTGTCGATGCAGCAAGCTGCCCGAAAGGTCCAAAGGCGCTCAAGTCAGCCGATAACCGCTTAGGCAGTGACTGGCACTTTGCCGCAAGCTTCAGCTACACCAGCGTGAACGATTTCGCCCTGGTGAATGTTGACGCCGCGATGCAATGAAGGATCGTCCAACACGGCTTGATAGCCGAATTTCGCGAGCTTCTGAGCATAAGGCATAGTGGCGTTGGTCAAAGCGCGAGTTGAAGTCCATGGCACAGCGCCCGGGATGTTCGCTACTGCGTAGTGAAGCACGCCTTCTTCAATGTATGTTGGCGCTGAGTGTGTTGTGGAATGAATTGTCTCGATGCAACCACCCTGGTCGACGCTGACGTCAACGATCACCGAGCCTGGCTTCATCTTCTTGACCATAGCTCTAGTGATGATTCTTGGTGCTGTCTTACCAGGAATCAGAACTGCGCCGATCACCAGGTCTGCGTTTGGCAGAACCTGCTCGAGGTAGTGTCCAACTGAGAAGACTGTGCGCAATTGTCCGTTGAAGATGTCATCTAAGTAGCGCAATCTCTCCAGTGAGCGATCGAAGATTGTCACGCGTGCGCCCAGTCCCAATGCGATTTTCGCAGCATTGGTTCCGACGATTCCGCCGCCGATGATGACGACTTCGCCTGGTTCAACACCCGGTACACCACCAAGCAAAACACCACGGCCGCCCATTGGACGCTCGAGG
>JBBQFO010000027.1:0-33235 GCA_038322035.1 Candidatus Obscuribacterales bacterium
TTGCTGGAGGCATCATATGTGATGCCAAAATTTGCCCGAACGGAAGGCATGAGTGTGGCTGACAACTTAGCTCGCATCAGAGAGACAATCGGCAATCGTCCGGTCAAGCTCATTGCTGTGACTAAATCCGCAAAGCCCGCTCAAATCGAGGAGGCCTACTCCTCAGGTGTCACCGAATTTGGTGAAAGCCGAGTTCAAGATGTACTGGCCAAAATGCAAGTGTTGCCACCATCAGTGGTCGACAATTCAAAATGGCATTTTATCGGTCACCTTCAGACCAATAAAGTGAAGCAAGCGATCGGTAAGTTCGCATTGATTCATTCGGTCGACTCACTCAATCTTGCTAAAGAGATTTCCAAAGTTGCCACCAGTCGCGAGCTGATTCAACCGGTGCTCTTACAAGTAAAAGTGATGGAAGACGCTGATAAAACAGGCTTCTCTCCAGATGAGCTGCGCTCTCAGTTCGAGCAGATCAAAAGTCTGCCGGGCTTGAAAATTGAAGGTCTTATGACCATCACGCCGTTCACTGAAGACAAAGAAGTTTGGCAAAAATGTTTTGACGGTCTGCGTGACTTGAGAGACGAACTAGAGAAAACGTTCGATGTAAATCTGCGTGAATTATCTATGGGTATGAGCACTGACTGGCAAGAAGCAATAAAATGTGGTGCCACAATGGTGCGTATAGGATCGGCAATTTTCAAAGAGTGATGTGGTTTTTTTTCCTTTGGTAAGGAACGGTGGGGAATCTGGTAAGGCGTAACTTGGTATTTCCGAGTTAAGGAGGAGATGTAGTGAGCAGCAGCATAGTTACAAAGTTTAAAAGCTTCTGGTTTGGTCCTTCGGACAACTACGAGCGCGAAGATTTCGAAGATTTATTCGAGACATCTGACGACGTTTATGCGACGAACGGTCAGTTGGCTCTTGAGCCCCAGCCTGTAGACCCGGTAAGAACTACACGGCAATCAATCGGACCAACCTATAGCAGTAAAGTTGTGGACCATCCAAGCGCTCAAGCATCGAGCGAAGTTTTGGTTATCGAACCTAGACAATTTGAAGAGTCAATCGAAATTGTTGAGCACCTCCGCGCTCGCAAATCAGTTCTCCTCAACTTGCACATGTTGGACAACGAACAATCACAGCGCGTAGTCGACTTCTTGTCGGGTGCTTGCCACGCGATTGACGGACACCAACAACGCATCGGCGACGGCGTTTTCTTATTCGCACCAGCCAGCGTTGTGATTAGCTCTGAAACAGGTTCTTCGAAGGCAATCAAAGATGCTTTCTGGAACAAGACTCAGACTCTATAAGCTGATTCAAAGATCAATCGTTGTGTGGGGTTATATCGATGCGCTGGAGCAATCCAGCGCATTTTGATTGGAGGTCTAAATGCCATCGTATAGAGAGCGCGATGATGCGATCGCCGAAGTAAAAGTGATTTTCGAGGGAGCCAACGGCGAGATGGCTCCGGGGCGGATATTCCTGGGGCGTCCCTATCAGAAAGGACCAGGTCAGTGGGCCTGTCCAGTCGGTATAGAAGGATTGCACGATAGTCTTCCTGATATCGCTGGTGGTGATTCATTCCATGCCCTCTGTCTGGCTCATTGGCTGATCAAAAATCGACTGGAGACATTCCTGAACAACGGTGGCAAAATTTTCCGCCTCAACGACAGCGGAGTATCCGCATTCAAATTGGTATTTCCGTTCCCGGCGTATTTCACCCCTGACCAGGCATAGTGTCGAAATATCTTTTCTGCACTTCCAATCGCTAGAGAAGTTTTTGAGAAGCGATCAACAAGTGGGTGAAAAGGTTTGGACCCGCGATTCAATGATCCGGCGCGTCTCGGCGGTGACGGGGACAGACTTTCGAGTAGCAACATCGATCAGCACTATGACGTCTTCTGAGATTGCGCAACATTTGTCGTCCAAAAAAATAGCTTGTCCAAGCTTTATCGAGCTTCGACCAAACGAATTGATTTTCGTGCCGACGCGCGCCGTTCCCGGAAAGTGCATTTCAGCGAGAAAATCCAGTTTGATGCTCGCCAATACGAAGGTCGTCCCCGGTTCACTCAACGCTTCGGTGCCGTTGAAGAGAGCGGTGGCACGGCCCTGTTCGAAAAGCGTAGCGAACACAGCATTGTTTATATGTCCAACGGCGTCGGTATCACCGAACCGCAGAGATACTGGGGTCCAACACTGGTAAGTGCTAGAAACTTTAAAAGATTCGTTGTGCATTGGACCTCCTGATCTATGCTCCGCCAAGAATATGGCTACTATTTTTTTGTAAGTAGAGTAGCCAACCTCAATGTCCAAACGACCTTACGCAATTTGCTATAGGTGGCTTCAACCGACGGCAAAATTCTATCCAGAAGATGGACGTCTTTAACAGCATCGTCATCAAACACCACCAATTAATCAAAGTGTTTTGGCAAGCCATGATTTGGAGTTGGGAACCGCAATCCACGGCTGAGGGTTTGTCGCCACATTGTTGACGTACAAACTCCAGTGCAAGTGCGGTCCTGATGCTCGTCCGGTAGATCCAACAGTGCCTAGTTTTTGCCCCGCTTCAACTTCTTGGCCCACTTTGACACCAACTGAAGTCATGTGAATGTAGATCGAAATCACACCTTGCCCATGATCGACTGCGACGCAGTTGCCGTGCAGTCGCCACTTCAATCCGACCAACACTACTTTTCCTGGCGCGCAAGAAACAATTGGCGTACCGGCTGGAGCTCTAAAATCCAGTCCCGAATGGAAATAATCGTCGAGCAATTTCCCATTCACTACACGCCTCATTCCGAATTTCGATGACGTTGAATATTTTGATGGAACAGTAAAAATAGCAGTCCACATGCGCTTATCCGAAACAGTTGATTTGGCTGCGGCAATTCCTTCTTCTTCACCCGGCGACATCAAAAAATTGTCTTTTGATTTCGGCAACGTCAAATACTGAATTGGAAACTTTGCAGCCTTGACGGCCAAATCAATTTTGCTATCACCAAGCGAAACCTGATATTTACCGGGTTTGATGTCGGCAGGAATGGCAAGAAGCGTAACGAACTTGTCGCCTTCTGATTTTCCTGCTTTAGGAAATAGCTTAAATGTCTGCTTATTGAAGGTCACCGTGGATGGTGGCGCTTCGGATTCACTGGGAGTAGCCGTTAGCTCAATGGTTTCCCCTTGAAAGGGAGAAGCATTGGTAACGGCTATTTCAGCTGCTTGTGCTGGTTGTGAGGATGAAACGGCGACTAAAAAGACAATCGGAGCAATCCAACGCTCCAACAGATTTCGAGCAATGATCAAAATGGAATTCCTATTCGCTTATGGTTCGTCGTCCGCAGGAGAGCCTTCACCGGCTGGCACCAACCGATCGATTGCTTCACGCAAAGCATCGATTTTTTCCAAAGGCAACGCAATGCCTTTCTTTGTTGGCTTTTCTTCCTGATCTTTGTCCATATACCATTCGCGAATGTGCAGATACTTGGTGCCGCGATACTCGCCGATATAGACGTTAATCGTCTCGCCGCGAGCCTTTTCGTGAACTGTAATTCTCTCTTCCAAGGGACTTTCCTCCTGTGTTAAACACAGTTATCGGTAGTAATGCTCAAAAAACCTATTGCCAAGAAGAACGGACATCCTCACACAACTATATATAAATACTACACAGATCAAGATCTAGATCTAGATCAGTATAAGATCTACCCTTCAGAAGCTTTAACTTAAACATGAGCCAATTCATAGACCATGTATTTATAGAGGTGTGTTCCGGCGACGGCGGGAACGGCATCGTCGCTTGGCGTCGTGAGAAGTACGAACCCATGGGCGGACCGGCCGGAGGGAACGGCGGTCGCGGCGGGCACATATACTTTGAGGCGACTCGAGATATAAACACGCTAATCGATTTTCGCTTCAAGAAAAGAATCGAAGCACGCGTCGGTGAGCGCGGACGAAACAAAGGCATGCACGGCAAAAACGCCGAAGACACGATCGTGCGCGTGCCCGTTGGAACCGTTATCAGGGACGCCGAAACGGGGGACATGATCGCGGATTTAGTACTCGATCACCAGCGCGCCCTGATTGCTCAAGGAGGTCGCGGCGGTCGTGGCAACACGATGCTCTCATCTCCACAAATGCGCGCACCGCACTTTTGCGAACCGGGAGAAGCCGGCATCGAGCGCAAATTGGAATTAGAGCTGAAGGTTCTCGCCGACATCGGCGTAATCGGGCTGCCAAATGCAGGCAAGTCGACGCTACTTTCGGTGGTATCAGCGGCGAAACCAAAAATCGCAGACTATCCATTCTCTACTTTGGAACCGCAGCTGGGTGTGATCAAAACCAAGAGTGGCAACGCATTCGTTATGGCTGATATCCCAGGTTTGGTCGAAGGCGCATCGGAAGGAGTTGGTCTCGGTCATCAATTTCTTCGTCACGTAGAACGTACAAGGATGCTAATCCATCTCGTCGATATAACGTCGGAACATTTGGAAGAAGACATCGACACTATCCGCGCCGAATTACGCTTGCACAGCGAGGATCTGGCAGCATTGCCGCAACTCCTTGTCTGCAACAAAGCAGATTTAGTCGATGAAGAAGAGGCTGCATCGATAGTTGAGCGCCTGAGAAAACACTACAAGACCGCCAACAACACGAAGCAAAACGAGCTGTTTAAGGGCGAAGAGGTGATGCTAATTTCAGGTGCCACCAGACAAGGTGTGGAAAGCCTGATCAACGTCTTGGAAGATGCGCTCATGAAGTTGAAGGCGGAGCGACCGGAACCAGCCGAAATTATCTTCTTCGATCCGAAATCGCAGGAACGCCCCGATAATGGCTTCCAGATCTTTCGAAAGAAAGGCTTGTTTATTGTTGAAGGGGATAGAGCAGAGCGGCTTGTATCAGTCACTAATATGCGCGATCCAGATTCGATTCACCACATGATTCACGTGTTACGAGCGATGGGCATTATCGATGCATTGCTCGCCGAGGGCGCTAAGACTGGAAGCGAAGTTGTGGTTGGGGAGACGACTTTCTCGTTTGGGGAAGAGTTCAACTAACCGGTTCAACTAACCGTAGGCAAACAAAAATCGCCCGGGCCGAGCGCGGACGATTCAAATACTTTTGCTTGAAATCGCTTATTTCGAAGCTGGAGCTGGAGCCGGAGCTGCAGCAACTTCTTCAGCGCGCTCAACTCGTCTGATATCTGCTGTTCTTGCGCTGATTTTTTTCTTGCGAGCTCGTTCTGCGACTTTGACGGCGCGCTTCATACCTTTTTGCTGTGGCATCTGTCGAATCCCCATTTATCCTAGGTTAGTCCGTGCAGCAAAGCTGTCCGACTAATATACAAACGGAGATCATACTACACCCAGAGATTGCCAAGATATTCAATGCCATTCTGGAAGCCGCTTGGCAATGATTCGGCTATCACTTTGCCTATCGGAGGAAAGAGCGTAATCGTCTCCAGTTCTGCCACAGCAATGAAATCGACCGCCGCCAAAACCGGTTCGTTACCCAATTTCATAATTCCGCCAATTACTTTGGCTTTGATGTAGATGTTGACAATATGATGCAGCCGGTCTGGAGCAATCGCCTCAGATAGGAAGACAAAGCGCTCAACCTCGACGTCCAGCCCCGTTTCTTCTTTTATTTCACGCACAGCACATTCAAAAAACGTCTCGCCGTATTCAAGGCGTCCACCCGGCAAGACCCAGTACTGGCGGTTACCTTTGCGGTGCTTGACGAGCAGAATTTTGTCACCCTGAATGACGATTACTGAGACGCGTGTCGTCGGTATCGTGTGACCGGGTCTTTTTTTGAATTTTGGTTTGGGCAATTTCCCGACCCGCAAAACATCCTGCATGAATTGTAGTGCAAGGCGCTGAGTAGATTTTCCTTTTGATTGCAAATCGCAACGACGACGACCCGCGAAGCCCGAAACGTGCTGATTTTCTGCTAATTTTATTAGTCGTTATCCCAGGATAGTCTATGCACTCTTGAGGGGTCTATGCAGCAAGCTGCTCGACTCCGCAAGCTGCCAGACTTATCAGCTAAACAACTTGGAATCAAAGACATGACGCCCGAAGAGCTCGAAGGAAAATTGGTTGAAGCCGAGCGCAACGCGCTTACAGCGTTGGAAGCCGTGAATGACTCGGCGCAGCTGGAAGAATTTCGCCTCAAGTTCATGGGCAAAAAAGGCGAGGTGACAGCGATTCTGAGCGGCGTAGGGCAACTTGACAAAGCTGACCGAGGACGAGTCGGCTCCCTTGCCAATACCGTCAAAACCAATATCGAACAAGCTTTCGAGAAACACAAACGCACTTTTTACGATCGCGAATTGAATGCCAGACTGAGCACTGAGCGCATCGATGTGACTTTGCCAGGCACCGGGATGAAGCCTGGGCACATCCATCCACTCACACAAATCACCAACGACATCATCGAAATCTTCCATGGCATGGGATTTTCCGTTGCTGATGGTCCAGAAGTAGAGACTGACTATTACAACTTTGACGCGCTCAACACACCTGACAGCCACCCTGCTCGCGATTCGCAAGACACTTTTTACACCAACATAAATCCCTCAGTGCTGCTGCGAAGCCAGACTTCGACGGTGCAAGTGCGGGTGATGGAAAAAACAAAACCACCGATACGCATCATTTCTCCTGGCCGTGTCTATCGAAACGAAGAAGTGAACGCTCGCAAATATCCACTCTTCCACCAGCTAGAAGGGCTGTTGATCGACAAAGACGTGACATTCGGAGAGCTGAAAGGATTGCTCACTGAATTCATTCGCCTCTTTCTGGGTAAGCCCTTGAAGACACGCTTCCGTCCAGACTTCTTCCCATTCACAGAGCCTAGCGCCGAACTCGACAGCCAGTGCCCGTTTTGCATGGGCAGCGGTTGCAAGGTCTGCGGTCATCGCGGCTGGCTGGAGTTGCTCGGATGCGGCATGGTCGACCCGAATGTCTTACGCGGAGTCGGCATCGATCCTGAAGAATGGAACGGTTTCGCCTTCGGCATGGGCATTGAGCGCGTCGCCATGTTGAAGTACGACGTCAACGACATTCGGCACTTCTTCACAAACGATCTCAGGTTCCTTGAACAATTCTGATCAATCGGGCGGCTTGCCGCATAGATTACCCTACGGTAAACCCCGCATGCACACTTCTATTTAACTGAGGATTCCTAATGAGACTGTCCTTCGATTGGCTGTCAGAGTATGTTGATTTAACCGGCATCACCCCCGAGATGGTAGCGGAAAAGCTCACTATGGGCGCTTTTGAAGTCGAGGAAATTCGCAAAGTCGGTCCTGATATTGAAGGACCTGTCGTGCTAGGCGAAATTTTGGAGATCCTTCCTCACCCTAATGCCGACAAGATCCGACTGACAAAAACGCGCGTCGCACCGGGCGAAGACCCGCTAGAGATCGTTTGCGGAGCGCAAAATATCGAAGTCGGACAGCGCATTCCAGTTGCACTACCAGGTGCGAAAGTAATTAACCGCAAAGACGGAACCGCGCTTGCCATCAAAGCTTCCGCAATTCGCGGCGTGCAATCGAACGGCATGTTGTGCTCTCCGCCTGAGTTGGGACTGGTCGCGGCCGGTGTGGAAACGCCGGAGTCTTCGGGCATCTTGATTCTCAATCAATCGCACGGCGAACTGGGAACAGACATCAAGAAACTCTTCCACCTCTATCCGGATTACGTGCTGATCGTTGAACCCCGCTCGAACAGAGGCGATTCGCTCAGCGTCATTGGACTGGCAAGAGAGGTTGCTGCACTCTTGAACCGCCCACTGAAACGTCCGGATTGGAAACTGGAGATCGCAGAAGACGCCAGTTTGAATTTCGACGTAGCGCTAGAAAACACTGATGATTGCCCATTCTTTACGATTCGCAGATTGAGCGGGTTAAAAGTCGGACCGTCACCAAATGTGATTGCGCGACGCCTTGAAGCAGTCGGCGTGCGTTCCATCAACAACATTGTCGACGTCACAAATTACGTCATGCATGAATACGGACAGCCGCTCCATGCCTACGATATGAGCAAATTGGAAAAGGCTGAAATCACCGTTCGCCGTGCCAAACCAGACGAAAAAATGGTGACGTTGGACAGTAAAGAACGCACGATGACCGATGAAGTTCTGGTGATTACGAACTCCGGCAAACCAGTTGGCGTCGCCGGTGTGATGGGTGGCGAGAACAGCGAAATCAGCGACACGACAACAGATGTAGCACTCGAATCAGCCACATTCAATCAAGCAAGAGTGCGCCGTGGCGGAAGACTACTCGGACTGGCAAGCGAAAGCAGCTTGAGATTCGAGCGTGGTGTGGACGTTGGATCGACAGCAGAAGCCTCGGATCGCGCCACTTATCTCTTCCTCAAATATTGCTCTCCGGACTCGACACCAAAAGTCGGCAGGCTAGAAAAAGGTGGCACTGACGAGACAAAGAAAGTTTCCGTCGATTTGCGGTTGGCGCAACTGAAGCGCTTTCTGGATGCCGAATTCACACTCGAACAAGTGACGGAGTATCTAACGCCACTGGGTTTCACGGTTAGTAAGAAAGACGACAAGGTAGTTTCCGTCTCAGTGCCGAGTTTCAGACAATCGGACGTCACTAGAGAAATAGACATCGTTGAAGAAGTCTGCCGAATCTGGGGTTACGATAACTTGCCGGTGAGAATGCCGCGCGGCGCAGTCACAGCTGATCCAGCAGAAGACACGGCAAGCAAAACACGTTCGATTTTAGTTTCAGCCGGGTTGAGCGAAGCGTGGTTAAGCAGCCTGACAGCCGCTGATGTCAATCCCGCCACTGCCTCGTACAGCACGCAAAACCAAGACACTATCGTGAAAGTGATGAATCCGCTCTCTGAAGATCACCAGGTGCTCAGACAGAGCTTGATGCCAGGTCTGATAAAGTGCGCCGCTTACAATCAGGATCACGGACGCAAAGACGTCTGGATTTTTGAAATCGGTCGCACTTACAGCCGCGTAGCAGAAGGCCAGGAAGACGTTTTCAAAACAGGCGTGAAAGAAGAATTGAAAGTGGCTGGTGTTCTCATGGGTGATCGCAAGATGACCTCATGGAAAGGAACAGAGACGGTTGACGCGGACTTTTACACAGCCAAGGGTGTTGTCGAAAACTTGCTTTCAAGCCTGGGTATTAGTTTGAAACGGACAAGATTCTTCAATCCCAAAGAAACGAACATTTTGCATCCTTCCAGAAGTGCTCAAATCGAATTTGACCGAGGCGCATCGAAAAAGGAGAAAGGCGATAACCAAAACAATCATCAGCAAAACCAGAAGGCGCAAACGGAGCATATCGGACACTTGGGTCAGGTTCATCCTGGATTTTCCGATGCAATGGGTCTGAAACAACCAGCCTTCCTTTTCGAACTATCGCTTGATAATCTGCGCGGCCTGAGAAAGGCGCACTCATTTCAGGAAATCCCAACTGCGCCCGAAACATCACGCGATTTGACGATCGACCTTGACGAGCGCGTCGATCACGCCGCTGTCACTTCCTGCATTACAGCTTCGGCAGGTCCAATTCTCAAGCAGATAGAGCTTGTGAGTATTTATCAGCCAGCGGAAGGAAAGCGAAGCCTTAGTTACAGACTGAGTTTCCAAGACATTCAAAGAACCTTAACCAATGAAGAAGTAGAAATCAGCCTGGCGAAAATTCGTGAGAGTCTGGTCAATCGCCTCGGGGGCTCATTTAGACTCTGATTCAGCATGGTTTGGGCAGCTTGAAGCATCTAGAGTTAGGATCACAAGCGATCTACGGCTAATTTGAAAAAATCTTCGTTGATAACGCTTTGATGCTCTGGGCGGGGTATATTGAACATACGGTTTTACGGCTTAGGTAGGATGGGCGCTTGGTAACTTGATGTATAAGCTGACGTTTCGAATCTGGTTGGCACTCGTATCTGTTTTAGTCTTCTTGGCTGCAAGCTGCTTCACGATGAAGGAGTTCCCGACAGCTATGACGGGACTTCATGACGCAATAATTCTTGCCGCCTTAATTGTTCCGCCAATCCTAGTTGCTTTTCTAGCCTTTGCCAAAGGTTCACCGAAAGACAAAATCATTGTTGCCGCGGTCGGAATATTTTTTGGACTCGCTTACGGAGTTGTGGCCAACGTCACCTTCGGAACTACAAAATTACTGCCGAATTTTCAGCTTTTGATCAACCAATATTTGCTCGGCATCATGGCGTTAGGCGGTGGTCTTACAGCACTGGCGATTTTCGCACTGAAGCAAGTGGGAGAAGTGGAGTCTGCTGTGAAGCGAAGTGGACCTACAGAAGTTGTAATTTCGGATAGAGAAGAGACTGCGACCAAGAGTTCATCAACTAAGTTACCAGCGCAGTCAGAGCCGCTGTCAAAATCACCTGCTAATGTTTCAAGCACAAACTTGAAGGGGATCCTCGACAATCTCGCCCCTGATGACGATTCGTCGACGGATTTACCAATCACGCCCACCAAGACCGGGTTGGCATCGAGCTTGCCCGGCGCCAAATCCGCAGCTCCGGCACCGGCGAAACAGCCAGAACCAGTTGTTCCCGCAAAATCAGCCACGCCTTCGTCCACTGCTCCAGCTGCAGAAGCAACAGCAGCTCCCGGCACCATGCCGACCGATTCGCAAAGCAATTTACCTGGTCAGAAGAAAGCTACGACTGGCACAGTCGCTTCATCTACGGCGACGCGCTTACAAGCTCAAAAGCGAAAGAGCACGAGCACATTCACGAAGCTGCAGGCACTTTCGGCAAGCGGCACCGGTGGAATTCGTCAAAAACCGCTTGAAACATCCAGTGGCGATAATGACGCAGACAGCTTGAAATCAATTCTCGATCGACTTGATACCAAACAAGAAGACGCCTACTCGGCTCCAGACGAAGTAGAAATGGATTCATTATTCGGTCAAGAGAGTTTGTTGTCACCACCAGAGGTGTCAGAGCCCGAACGCATTGCCACTCCAGAACCCGCAAAAATGACGCCTGCACCGGTCAAAACACCGGATCCACCAAAACCAGCGACCACGCACCAACAAGCCAGTCCAGTCGTCACTCCCTCACCGAAGCCGGTTACACCTGCCGCGGCTGTAACGAGTGCAGCGAAACCCTCGACTTCGAAACAATACGATTCACCACTGGCAAAGAAGCCAGAAGCCGCTCCAAGCCTCTCTTCTATGTTAGATGCGTTGGACGTACCGAAGTCACCGACAACCTCCAGTCCAGCCGCCAGGGCATCCGATTCAGGCACCACCGGCGGAGCAGCCGCGAAGCCTGTGACTCCAACTTCAACCTCAAAACCAGAGGTAAATCCTTCCAAACCGTCGCCACCAGTAGTTCCCAAGGCTCCTACGCCTGTTTCTACTGCTAAGCCGGCTGAAGTTCCAAAGCCAGTAGCGAAAGAACCAATCAAATCCGAAGCGATCAAAGATGACTCAAGTCTATTCGAGACAGGATTAGATAAAGAGATTGATGACATTTTCCTCAACTTGGTGCCTGCCGAAGCCCAGAAAACTGTAGAGACAAAAAGTGAGCTAGTCGAAGCAGAGACTGTCGCGACCACCGCAGCGGTGAGCCACGAACCTGCGGTGGAAGTGGAAGAGCCTGTTAAGGGAGGGGTCTTCGAAGCCACAAAGATCGATCAAGAACTAGACGATATTTTCTCAAACCTCGTGCCAGCTGAGGCGCAGAAAGAGGTGGCTAAGGTTGAGTCGAAATCACCAGAGAAAGCCAAGCCTGTAGAAGCGAAGAAAGTCGAAGAGAAGAAACCTGAGCTGAAGCCGGAACCAAAACCTGAACCTGAACCTGTGCATGAGCCAGAAGCGCCGAAGAACGAAAGCATGTTCGAAGAATCCGGACTCGATCGCGAACTAGATGACATCTTCTCCAATCTTGCGCCGTCGGAAGCTCAACGTGGTGTCACTAATGAGACACTGGCTCGTGTGCGCTCTGCAGATGCGACTGGGGATCATCCTGCGCTCTCGCCGGACAACATCATGAGAGAGCGTAGCAAAACTCAAGAAGAGATGTCGTTTGCACCACCATCTGAAGCTGAATCGAGTGACATTCATGAAGAGGCGTCTGAGTCAGCAGCAGAAGTCGAGCAGTCGGGCAAATTCTCCGAAACGTCGGATACGATGCCCAGCCTTCGAGCTACAGTTGAAGGTCTATTGAACAGCCTGGCATCTTCAGAGAGCACCAAAACTGAGACCGAATCATTCGCACCACCCGAAGCGAAAGAACCACCAAACGGCAGCGGTGTGGCTACCCAAGTAATGGACTTGATCGAAAGTCTGGAAGAAGCTAACACTGGCGATGTTGGCAATAAATATGGAGTTGAAGAATACACTCACGAGTCGCAGGCAGCGCATGAATCTGCTGAAGCTGCTGCTGAATCGAGCACTGGCGATATCGTCAGCGACCTGTTCGACACACCGAACAAGGAAGCTACCGAAGAACCTAACGATCAGTTAGTCACTGAAACAGCTGTTGAAGAAGTAACTGGAGAAGTAGCTGGAGAAGTAGCTGAAGAAGTAGCTGAAGAAGTAGCTGAGGAACCGGCGAAAGAAAAAGAAGAAGAAGAAGTTGTTGCTGAAACTAATAAAGCCACTGTAGCTGAAGAAGCCGCTATAGCTGAAGAAGTTGTTGAAGCTGCTGAGGCCAACGAAGTTGCTGAAGAAAGTCGCGAAAGCCGTGAGTCTGAAGCAAATCGAAAGACGGCGAAAGAGTTGAAAGAGTTCGGGCGCTTGTCGAGCAAACAAGGTAGCACTGAGTTTGCATCAGAGACTGCCGGTACGATGAAGACGATCGGCAAATTGCTGATCGAAGTTCAGGCAGTTGAGAACATCATTAAGGCAGGAGAGAGCGGCACCATCGGTAATGGTCTGACCACCGCCAGAGTGATCTCGGCAGCGCGTGGCGAAGGAATCAAGGCACTCTTGAGTAAGATTGATTCATACAGCGGTGTAGACGGCAGCGTCATCGTTGGTCACGATGGGTTAGTGATTGCATCCACAGCCGGTCCAGGCATGGATAAAGACACGCTAGGCGTGCTTTCAGTAGCTTGTTTGAGCACAAGCAATCTGGCGACCAAAAAGTTGGAAATCGGAAAACTTCGTCAGATGGTGTTGGTCACTGATGCAAAGACTACGGTCCTCACAGACGTCGATGTAGGCATTCTGGCTGTGTTCCTCGACAACAATGACGTAGGAAAGATTGACGGCTTGCTGGAAGCAATCCATGACACGATCCACGGATAAGCGTCGGAAATATGTAAATTCAGAAAGGCACTCACTGTACGTGAATGCCTTTTTGATTCAGACCAGGGGTTAATTAACAAATTCTCGCATTGCGATAGAATAGCAACCCTCCACCAAACAAGGACTATATTCATGACTTCACCAACTGAAGCCTCAACCATGCCGGTTGCTGGCGATAAAGCACCAAACTTCAGAGTCGCCGCTCATCCTGAGGGCGAAGTTTCACTCCAAGATTTCCACGGCAAAAAAAACGTCATTCTGGCGTTCTATCCTAAAGACAACACACCGGGCTGCACAAAAGAAATGTGCTCATTCTCAGAAGACTATTCTAAATTTGAATCTGCTGACACTGTCGTATTTGGTGTTTCAAGCGACAATTTGGAAAGCCACGATAAATTCTCAAAGCAGTTCGGATTGAAACAGCAATTGCTAGCTGATACACAAGGCGAAGTTGGAAAATTGTATGGCACTATCAGCGAAGGCAAAACAAACTCGAGCCGCGTGCTTTTCGTGATCGACAAAGCCGGCGTGATCCAGGAAGTTATTCAGGGAATGCCTGAGAATTCTAAACTTTTGGAAACTCTTGCGAAGTTGAAGTAAGAGTTGGACGAGCCGGCGCTGTACGTCAGCAACTTAATTGAAGCGATGTTTTTGGCATTCCAATTACGTCGCTTCTTCTTATTGTGACTTCCCTGCTTCTTCTAGCTTCTCTAGCACCATCTGCTGGTTAATAACTTCAGGCAAGACGATTGGTTGGTTGGGCTTGTTCGCTGGAAAGATAACATAGAGCGGCACGCCAGAGCGGTTGAACTTATTCAACAAGGCAGTGATTTTTGGATCTTGTACGGTCCAATCCGCTTGCATCGGCACCACGCTCAGTGCCTTAATTTTTTCCACTACAGGAGCACTGTCCAAAACAGTTTTTTCATTGAACTTGCACGTCAGGCACCAGTCAGCAGTGAAGTCGAGGAAAACTGTCTTGTGCTCTGAAAGCTGTTTATCGAGCGCGTCAACACTAAATGGCTGCCACTTGATCGGTGAATCGGAATTTGCTTTCTCTACAGGCTGAGCCTTTAGTCCAATGCCTGGCAGTGGATAAACGAAGAAGTAAAATGCAGCCGCCACAATTGCAGTTGAAATTGAGTACACAGTAATCTTCCGACCTTGTTCGCTAGTCAGGTCAGTGAACCTTCCAACAAGCCAGGCTGCAAAGGCGAGGGCGATAAGAAAATAGGTCGTACCGATGATTCCTTCAATTCCAAGTTCGCTGCCCAGGACACCAAGCAACCAGGCTACGGTGGCAAGCAAAACAAATCCAAGCGACTCTTTGAACTTCTCCATCCACACTCCTGGCTTGGGCATAAAACGCATCCATTCAGGCTTTGCTGTGAGAAGCAGGTACGGCAACGACATTCCCAGTCCAATGGTGAAGAAGATCAGCGCCACAGTCCACCAGGGTTGCGCAAAAGCGAATCCCAAAGCCGTGCCAAGAAAAGGCGCAGTGCAAGGTGTGGACAAAATCGTCGCCAGTACACCTTTGAAAAACGTGCCTGAATAACCTTCTTTGTTGGCCAGGTCATCGACTTTCGTCTGTCCCGGAACCGATACGTAAAACAGTCCAAATAAGCTCATCGCAAACAACAGAACGAGAGCAGACATCGCGATCAGGAACCCAGGATATTGAAATTGAAAGCCCCAACCGACGCTGCGACCAGTCGCCTGCAGTGCGATCACAACACCGGCAAGTACCATAAACGACGAAATTATTCCTGCTGTGAAAGTCAGCCCCATCAGCCGAACACGAGCCGGTTCGTCTCTTGCTTGTTCGAAGAAACTCAAAACCTTGATGGCAATCACAGGCAAAACGCAAGGCATAACATTCAGAATCATGCCACCAACAAATGCAAGAGCCAAATAAGCAAGAAGGCTCTGCGGCTTTTCTGCAGAACCTTCGACTGTGAACTTTTGATCTAAGATGGAGACGCCGTCGTCGGGGGCTCGAGGCTTGCTTGCGCCGTCTTCAGGAGGCACCGCAGACGATACCTTACTACTATGATCCAAAGTTAGATCATTCACTGATCCTTCAAAGCCTAGTTTGGAAAACTGATCGGCGTTGGTGGAAGTTGCAGCAGATCCACTCTTGTCTACGGGCACGGAGAGCGAGACAGTCGTGCCACCTGGCACACAAATCTCTGCGCAAGAGAGCCACTTCACGTCTGCTTTGAACTCCACTTTTTCCGAATTGAAGTTTGCAGGTGGTGTGATGATGGCACCGATTAGAGTCTTGTCTTTATAACCATAAGTGACGATGCCACTATCGTTAAACTTTGACGGCTTCTCCCACAGCATTGGACCAGCTGTGAACCCAGCCGGCAACTTCCAGGTGACTTTGGAAGGCAACCCGGCATCACCGCTCTCTTTGTAATAGGTATGCCAACCGCTCTTCATGGAAAGCTCAACGCCAAGCTTGAACGGCTTCCCCGCTTGAATTGCTGTAGTGTCAACCAGCAACTTCGCGGTCACATAAGGTTGCTCATTGGATACCGTTGCGTGCGCCTCTTGAGCTGTCACTTCTTGACTGCGATAAACTCCCACGCATAAAAGCATGACGAGCATGCTGCAAATGGCGACCAAGGTTTTGTTCGAATACTTCATGCCGACTCCAACTGGATATTGCGAGGATAGCCTATGCAGCAAGCTGCCCGGCATAGAATTAGGATTCTATCCTAAACTTGTGAAATTTTTATTCGTGCAGCCCATTGTGCTTGGCGATGTCAGCATAAACCTCAGCGCTCTGCCTGAACGTACGCACTTGAGTTGGGTACGTAATTCGAATCAATCCAAACCGTGGTCGCAGCCCTTCCGCCCATTCGAAGTTGTCCATCAACGACCAGTACATATATCCTTGCACATTTGCACCGTCTTCGATGGCATGGTGCAGCGCCATCAAATGCGTCGTCAGATAATTGATGCGCTTGTCGTCAGCCAGCGACCAATCGCCTTCGTCGAGATCGTGAGGGAACGCAGTAGCAAAGCCATTTTCAGTGATGATAACTGGACGCTTAGTGCCGTCAGAATTGTATCGAAACGGACTGAGGTCATAACAAAGCGTTTTATACAAACCGTCTGGATAGTGCTCCCAGCCCATGCAGTTGACTTCAAGCTCATACTCTGTTGATGCGGTACCGAAAATATCGATTGGCCACTTGTAACTAAATTCCGACAACTCACGGGTGTAATAGTTGATCGCCAGATAGTCCATGGTTCCTTTGAGTCCAGGGATGACACCGCTGATTTTCTTCACTTCCTCGTTATTGCTAAGAGGATACGGAAATTGCAAATCACCTGACTGAACGGCTATCGGAAACATCAGATTGAATACATAGTTGCGGTAATAGCTAACCATGTGATCAAGCGGATTCCATCGGTGTTTCGCCGTGAATGGTCGCCAGTGCATTGTAAAACTAACTGGTATGTTCGGAGTTACTTCATGCAGAGCCGCATAGGCTTTGCCATGCGCTTCCAACATATTGCGGATGACCTGAAACGCCTTCAAATAATCGTTGCGAAATCCCGGTGGCCATGCTCCATTCACATAACTTTGATAGGCGTATGCAAGTGGCTCATTGATAGTAATCCAGTAGTCAACTAAATCACCAAAAGCTTCCGCTGCAAGCCTTGAGAAGCGCTCGAACTCACTGATTGCAGCAGGAGAACTCCAACCGCCAGAGCCAGCGAGCCAGCGCGGCAAAGTGAAGTGAAACAAAGTGACGAGGGTCTTTATGCCTTCCTTCTGCAACCCAGAAAGCAAACCGCGATAGTACGCGACGGTGTCAGCATTGAAAACATATGGCTCGCCGTCCTTCGGTGGATCAGGACAGAGCGCAGGCCAGTTAAGGCTAATTCGAAACGCGTTTAGATTAAGCTTGCGACATATTTCGATGTCATCAGCGTAACGATTATAGAAATCACAGGCACGGTCGGCGGTAGTTGAGTCGGAAATCTTGCCATCCAATGTCGTCCATTCAGACCAGTCAGAAGTCCGCCCAGACATCTCGTGAGGGTGCCCCTCGACCTGAAAGTGCGAGGTCGCTGCTCCCCAGAGAAACCCAGCTGGAAATTTTAGAAAACGCCGGTTCGTCAAGTTACCCCTTCGAGCTGCGCAGCTCGCTGCCTAAGCTCGTTCCTCCGATAAATAGATCGACATAATTCACGGAAAAGAGTTCCCAAAGCCCAACCGCGAATGCTTTACGTACTTCAGTCTTAACAAGGATCTGCTGGCTGTGCAAGCCTATAATAGGTGGCTATTCATATCACTATCTCTAACTTAGCAGAATACGTTTGACTACAGCCACTGACGCACCGATTGCGTCTGACAATCAGCAAAATGCACCTCTTCGTTACCCGCTCCTCGGACCCTTTCAGCGCCCGGTAGTGCGGGATTTCGCGTTTTTCGCCGCATTGTTGTTGATCAATCTTTATTGCTTTCATCGCACAATGAACGGTTACTTTCTAGCTGACGACTTTGTTCACGTGCCCTACCTGGTCAAGGTTTTTAACGGTCACCCCGATCTGCTCTTACAGAATTTTTATACCAATTGGATGCAGGCGCAAGGCACGCAGTTCTACCGACCGTTCATTTCGTTGACGCTCGCTTTGGACTATGCGCTGTGGAAAGCAAATCCGGCTGGATATCACATCACGAATTTTCTTTATCAAGTCGCCTCAAGCATTTTGCTATTTCTGTGCACTCGACGCTTGTTCAACTATAAAACTACCATAGAAGCGCAGACCGTCGGTTTTCTCGCCGGTGCATTTTTTGCGGCTTGTCCTTTGCATGCAGAAGTTGTGAGCTGGATTATTGCCAGAGTCGACAGCGTGCAAACAACTTTTTTGTTAGCCAGTTTGTGGATGTATTTGCGCGCTCGAGATCAAGTCAATCCCGCTGCCAGCAAGGCACTGAGCTTCTTATGCTTTGTGATAGCGCTGCTCTCGAAAGAGATGGCCATTACTCTGCCACCAACGCTTATCTTGCTTGAGATGATCAAGTCGGAAAAATCTAACTTACTGGAGAGAATTAAAGACGCTGCCAGAGCAACCTGGCAATATTGGCTAATCTTGGCCATCTACATGGGCGTGCGAACCGCAGCACTGGGAACCATATCTGGTGGCTATGCCGGATCAATAGGTGAGGGATTAAGCTCATCGCTGTTTAGACGCTGGTTCCAAGATGGTTCCTTCTTGCGAGTGCTGCTTCCACTAAATGCTGAACTGCCCGGTTCGGTACATAAACTGGTTCGTTCGCTGAAATTGCTGTACGAGCTGGCTGCCGTGCTCGTGGTAGCAAGACTGATTTTTCTTTTCAAAGAAGGCGCGCTTCAGAAGTATTGTCGCAGATTGTCATTCGCTGCCGGGTGGTTTGTGATCGCGATGCTGCCGACGTATCAAGTCTGGAACTTGACAGAGACTATGCAAGGAAGCCGCTTTATCTACCTGGGCACAGCTCCGCTCAGCTTGCTTGCCGCACTTCTGATTGCACCGCTACCTTTTGAAAATCGAGGACAGCTCAAGAAAATTATCAACGCTGCTTCTGCGCTGGTTGCAGTAGTCCTGGTTTGGACTTTCATGCAAATCGCCTATCAGAATAACAGCGCCTGGGCACAGGCAAGCAAAGGCGTGCGAGCGTTTAGAGCTGCCGTTGAAGACTGGTTCAAACCAGCAGACTCAACGTCAAATAAAGATGTAGAGCATCACGCCATTGATGGACGAAAGCTTGTCATATTGAACATTCCACAAAGATTTGCCGGAGCACATATGATTTATAACGCCGCCACGCTGAGCGTTCTGTTGCGACCATCTCTGAGCTCACAGGACTATGCAAATCAAGTCGTTACCCTCGAACCGATCACATACGGTGCCGCTGACCTGATCAACGTTTCTCGATTGAGACGGCTGATCGATCAACCGACGCAATATCAATTCGCGAAATGGGACAGCATCGAGCAAACACTAGTGCCACTACATTTGGTATCTGAAAATGTGCAAAGAGAAATAGTCGGCTCTGACCTGACTGATTCTAGAACCGCCGGAAATGAATCATTCCTGGTCTCTCCACCCTTCGATGTACCGTCTGCCGCCGTTGACTTCGTTGACGTGCGAATTAAAACCGATGGCAAGGTCAATCCAACTGATGTACTGACCATGGGTTGGAATACCGTTTCGGATCCAATTTTCCGAGATCACAGAACACTTTCAAAGGCTATCGAAAATTCGACTCAGGTTCAATTTACAGTCTCAGAGCACAAGAACTGGGTCTCGAGCGAAACGATACATCAACTAAAATTCGAACTGCCAAATGGAATGACTATTGAAAAGGTCAATCTGCATAGTGGCGACCGAGAAATTCCATCTATGACGCCGAACACGACTGCACCATCGACGAACGGGCGCAGTGTCGCCGAAGATGTTGGGGGCGTCTCCAGACCCGGCAATAACATCGGTCCCTTCACTTTCGACACATCCAAAATACCTGGCGCGGATCACGCCATTGTCGAGATTTCAAAAGCTGATTCATGGTTCGAACATTACTCGGGCACATTCCGAGATCAAAAACTTTCGCCAGAGTCATTTGCGGCGAAAAAACTGAACACGAAATCAGGGCAGTTCAATCTTCCAGCGAAAGAGCTCGAAAGACCAGGGTTCTACGAAATTCGAGTCTGCGCAGTCGACAAAAATGGAAAACTGATTGGCTTTCCGTCCGACCCAATTAACCTGCAGTTTTCCGCCGAAGACATACGGAAGTAGGTCGATGACTATGCCAGCAACGACATCTGCTGATTCAGACCAGGGCTACATATTGCCCCCAAATAAAACCGAATACAATCGTGTCAAAGTGCAGATGACTGTCGGCATACTGCTGATTCTGATCGTCTGCTTTTTAAACTATTACCCAAGCTTGAGACTGGGATTGCTGCTCGATGACTTCAACAACGTGGACTACGTCTTCCGAGCCTGGCACGGTGACTCAGCGGATTTCCTGGCCAACTTCTACAGCAACTGGGCAAATCTCGATGTGATGAAGTCGTACCGCCCGTTCATCTCGCTTAGCTTCTTTACGGACTATGGATTATTTGGACTGAACTACGTTGGGTACCACGGGACCAACGTCATCTTGTTTGGCATTTGCGCGATTTTTGTCAGCCTGATCACATTGGAATTGACGGGTATGTACGGCAACCGCTCTAGAGCGTCAGCCGCTATCTGGGCAGGGCTTTTGTTCGCGGCAGATCCGTTACATGTGGAATCAGTGACCTGGATTATTGGTCGCGTCGATTTGGTCTGCAGCGTGTTTTACTTCGCATCGATATTTTATTTCATGCGCTTCAGGCTGTTGCGCGAACGCATGTACTTGATTGCATCTCTTCTCTGCATGTTCATCGCGCTGGGCAGCAAAGAGATGGCGGTGACAGTGCCAATCATCCAAACGCTAATCTGCTTTTTACCAATCGGCGAGCCGAAAAATCCAAACCGAAGCTGGTCGCAAAAATTGATTCAGAGCGATCTCAAATTCGCAGTCTTGTTTTGGGTTGAATTAGTTGGCTTCTATTTTATGCGTAAAGCTTTCCTCGGCTCCGATATCGGCGGCTACGGAAACACTGATTTGAAAACAGTTTTGAACAGCTGGCGTAATTTTGCAGATCGTCCAAGCATGGCCAAAATTTTCCTGCCAATCAATGAGGAGTTGCCATTTCCGGCACCATTGATCAAAACATGCTGGGCAGGTTTTGGCATGATCTTCGCGGGTAGTGCGCTCAGACTTTTCAGTTCGCGAAAAATCCTTCTACCTTTCATCTTTTTGCTCTTATGGGCTACCCTGGCGGTTTTGCCGACTTTCCAAATTTGGCATATCTACCCAAACCTTGTTGGCAGTCGACTATTCTTCACTTCGTCGGCACCATTTTGCATCGCACTAGCGTTGTGCGCACTGCCAGCGACGGATGCACTCGGTCGCTGGTCAACCAAGATGTGGACGTATTTTGGCGTCACTGCGCTGACTATCGTTTTCATTTGCTGGTCATTTATTTTGCAAGAGAATTTGAGACCATGGCTAGTCGCTTCCTCGCAAATGAAAAACTTGACTGGGCAGCTAACTGCTTTAGCAGCTGGTCTACAGCCCGGAGAACGCGTCCTGCTGCTAAATCTTCCGCCGGACTACCAGGGTGCAGGCATGGTCACTCGCTCATGGTATGTCGAGCAGATTTGCCGACCACCGTTTGCCAAGACGGACACATCAGACCGATTCATTAGCATCGAGCCTGTTGTCTCAGGCAGCCACGATTACCTCTGGCCAACAGCTTTGACAAACTTGATTGAAGACAAAAAAGTGGCGAAGAAAGTAATTTGGAATTCAGTTAAGGGTGAATTCGAAGAATTTCAAAAACGCCCTGCCACCGCTCCTAATGTCACCGCAGAGAATTTTCTTAGTGCAACAATTGAACCAGCCAGCGCCTGGACGAGCGTAGACAAAGAGTGGCGAGTACAATCAGACCGACAGCCGGGAATGGAAATTCACTCGCATTTTAGGCGCCTTTATCCGGCCACCAGACCGCTGAAAAAAGGCGCACCACAGGTGATGACATTCTGGCTGCCGATTACAGGTATCAATCCACTATCACAAAATTATGCCCGACTGAATATCAGCGTGCACGGCAACAATTCCCACCTGGATCGATGCCGATTTATGTGGAAGTCGAAAGGGTTGAATTTGCCAGGGCAAATCGATCACGAAGCGATAATACAACGTGACGGCGATGGCAAATATTTTGTCTGGCTTGGTCGCTATCGAGGCTGGAGCCTCAACGATCCACCCACAGCAGTCGGTCTTAGAATGCCTTCTGGAGACTATTGCATCGATCTGACGAGCATTGAATTAGTCAGCGATCTTTCCTACAAGCCATCCATAACGATTGACAATGACAGCACCACATATGGTACTCCTGGAACGGTCGTGCTGCCTAATACTGAAGATGTAAAAATACACTGGCTGGCAAAAATGCCGGCTGTTACATCCGTCACACTGCGTGTCAGCAAGCCAAATCTCGTCTTCGATCCAAATTCCGAATTAGATCTTCCATCAGGTCCCTCGGACCATCTTGCCACAGAAATGCCGCAGAATAGCCTTGACGGAGCGCTACCAATTTCCAAATTGAAATTGCTGGAAGGAACAACGCAAGTTCAAGTAGTCGCTAAAGACAAGAACGGAGATCAAGTCGGTCTGCCGTCAGAACCGATTAGCATCAAGCGACATAAATAACGTTAGGGTTTGCCAGCACTCTAGCCTTCTCCGCTAAGGGCCAGCACTCTAGCTATTTTTTCTCCGCGGCCCAGTCTCTTCGGAAAACGCAGCCCGGCGTAGAGCGCGGTATAAGCCACGCAGTTAATTAGAACGGCGGAAAGCAGGGCGCGCCAACCCAAGTCGGCCCCCATCTTTACCGGGTCGATCACCATTGAGAGCAGATTAAGAATGACGTTCAAAGCATTGCACACGAAGATTGGTGACAAGACCAAAAGTGCACTCTCGAAATCTGGTCGCTTAGAACTGACCGAACGAGACAGATAGCTGATTAAGCTAATCGCACCAGCATATGTGATCAGCTCGAGAGCAAAGAATCGCCCCGTCGAAGTGAAAGCAACAATCGTCGAAGAAGCAATCAGTGTGCCCAGTACCGGCAAATTCCACAGCTCAGGCAAGTTCAAATTAGAGACTCGCAATCGCGCCCGATTCCATCGCGTGAGCAGATATGCCACCACGCCCGAAGCCCCTGCAAACGCAATTTCGGCCGCCCGGAAAAACAGATCATCGTCAACGAGTGAGTCCCACACCGCAGCGCCGATCACACTAACGGCGAGAATCCACTTGAGCTTCGTGGCATGACTGCCTCTGACTCGACCGGCGATTAAGATGCCGAAACATACGGGAAAGACAAGATGCGCAAGAGAGAAATTGGCAATCATCCCCTGATTTAGAGCACGCTCCTGGCTGAACATGA
Source organism: Candidatus Obscuribacterales bacterium (assembly GCA_038322035.1). GTDB lineage: Bacteria > Cyanobacteriota > Vampirovibrionia > Obscuribacterales > Obscuribacteraceae > PALSA-1081. Next base: position 23,311 of record JBBQFO010000027.1, read on the forward strand.
GATCGACGATTTTGTAGCCCCAGTCATATCCCCCGCGCACCAGAAAGACTGAAGAAACGGTCATGATCGCTAGCGCAGTCGCGTTCCTAAAACTGGAGATTTTTCTAGCTTGCTGCAAAATCGAAGTTCTAGACTCGGTCTTCACGACCTGTGGCAATGACAATGCCGCTACTATCCACTCCTCTTCAGGGGCAAACGGGTCCGAAACGATTCGATAAGCGGACTTGGACTTTTCTTTGTGGCGCATAGCTCCCTCTCTCAACTTAAACAAGTACGGAGGAGCAGGGGAAATTAGGAGGCTTTTAAAACTTTTTCAGGACAAATATTGAAGACGAGATTTCAGGACGAGATAGAAGGCTGCGCATCGTTTCGTGTGCTGTCTTTCTGAGCCAGAAGAGTGGAAAGTTCGCGATTCACCTTAGCAACCAGAGTCGGTCCATGATAGACCAGACCCGTGTAGAGCTGCAGTGCGGTGGCACCGGACTCGAGGAATTCGAATGCGTCTGTGCCACTTGCGATTCCGCCGCAGGCGATGATTTGATGACTGGCAGATTTGATTTTTGCCACCCGCTGAACCAGTGCTAAAGCTCTCGGTTTGAGCGGCGTTCCACTCAGACCGCCGTTGCCGATTTCGGCAATACGAGCCGCATCTGTGCGCAAACCTTCTCGACTGAGCGAGGTGTTTCCGCAAATAAATCCAGCCAAATCGTGCGTACAGCCAATTTCTACAATATCGGAAATCAGCTCTTCCGAGCTGTCAGGGGACATCTTGATGTAGACCGGCAATTTCCCAACATTCTTCTTCTGCACTTCGCTCATGATGTCGTTGAGCTGCTGACGCTCATTTAGGATGCCTTCGTGTGTATTGGGACAACTGGCATTGAAAGCGACGTACGCCAGGGGCAGCCCTTTGACCTGCTCGAAGCAGGTCAAAACGTCCGCAATCGCTTTATCACCCTGAATTTCAGGAAGATTAGTTTTGGCGATATTGAGCCCGGTTGGAAGGGCAAACTTGACTGCAGCTAGTCGAGCAGCGACCGCTTCGGCACCATCTCCATTCAGCCCCAGCCGGTTGATCACGGCGTTGTCCTCTGGCAACCTGAACAATCGAGGCTTGGCATTCCCTTTGGTCGCCTGAGCGCAAACAGAGCCTACTTCGACGAACCCAAAGCCAAGCCGATCGACAAATTCAACAAAACGGCCGTTTTTATCACAACCCGCGGCCAATCCAATCGGATTCTTCAGCTCAACGCCTGATAATTTTGTGGACAGATTAGGCGCTGAAAACTCAAAATGGAATGGGCTAAAGGCTAAGAGTGGGGCGAATTTATGCGCCAGATCGTGAGCCCGTTCTGGGTCCATCTTAAACAACGCCGGGCGAATCAGACTCTCGTACATGCTTCGATAATAGCGGGCATTGCAGCCAAAAGCAGCTAAAGTTACTTTACCCCTGCGCGGCGGGGGCTGGTGCTGATGAGATATGGTGTATGCGGGGCATATGTGTATTGGGTCTCCGCATAGCCACATGTGCGGTGCGTCCTGCAAAGAGGCGCGTCAGGTGGAAAAAAACGTCGGCAAATCATGCAGCACTTGCGGTCAAGTCTTTGACCCAAGCATCTCCTTTTGCCCAACTGATGGCACTAAACTTTCCAGCGAACTGGTAACGGCGACCTCGCAGGAACTGATCCAAGTGACCAGTCGCAACTTGCAGAAAAAGCCGGACGCAACTCGCGTTTCGTTCCCGCAAATTGTTTTGGAAATACCCGCCATATCAAAGCAGGACGACACACCAAATGAAAGCTTTGGAAACGGTGCCAAAAGCCTCACTAGCGATTTAAAAAAGAACACCGACAACAGCTTCCGAAGCAAGTTCGACTCAGGCTCGCTGGAAGAAACCGGAGATAACCTCCGAGAGACAAGACAGCACCTGATACCCACTCTCATCGGTGCCACTCTAGACAATCAGTACGAGATTGTCTCGGTGATCGGTAAAGGCGGAATGAGCTTCGTCTACAAAGCAACACACTTGCTTATGAAAAAAACAGTGGCAATCAAAACACTGCTTCCCCATCTTACCCTTCAAGCCACAAGCCTGCAGCGCTTTCAACAAGAAGCCCAGGCGGCAAGCAATTTGAAGCATCCAAACATCATCGCCGTGCACAATTTCGGCACCACCCCTGATGGCGAACCGTATCTGGTGATGGACTATGTTGAAGGCTCATCGATCTCTGACGAGTTGGAAAAATATGGTTTTGTTCCAGTAGACCGGGCCGTGGACATTTTCATCCAAGTCTCAGATGCCCTGGCCCATGCGCATCAGAGAGGAATTATTCACCGAGATCTAAAACCAAGCAATATTTTGCTGCTGGAAAAAGACGGTCACAAAGATCATGTCAACATCGTTGATTTCGGAATCGCGAAAATGTTGCCGCAAGACGGCGTCGAAGCAATCAGCTTAACGCAGACTGGAGAAGTATTCGGAAGCCCACTCTACATGAGTCCTGAGCAGTGTAAGGGAGAGCGACTGGACGCCCGGTCCGATATATACTCCATGGGTTGCCTGATGTACGAAACCCTGACGGGACGTCCGGCCACTTCCGGTGATAACACGATGGAAGTGCTGTACAACCATATCCATGAAATTCCTGCACCGATGAAAGCGCCTCTGACACACGTTCCGCCTCAATTGGAAAAAATCGTCTTCAAGACGCTGGCCAAAGATGCAAGCCAAAGATATCAATCAATGGGTGAATTGCGCGATCAATTGAAAGCATTCAACCTGCGTCGAAAAACGAGCGTACTGAACAGACTGACAGACTACTGGCAGTTGTTCTGCCTGCGTCGCAAGCCACGCACCCAAAGAGAAAAAATCATTGTTGCCATCGCCGTTAGTGGCGTCCTCTGCGCCATATTTTTTGCATTTCAACTGGCCTCTCTTTATTGGGCGGCGGCGGATTCTCCGGCCTCGAAAACGGCTATAGTTTGGGACGAAGATCGAGAAGCGCAGAAGGTCAACAAAGAAGTCGTTGAAGACGACAAGGCGAGATTCGACGTGATGCTTCACGCACGCGTCGCCGCTTCAATGGACGATAAACATGCGGATCCGACCGAGTTAGTAAACTACTTGTCTGGTCCCGCAGAATATTTAGCGAAACGACATTTGTGGAAGTCAGCTCTGGAAATGTATGAGCTGGCTTATAAATACAGTTTGAAATACAACGACTATCTCGTACTGCGCACCATGACCCTAAGACTGTCTATGGCCGACTGTTACATGAATTTGCATCAATACGAAGAAGCAGCTCGAATTGTTGATGAAATGAAGCGCAGGCTTTTTAAAGGATATCACCAAGATTACGTCGATCATTCGATTCTCGCAGCCAAGCTGGGCAACATCTACTACTTACAAGGAAAGTGGCAGCCAGCCTTGCAGGAGATGAATATAGCACACAAAATCTGGACGGAAAAACATCCGAGAATATTGCCGTTCACTTTCTACAATTTGCCGAGCAATCCGGAAACCAGCTATGACTTCACGCTGCTGATCAGCAGAATGGCCTCATCTTACCAACGCCTCTATCAAGCCTCAGTAATCGACGGAACGCCTAACCAGGCAGCCCTCCAGAACGCTGTGCGCCTCTACAAAATGGCCGGTGCGCAGTGGAATCATCTGGTAGGCGGGCATGATGCCAATCGCAATGTCTCAGTTGCAATGGCGAATTATGTTTTTCTCGGTCACATTCTCGACAAGAATGCCGACTTCGATACTGAGTATGCCGACGTGGCTCAACGCGCCAAAGAGTTCGGAGCAGACAGCTCCTACGAAGGCATCATTCTTCTCAATTACTCAGGTTATCTAATGGACAAAGGTCGCTACTTAGACGCCATGACAAATAGAATTCACGCCTGGAGAATTTTCGCTCAACTGGCGAAATCAGACGGTTCTGCCTCGACAAACAGCGCCTCAGAATCGGCCGGGCAGTCCGCCCCCATCGTCGGAAAATAGAATTTCGCCTTCATCTGAAACTGGCTTGTAATCCGCTCCCATTTCCAAAATCTTTGGATCGATGATCACCTTTTTGCACTCTAGAGTTTGCAGTAAAGTCAATCGATCGTTCACGTCAGGCGTCTTCACACCACGTCGGTAGACCTGCCATGTGGACACTCGTTTCATGCCGAAACCTTTCATCATTTTGAAGTCTTTGCTGGTCAATCGAGCCAGGGGAGCCATCAATTCATCGATGTGGGGGAGGTCAAAAAATGGCGAAACCCAATATTCTTCAACATATCTGGCGTAGCGCTGAGCATCCTCTTGCGGATTGAGCATTGTACGCACGAACCTGGTGCACTTTCGCCCGCAAATCACCTCTTCACCTTCTTTTTTCCAGGCACTGTATTTGTATCGGGAGCGACCCGATGCCAGTCCGCCTTCCATCATGGCGCCGAGACGATCAAACCCCGTCTTCTTGTCAAAGACTTTCACCTTCTTGGTTTCTGTGTTGTAGAGATGAGTCTCAAAAAGCGGGGGTCGGCATGTAATTGCCAGAATCGGAGAGCTAAGACGCGACCCATCGGGGCTGACAGACCATTCGATGCGCCCGAAGTAGTTAACCTTCATGACAAGCTTATATCCCATCTTGGGCACAGCTTTAGCCTCGCCAGCGCTGTCTACCTGCTTACAGCAGGCAAAGGATAGCGCCGCTAATAAGACGGCAGTGAGCGATTTATCTCTCAAACTGGCAATAGATTTTTGATTAACCACAGTAAAAAGATACTACTCGGAAGCGATTCCGTATACACCCGACGATTCGCTCACCCCTTGCCGTTAATGCCTTGCTGAGCCCACTACGTCAGACTTCTGTCCAACATTCGAGTCGGGAGGTTGCGGTCGATTAAAGAATCCCAGCAACCACTTTTGGAAGTCATCTACGTAGGTGAAGACAACAGGAATAACGACCAGTGTGAGCACCGTCGATGTTATGAGACCGCCAATCACGGATATCGCCATCGGTGCGCGAGCCTCGGAACCGGCACCGATACCGAGTGCAATCGGCAGCATGCCTGCGATCATAGCAATCGTCGTCATCAGAATCGGTCGCATTCGAGTCTCACCGGCGTGGATAATTGCTTGCTGACGTGACACACCTCTATGAATTTCCATCAAAGCGTATTCGACCAACAAAATTGCATTCTTAGTGACTAATCCCATCAACATCGTAATGCCAATCAAAGCGTAAAGCCCCACGGACTGGTTGAAGAGCACTAGTCCCATCAAGGCTCCGCAAAGAGAGAGCGGCAAAGACATCATGATCACCAGTGGATGCAGGAAACCGCCGAACAAGACGACAAGCACTGCATAAATCAACAAAACCGCAGCACCAATTGCAGTGCCGAATCCTGCGAACACGTCACGTTGTATTTCGGCATCGCCCAGTGGTTGTTCCTTGACCGAGTCAGGCATGCCCTTGAAAGCTGGCAGTTCATGGACTTTCTTGAGAGCCTCACCGAGAGTGGTGCCAGAGTCTAAACTTGATTCCAGCGTTATTTGTCGTTGACGATCGAATCGATCGACCTGAAACGGTCCTGTCCCGAACTCTATTTGCGCAACACTATCCAGTGGCAACAATCTGTTGCCGTGGCCCAGCACTTGCAAGTTTCCGATCGTCTGCAAATCTTTCCTGTATTTAGGATCGAGCTGAACGCGGATATTGATTTGTCTATCGCTCAAGTTGAATTTCGCTAAATTCGCATCCGAATCACCGAGGGTGGCGATCAAGGCGGTGCGAGCAATCGATTGAACAGAAACACCCTGGGCCGCGGCTTTGTCGAAATCAGGATGGACGAGGATTTCGGGACGTAACAAAGCAGCGCTAGTGGTCACATCGCTCAAACCAGGAGCTGAACGCATCTGGTCTTTAATGGCTTCCGCTGTTTGATTAAGGACAACGGGATCCTGACTTGTCAGAGCGACGCGGACAGGTTTGCCTCCCATGCCGCCTGCACGAGAAAATGTGAGCCGGACGCCTGCAACGGCAGTGATTTCAGCTCTGAGCATATCTTCGAAAGCTTGCTGGGACATTTGCCGTTTTGTCTTGTCTACGATAGAAATGTATAAAGTAGCGGTATTCACCACTCCACCACCTGCGGTACCACCGCCTTTCGTAGCGGCAGGAGTGCCAATGAACGCGACGACTTTCTTCACCTCGTGATGCTTCTTGATGATTCTCGTCAACCGTTCTGAAGCCGAGCGCGTGTCTAAGATCTCAGAACCGGGCGCAAGTTCTACATTAAGGATCAGCTCGCCTCTATCAACATTCGAGATCAGCGACGTTGGCATCGAACGAAACAAAACAATACTGAAAACAAAGAGAATGATGGCACCGATAATGGTGACGACTCGATTGCGCAAGGCCCAGAGCAGCATGGCATCATAAAGGCGAGTCATCTTGCTGGAACCGACTTTATGGTCAGGTGTAGCTTTCATCATGTATGCTGCCATCATTGGCGTGATCATGCGCGCCACGAGTAACGAGAACAAGACGGCGACGGTTACTGTCAGTCCGAATTGTTTAAAGAATTGCCCGGGAATTCCGCCCATAAAAGCGACTGGCACAAATACGACCACAACAGTCATAGTCGTTGCAATCACTGCCATGCCAATCTCTTCTGCGGCTTCAATCGCTGCCTGAAGCGGCGGCTTGCCCATCTTCAAATGGCGGACGATATTTTCAATTTCTACGATCGCGTCATCTACCAATATCCCAATCACGAGCGCCAGGCCGAGCATCGACATGCCGTTGAGCGTAAAACCAGCCCATTTCATAACTGCAAAAGTCGGAATGATCGAAAGTGGAATAGCAAGCCCAGAGATGAACGTGGCCCGCCAATCTCTCAAGAAAAGCCAAATCACGATCACGGCGAGCAGGGCGCCGAGGACGAGCGAATCCAAAGAAGCGTGATAGGCCTCTTCAACATACTTTCCGTTCGAACGAATCTTTGTGAATTTGACACCGGACAATGTTTTTTCAAGATCGGCTATTCTCTTCTCCACGGCTCGCTCTACATCCACGATGTTGCTGCCGGTGCTGCGTACAACGGAGAACGCGACCACAGGTTGGCCATCGAGCAAAGCCATCTGCCGGACTTCCGAGGTGCCATCACTAACGGTGCCGAGTGTATCGAGGCGAGCGTGTTTGCCATTGGGCAAGACAATCTCCATGGCTCCCAGTTGCGCAACTGTCAGCGCACTTCCCAGTGTTCGAATCGATTGCTCAGCCGAGCCGACTTTGCCTCGCCCACCCGGTAAATCGATGTTCAAAGCTCTGATTTGCAAGTTGACTAAATCGGCAGTGATACCAACTGCTTGGAGTCGTGTCGGATCTAAATTGACTTGTATTTCTCGCTCGACACCGCCCGAGCGCTGCACTTGACCCACCCCTGATACTGAGAGCAAGGCGCGCGAGACGTCGTTGTCGATCAACCAACTCAGTTGACCGGGATTCATGTTGTCTGCAGCGACAGTGTAAGTGACGAAAGGTCCACCGACAAAGTCAAGTCGTTGGATAATTGGCTCATTGATCTGTTGCGGAAGATTTTGTCGAATCTTGGCCACAGCGTCTCGCACATCATTGACTGCACGATCCGTATTGGTGCCAAGTACGAACTCGATACTTGTAGTGGTGGCGCCGTCCGAAACGACCGAAGTTATATGCTTGATGTTGCCAATGCCTGCAACCGCATCTTCGATTTTACGCGTCACCTGCGTTTCCAATTCTGTTGGAGCAGCTCCCAACTGCGTAACAGTGACGGATGCAACCGGTACATCAATGTTTGGATTTTCGTCAATGCCGAGCCCGACGAAAGCGACTGCACCCATGACCGTGAGCACCAAAAACAGCACTATGGTGGGAACGGGATTTTTGATCGACCAGGTGGAAAGATTCCAGCTACTCATTATTCCGCTACTCCGACTCTCACATAATCGCCATCTTTGACGAAGCCAGCTCCTTTGACTATCACGGTGTCAGCTGGGGTCAAACCTGCCAAGATTTCCACCATATTTGCACTACGATTTCCCGTCTTGACGATGTGACTTTGTGCTTGATTCTCAGCGTTGAGAACCAGAGCAAAAGACTGATCATTCTTTGTCAAAACGGCCTGACTTGGAATCGTCAGAACCTGACTTTTACCCAACTCAATATCGCCGCGAACGAAGTTACCTGGCTTGAAGCCAGCCGATGAAGGCACATCGATTCGCACCGTACCCAATCGCGTTTCCTGATCGATCAAAGGACTTATTTCACGAATGACAGCTTTAATCGATTTGTCGGTTGCACTGCCGGTGATATCAACCTGCAGGCCCGGACGCAACAGCGCCAGTTCCTTCTCTGCTACCTGAGCCCGCAATTCAAGACGATTATCACGCACGATTGAAAACAAGGATTTGCTTGTCGATGAGATATCGCCCAAATGAGCGTCGCGTTTCATGATCAATCCGTTCACTGGCGAACGAATAATTGTTTGAGCGACCTGTGCTTCAAGCTGACGCACTGTTGCTTGCGATGCACTTACATTGGCACGAGAGATCTGCACATCTTCACGTCTACCACCCTCTTTTGCCATGTTGTATCGCTGAGTGGCCTGAGAATGAGCAAATTGAGCAGCTCGTACGCGTTGCTCGGCGCTGCGAACATCAGCCTCAGCAAGCTTTGCATCGGTGTCACGATTGCCTGCATCTTGAGCACTGACAGCTCCCTGACGAACGAGGTCGGAGTAGCGCCGAGAATTCTCCAGTGCGTTGTTCAAATTTGCTTGCGCCCGTTTGATGCCAGATTTTTCTTGCGCGACGCTGGCATCTGCCTGTGCAACTGCATCGCGCAGAGCATAGATGTCCTCGACTCGATTCGGTTGGATCGCCTTGGAGAGCGCCGCGTGATTAACTTGCAACCGGGCTTTCTCTTGCTCCAATTGCGCTTGCAAAACGGACGAATCTAATCGAGCCAGAATTTGTCCTTGTCTAACAACGTGTCCTTCGTCGACAAGAATCTCTTGAATGCTCAATCCACTGACCTGCGATCCAATCGCTAGTGGATCCCACGGCCAAATCGTGCCATTCACTTTGATAGTTCTGGGCATCGGCCTGAGCGCAGCTTGTTCCGCAGTCACAGTGAGAACGGGAATTTTCGATTTTGCCGTTGTCGCCGGGGGCTTTTTGAGGAGCATGAAAACGGCGACAGCACCGACGATGAGCAAGATGAGCAGCCCAATCACAAGTCCTAGTTTCCTCGCAGGCATTTTCAGGGGAAGACCTTTTCGCAAATCTTGCGAGACCGGAAATCCCAACTTTTCGTCTTGCTTCGTGGCAGTGGTATCAACTTCCATTGCTGAGGTCTCCGTTTCGTTCCGTTAGTATGCCGTTGAAAACTACGTCTAGAATGTCGTCTGTCTGCGCTTCTAACGACTCATGTCGACCGGTGAAATAATTCGAGAACATGGTGCCGTAAACCAAGTTGCTCAAAACATCTGTGATCCTCTTAACGGGAACATTGCGCATCCGTCCGGCTCGAATCGGCTCGGCTATCAATGCCGCCCAGGGGTCATCATCTGACTTGTCACATTGAAAGAAGTATGTGTGTTTGTTGCGATCTCGAAATTCTGCTCGCTCTTGAATGATTAGTTCGACCAACTCTGGATGCGCGTCAAAGAACGAAAAGAAGGCGCGTATGGCAGCGGCAATCGTCTCCAGCGGATCGGTAGATAGCCCCAGGCTAGCAATGACCTGCTCACCCAGGCTGCTGCGCCCGTGGTCTACGCACGCCAAGAACAGCTCCTGCTTGCTGGGAAAGTACCTGTACAGGGTTCCTTTGGCTACGCCAAGCTCATCGGCTACTTCCTGAAGATCAGCGTTCTGGTAACCATCTGAGGC
>JBBQFO010000028.1:0-32196 GCA_038322035.1 Candidatus Obscuribacterales bacterium
GTTGGGGCAGTTTTTTTGACAGAATATTTATGGATGAAGCAGTAGAATATAGCCATGTTACAGACAAATATTGACTCATCACTACAGATACTGAGAGAAAGCGGGGCGTTTGGACGCCTCGAAGACATGGGCATGCTGTCGGTTCTAGGACCGGATGCAACTCGTTTTCTTCAATCTCAAACGACAAACGATGTCGCAAAGCTGGCTGAAGTATCGTCGCAGCTCTCCTGTATCTTGGATAGAAAAGCCCATGTGAAGGCGTTCTTTCAACTTTATCGCAAGCATAAGTCGTTTCGAATACTGGCGGATAAAGAGCAAATTGAGAAGATTCTCTATCACCTGGATACGTACAGATTCGCTGATAAGGTGGAGTTTGTTGATGAGTCCAGTCGAGTAAAATTCTTCGCGGTGCAGGGACCCAAGGCCCTTCAGTGCGTCGCCGCAGGTCTTCAGTCTCAGTCCATGATGGAGTCTTTGCAGCACGATCTTTGTGACACCAAACTTTTCCATCATCCTTGCCTAATCTTTAGAAAATCGATTTGTGGTGAAGATGGATTTGTAATTTGCACGTCAGCTACAGATGCGGATAAATTGGCAAACGAAATGGAGTCAGTCTGTAAGCAAGCATCAATGATTGCGCTGACTCCTGAATTGATCGAAACAGCTCGCATCGAATCCGGAATGCCGATTTACGGGTTGGACTTTTCAGAAACTAACTTTTTGCCGGAAGCTGGACTAGAAGAAAAAACGATCAGTTATACGAAGGGATGTTTCTTGGGGCAGGAAGTTCTGGCACGCGTAAAGAGTCAGGGAGCCCCTACTAGAGGCTTGGTCGGTCTCGTTTTCGGTGCAGGTGTTAATAACACTTTTCCAGTGGATAGCAAGGTTGCCACCGATAGTGGTGAGGTCGCCTGGATCAAAAGCAACTGCTATTCTCCGACACTCAAAACCACCATCGCACTAGCTTTTGTAAAACGCGACTTTCGCGTTCCCGACAAAACGTTGGATGCAAAAATTGACGGTAAGCACTACAAGGTGACTGTAAAAATGTTGCCATTCGTGCAGAGTCGCAGCTTGGACGATAGAGCTCGCGAATGCTACGAACAGGCGCTGAGAATCTATACAAAAGCGGCTGACGATGCAGCGCAGGCTGAAGCGGTTGCACTGCTGCGGCAAGCGCTCGACTTCAATCCAAAGTTGGAAGACGCCTACGAGGCGCTCGGAGTTATTCTCCACAAGCGTGGACAAATTGATGAAGCGATCGAACTGATGAAAACGTTGGTTGAGCTGAATGCTGATTCAGTTATGGCGCATACAAACTTATCCGTCTTCTACGTTGAGAAGGGGCTGAAAGATGAGGCGGAAGAGGAGAAAGCCATTTCTCTCAGTATCCGCATGCGTGAAGCCGCAATGCAAGCCAATCAAACACAAAAGAACGAAGAAGAAAAGAAACGTCGAATCGAAGAGGCAACTCAGAGACTCGACATGTTCACGCAAGTTCTTGAAATAGATAGCGAAGACTTGTTAGCAAATTATGGTATCGGAAGTTGTTTGGTGGCACTCGAGAAATTCGATGATGCTCTGCCATATTTGAAGAAGGCGATTGAAATCAAATCCACTCACACTGTTGCATATGGTTCTCTGGCAGAAGCATATGAAGGACTGGGACGCGATGACGAAGCAATCGAAACGTATACTACCGGGATTGAAGTCGCTTCCAAACGTGGTGACATGAGTCCAATGAACGACATGCAACGACGGCTGTTAGCTTTGAGAGCACGTTTGAAAAATGCTCAATAAGCCGCAGTGGTTGACTGTTGTTGCCGGGCTTATCTACTTATTTTTGTATATTCCAATTATCGTTTTGATTCTATTCAGCTTCGATGATTCGAGGATGGCGGTGCACTGGACTGGCTTCACCACCAAGTGGTACGCAAAGCTGGTTACTGATCAATCGCTATTTTCGGCTTTGATAAACAGCATTATTGTCGCTCTCTGTGCTGTCACCGTTAGCGGTGTCATGGGCACCATGGCTGCTGTAGGGCTTTCGCGTCAACACTTCGCAGGCAAGGGGGCGTATCGAGGCTTGTTGATGCTTCCGATTTTAATTCCTGAAATTGCCATGGCAGTTGCAGCGCTGATTCTTTTCGTGGCTCTGGGTGTCAATTTGAGTCTTTCGACTATTATTGTGTCTCACATAGTCTTCTGTGTCGCATATGTAACTTTGACAGTCATGGGCAGGTTGGAAGGGATGGATAAGAAGCTGGAAGAAGCTGCGCAAGATCTCGGCGCATCCCCGGTGATGGCATTTTTTCGCGTCACTTTGCCGCTGCTCATGCCTGGTATTGTCGCCGGTTGTTTGCTTGCTTTTGTGCTCTCGCTAGACGATTTCGTGATCACGCAATTCACCGCAGGAGTTGGAAGCACGACCTTGCCGTTGCGAATTTACAGTCTCGTCAAGTTTGGTGTTAGCCCTGAGATTAACGCTCTCTCCACGTTGATGATTGTGGCAACTGTGGCGATAACCCTGGTTGCTGAAGCGATCCGACGGAAAGAAGTGTATACCTAGAAAGAGGTATTTCGTGTTAAGGGGAGATGCTGTATCCCTCTAATGGGCTCGATATGAACGAGAATATCAGGCTGTTCGCCACATTCGTCGGCGCGCTTCGTAGACCTATCGGTTTACGACCACCTGATGCCTGGCGGCGGTGTGTTGCCGGGTTGGATACAGGTTTGATGGTTGTTGCTGCACTGCGAAGTTGACGACTGGAGCGGTCACTCCGTAGCCATGCGTCTGCGGACCGTAAGGGGAGTACGCCTGTGGTGCAGGTGTGAACTGAAGTGCTTGAGACTGTTGCATCGGCTGAGTTATCTGAGTTATCGGCTGCGCTTGCTGGTAGCTACCTGTGGCGTTGGGAAGTCCAAAGCCGCTATTTGGGGAACCGAAACCTGTCGGCAAGGCGGATGGAACACTCGGCATTTGTACCAGCGGCGTCATTCCCGCCATTTGCCGATTGGCCATGGCACTTTGAGCCGCTTCACTGTTTCCCGTTTGACTGGCGTTCGCGTCGTGATGAACAAATCTGATGACCAGCAACCAGAACAAGCCAAGGCTGAAGACGCCGGCTGTGATGAGGAATTGCGTCCGGTTGGCTTTAACAAAACCTTTTCCGAACGACTGCGGTTTCATGGCCGCTTGCCAATCGGGGCTGCCCGGCGCAGCTTTCACTCCCGCTGCTCTCGCAGATTCCACCTCTGCCATCTTGCGCTTAGTATGCGCTGCCAGCTTACCTAATGGGCTGTTCTCGTCATCTAACCCCAACTTAGACTTAATGCTGTTAACATGACCATGCAGCATTTTGGACGCTTGCTCACTCAGCGTCTCAGTTGTCGATGCGGTTGGACCTGGTTCGCCTGACATTAAGATCTCCTCTCCGTACCATCATAGCCATCACCCAGGGCGGGCGGGGGTATAAGTGGGAATTGCACGATAAGGAATTAATCAAGGTGGCCATTAAGGCGAAACCGAACCAGGTTGCACTTGCTGTTCTATTGCTCTTTCTAGTCTGCGGAATTTTTTGGATTAGCACCCAGCACGCTGATTATAAAACCGTAGCGGTTGGACAATTTATTGCCAAACCCTATCTGCAACTTGGTTCAAAAGGCGGTCTGGCAATTGTTTGGCAAATCGCTGGGACTCCTGCAGCTAAAGCACAGACAACAGGACAGACAGCAGGACCAATATCTGCGCCAAATGAGGGACAGTGGCAATTTGAAACGATGCAGGAGGGGAAGTGGACACCAGGACCTCCGATCAGCCGTCGACTACTCTCCATCGATTCAATTGAGCCAATTGAGTTAAATTGGGTTGATGTCACCAAATTTGGTATCAAGGCGTTTGATTATAGGCTGTTAAAAAATGGAACCGTCGTCTTTACCGCGCACGCAGACGAGAGAGCAGAAAGTTCAACGCATTATAAATATGCAGTGATGGGAGACTGTGGCGCCGACAGTGTGGCTCAACGAAAAGTGGCATACCAGCTGCATATCGCCAAGCCAAACTTTATTTTGATCACAGGCGATATCGTTTATCCCGATGGTCGTGCAAGTGAGTACATTCACCACTTTTTCCCGATCTACAACAACGAGAATACCTCTCCCAGCGAAGGCGCTCCATTGATGCGGTCGATTTTGATGGCTGCTGTTCCAGGTAATCACGACATCGGAAAAGCGGCGCTTTTCGATGTGCGCAATATGGCGGTGTTTCCAGATTCGCTGGCTTACTTTTATGAGTGGTTGCAACCGCTCAACGGACCGGGTGTTTTTGGCAAGCCAAATACGCCGATCCTCTTGCACAATTCGGAACGGCAACAGCGCTTTCGAGTTGCAGCTGGTGAAAATTATCCCGCCATGTCGACGTTTTTCTTCGACTTAGGTAATGCGCGATTCTTAATGTTGGATGCCGATCACTACATGGACTGGTCTAACAAAGTATGGCGAAAATGGCTTGATGATGCACTCGCCGGCGCCAAAGACAAAAAGTGGCGCTTTGTTCTCTATCACCAAACTGCTTTCAATTCTGACCAGTCGCATTTTTCAGAGCAACGAATGCGTGCGATTTCTGACATCCTAGAAAAGAATGATGTTCGCATTGTCTTTTGCGGTCATGTGCATAACTATCAGCGCACGTTTCCGCTGCACTTCAAGCCAAATGCGATGGATGCAAGAGGAATGGTCGGCGGAGAGATGGAGCTTGCGTCCAAAGGCACTCCCACGCACGCTGGAGAAATTGTTTACATCACCACAGGTGGTGGCGGTGGTCCTTTGACTGGAACGCAGATTTCGATGACGCCACAAAAATGGCAGCCGTTTACTGAAAAATTCATTGCGCGCACGCACTCGTTTAGTCTTGTAGATGTGAACGGTGACAATTTGACTTTTAAGCAAATTTCGGAAGATGGCGTGGAGTTGGATAAGTTCACGCTTTCTGCGGCACCTTATTCGGTGCCTGCTAAAATGGCTACTCCCGGCCCTGCTAAAGGGCATGCTTCAGTAAAGTAGTTAAGTGATTGCGCCGTCTTCTTTTGCCTGGCGCGCGTATTTCCAGAGCATCCATTTGAAATTGCGAATTCTGAAACGATGAAATCCATATTTCTTCATTTCCTCATAGGCCTTCTCGACTGGCCAATTTTCCTTTGCCATTCGGTAAATGGCAATTAACAGCCCGGTGCGGTCGGCACCATGCAAACAGTGTACGAAAATCGGGCGACTAGCCTCATGGTCAACAAGCTTGAGGAAATCGTCAATAATCTGCTGGTTTGGCAGGTTCCAATAGTTGAGCCTAACACTGAGGAAGCGCATGCCTGCCGCTTCCACATATGTTTTTTCGGTTTCGATTGTTTTCTTGCCCCAGCGTAGCGAAATAACTGTACGAATGCCCATTTCCGCGAGGGATTTGACTCCGTCTGAACCAGGTTGACCGCCCCGGTAGAGCCAGTCCGTGACCTTATGGAAATTTCGTATTGGAACTTCAGATGTGTCTTTCACATTAAACCCAGAGAAAGGAGACCAAGAATTCTAGATTACCTTATGAATGGCTCGTCTGGAACATTCTTCTCCATGGGAATGTCAATGTTGTCTCTGCAGCAACTGTGAGATCCGTCAATGACAGAATTTAAGCAAGCTCTGGTAATTTACAACCCCGCCTCGGGCACAGTCGGTGACCTGGACAAGCGCCTCGGCGCTATTGTCAGAAGGTTGCACGAAGAACAGAACTATATAGTCACGGTGCGGGCGACAACGCCTGGAAGCGCCCCCGAAGAGTTACTGGCGTCTAGCATGGGCGACTTCGATCTGATCATCGCGTGTGGCGGTGACGGCACCGTTGGCGTGGTTCTTGGAGCCGTAGCCCAGCTGAAGAGCAAGGCGCGGGTCGGCATTGTTCCTTTTGGAACAGGAAATTTGCTTGCCCATAACCTTGGAATCTATCCGGAAAAACTTAAAGGAGACGTATTGTACGCAGCTTTGGACACGATTTTGGATGGGCAAGTCGTGTCGATGGATCTCGGCAAATTAAATGATCGGTGGTTCACTGTTGATGCTGGAACTGGACCGATCTCTAATGCCTTGACCGTGCCCAAGCAGAAGCACAAAAGGTTCTGGCGTCTCTTCGTCTATGTCCTGCCGCTACTGAAGAGCATGGCCAGAGGCTCTCGCGCTTTCAAAGTTTCAATTGACGGAGAGCCGCCTACTGTCATGGCCGCTTCGGGTGTCTTTATCACCACCATCGGTGAAATGGGCATCGGAAACGCCTATGACTATAGTCAACTGAACAATGGCACCCTGGACCTGATCGTCATGAATCCTAAGTCACTGCGAGACTATTGGCGCACTGCCTGGCGATTTGCTGCTTGGAATATATTTGGAACCATGCAGGAGGGTGACCCACCGTATCTCGTGCGCCAGATCAAATCGGTCGACATCGACGTATTAGCCGCTTCTCACATCAGGTCGCCAATTCACAAATTAGCCCGCAGAATCAATAATTTCCTTATGCGAAAGCCTGACTTCTCACCAGCTGTCACCGATCACGCTGTCGCCATGGTCGACGGTGACCGCTGCGGTTGCACGCCGATGCACGTTGAAATAGTACCGAATGCGGTGCAATTAATAGTGCCTAAAACGAATCACAGTAAACCTGCAACTGATTTGCAACGATTAGATAAAGTCGTGTCACAAGCTGCTTAGTCTAGAATTCACTTCTCAACAACTATGCTAAAATGCGACTTGATCCGGTTGTTGGTATAGAAAACTGAAGAAATTTTTACCGCTGTTAATTGTTTGCACTCTCTGGTTCGGGAACTTGTCTGCTCAGGCAGCAGGTGAATCGCTGAAGGATATACCTTACGTTGCTAACGCATCGGTTCATCAAAAGCTCGATCTGTTTGTGCCACCTAATGTAGTGTCGCCGCCGTTAATCCTCTACATTCACGGAGGAGGTTGGCTGACGGGTGATAAGGCCGATGTACCGCCCTTTTTCTTACAAACGGGCTACGCGGTCGCTACGATAAATATGCGTCCGACCTCAATTGCTCGCTTCCCAGCTCAATTTGATGACTGCATTAGCGCTCTGACTTTTCTGCGAGAGAACGCAACGAAGTATGGTTATTCGACCGACAATGTAATTGTTTGCGGAATTTCATCGGGTGCTCACCTTGCGGCTTTGATGTCAACGATGGAGTATCCAGGCAAGGAATGCGTCAAGTGTGTAATTGACGTAAGTGGTCCAGTCAACTTCTTGTCGATTGTCGCGCACGTACATCCGACAGTACCTGGACATGTTGTTTTTGCCAGTCCAAAAGGACAGATCGCGGCTTTGATTGGTGGTCCACCGCTGAAAAACCAAGCCGCTGCTTTGAAGGCCAGTCCAGTCACATATGCCAATGCGAATTCTAAACCTGTTTTGATTGTGCATGGTGGCATGGATGAAATTATTCCTTATGAACAAGCGAATGAGTTCCATAGACGACTGGATGTTATGGGAGTCAAAAACGATCTCGTCATGTTGCCGACTGCAGCTCACAACATGCCGGCACAACTCTGGGCTCCAGCCTTCCAATTGTTCGTCAGTCGATATGTGCCTGCACCTAAGCGCATAAATATAGCGCAGAAAGCACCGCCACCAAGACCGGTGCAAGCGCCTCAGCCTCCTCCGTCGAGTCCGTGGCTTCCACATACAATGCAGAATCTCAACCCTGCTGCCGAAGTTGGTCAAACAAAGGCTCCAGCACAAGTCAATGCTCAAGGCCGGTCTGAAGCGGGATTTCGAGCCCATCATCATCAGCCGGTTCAATGACCTGTGCCGGATGATTGTGCGAGAGTGTTTTGATGCAATTGCCAATCGCCGATGATCAATCGATCGAAAAAACTGCGACGAAGATCTGGTGGACTGAGTTAGACGGTCTGCGGGCAATTGCATTTTTCCTCGTGTTTTATAGCCACACTACGGGACTTTTTCTTAGACAGAGTCCTGGTCATAATGCTGTTCTCAATTTTCTCTCAAGGCTCGATCAAAAGATGCTGCAGTGGGGATGGACCGGCGTAGATCTGTTCTTTGTGATGAGCGCATTTTTGATTACATCGCTGCTTCTGCGTGAAAGACAACGATGCGAAAGCGTCAGCTTGAAAAATTTTCTAACTCGCCGAGTGCTGCGAATTTGGCCACTGTATTTTACGTACCTGACGTTGGCGTATTTCGTCATCTATCCACTAGCGCTCTCCTTGCAGGTGCAGGTCGGCATTCCACTAAGTCCAGAGCAGATGCTGACCAACAATGATTTCTGGTTAGCGTTTTTTGTTTTTCTAGGCAATTACGCGATCATGTTCCACGGCGAATTAGTTGGTGTCATCAATCCTATGTGGAGTTTGTGTATCGAGGAACAATTCTATTTAGTTTGGGGAACGCTTATGTCGTTCTTCAAGGAAGCGCGTCATCTCGTCCTTCTTTTATGTATCGCACTGGTCGCTGGAATCCTGATTAGAGCTTCGATGTTTGCATTCTTTCCAAAGAACTACTTCGCCATTTACATGAACGGCCCGGCTCGGATGGATTCCATTTTGGGTGGATGCCTTGCTGCGTTCTTCTGGCAATCTCACGGAAATTGGTTACAGAAAAATCGCCCCGTACAAATTGCCCTATTCCTTATTTCCGCGGTTGCCTTCTTCTCTGTACTCGCATTCGCACCGAGAATGGAGAATTGCGATATCTCGCTGATTTGGGTGTTTACGACTATCGCCGTTGCTTGGACTTCGTTGTTGCTGACCACATTATCCTTTGAGCCGGTGCGCAACTTCTTTCGCGCACCATTACTAGTGCACGTCGGTAAACTTACTTATGGCATGTACATTTTTCACGTCGCGTCGATTTTACTGTCGATCATGTTCTGTCGATTAGTGTTCCATATCGAATCGCGCATTTCATTCGTTGGTGCTTGCTGGTTGATGGGGCTCAGCGTCACATACATAATGGCAAGGCTCTCCTGGAAGTACCTGGAGAGCCCATTCTTACGACTGAAAGAAAAGTTCAATCAGCCAACCAAGGCCGATGCAAAGGAAATTGCCTTCACCCTGCCTTAAGGTTTCTTCTTCGGCAGTGGTGGATGCTTAAAGCTGTAATCAAGCAATTCGGTTACCGATCCAACCGGTCCTGATTGAGTGGCTGACTTGACCATGCCGATCCAATTAGCGAACCAGTAGGTTCTCGTTACTTCGCCACCGCCTTGTTTGACTTTGGTGATCACTTTTATATCGAACTTGGTGACTTTCCTTCACCAGTTGTTGATTGATATTTCCACCAGTCGTTGACACGCAGCGGAAAGTAGTCCGGCGGTGGCGGCTTCTTGGGGACAACCTTATTGGCGGCGTCGGCGGTCATTGTCGTCGTGGCAGTCAAGACAAAAAGTGTAGCTAGCAGCTTCTTAAGCACGGTCTCTCCTATTGGCTTCAACTGTGCCCGTCGGCACCCGAAACCTCAACCAATGCCGGATTAGGTTCTTAAGGAACCGTTACGGATATTGAAGGCAATAATATCCTATTGGTGAATTCGACTCTCTCAAGTGATTCTCACGAATGCTGAGCAGGCGCGGGGCATGGCTGAGCCACTGTCGGATACTGCGGTGCTATGATTTGAGGTGGGAAATCTGAGTTAGACGCTAAAGGTGCACCAATGGGCTTAAACGAGAAACATGATTCTCTCAACTTTCCTGCGACACACTACGTGTATATAGAGAAGGTTGGTCCCTTCCAGGATACAGCGCCCAAGGCTTGGCAAGAGCTGCTTCCGTTGAAGGAAATGATTGCCATCGAGAATCAAATCACTGGCGCGTTTGCAATGTATAAAGTGGAAGAGCAGATCTATCGCGCTGGATTCTCAATTAGTGCGCCGCCCGCAGGTAAACTTCCCGGCGCGATAGGTTACACGCACTTCGAGGGTGGACCTTACATTCGATTTGTTCTAATGGGCTCTTACATGCAGTTGCCAAAAGCATGTGGACGCGTTTTTGAGATCGTAAAAAAGGAAGCACTGGAGATCACCGCCGGCAACTTTTATCTCGAAAACTACTGCAACGATCCACACACCACTCTAGAAGATCAGTTGCGTACAGAAATTTTAGTTCCAACAACCGCTGCTCATGTGTCGTCTTCAGCAACATAAGCAATATCCACGCACTGTATGAGCTGCCAAAGAAAGAAAAACTAATGCCAGAAAAACAACGCTGCGATTGGTCTGAAGGCAGTGAGTTAATGGAGGCGTACCATGATCAAGAGTGGGGCGTACCTCAGCACGATTCGCGAATGCTCTGGGAAATGCTGATGTTAGAAGGCTTCCAGGCTGGACTGTCTTGGTCAGTGGTCCTCAAAAAACGAGAAGCATTCAGAAAAGCCTTTGCAAACTTCAATCCGAATAAGGTGGCAACGTTTGCAGAAAAAGACATCCTGCGACTTCTGCAAGACGAAGGAATTATCCGTGCCCGTTCAAAAATTGAAGCCACTATAGCCGGTGCCAAAATTTACTGCGAAATGGAAAAGCAAGGTGAAAGTTTTGACGACTTCTGCTGGTCATTCACAAATGGAAAAGCAGTCAAAGGCGACGGCATGAGTTTCCCAATCGAAACCGATCTCTCCGTCACTATCTCAAAAGAACTAAAACGTCGCGGTTTCAAATTTGTAGGGCCAGTAATAGTATACGCGTGGATGCAAGCCGTAGGAATTGTCAACGATCACTCTTTGGCATGCTTTCGAAGAAAATAACTGCACTCATTCTTCGTTTTGCGTAGATTTGCCGGTCGCCTCAAGATTGGCAGCAGCGTTGGCTCTAGATTCCCACAGTTTTGACTGCGAGATGTTGCCTCGAGCTTTGAATAGTTTTGCGTAGGTTTCCGCAGCTTCAGATATATTTTTGTAGCCGCGTAACGCGACTTTAATATGGTGCTCGGCAAGATCAAGCTGATTTGTTTCGTTATAGCATTTCGCTAGCTGCAGAGACATCGGGGCAATGTCAGCATCGTTGCCAAACTCACTGTGGAAGTTGTGTTTCTGTGCTAATGCGATACCATCGTTGAGAATTTTTTCTGCTCGCTTGTATTCGTGTCTGGAGATCAAAAACTCGGCTAACGACAGTAATGCCTTTTGCTTATTGTAAGAGTCGTACTCATTCTTGCGAATCGCAGCCTCCGTATACAGTTCATCAGCCAGCTTATATTTTTCATGCCTATTGCAGTAGTCTGCGTAAGCTAAAGTTCTTTTGGTCAGTTCAACGTCCCCAGAATCGGTGTCTGACTTTGCTTGTTGGAGAGACACTTGAAAGAAGTTTTCTGCTTTCTCTAGTTGATTAGTGTTTTCATAGGAGATCGGCAATTTAGATGGATAGTCAACGGAAAAATACTTAGAGCGTTGTGGATTCTGCGCTTCGGCATCTTCTAGTTTCATGACTCTTTCGTACAATGGAATTGACTCTGCATATCGCTTCTCTCTGTAAAGAAGGTCCGCAAGGTGTTCTATGACGTTGGTCCCGTCAGTATGTTTTTGTGATTGACTCGTCGACTTTTGATACTCTTCTGAATCGATTTTAGCCAAACCTTCTCGCAGCAGTTTCTCTGCTTCTTTGAGGTGTCCGGCTTCTTCTTGTTCGCGAGCTTTCCAGTAAACCTGATCTTTCCCGTTTTGTTGTTCCTCAGTAGGACCAATCGAGAATTGTAGGCGTCCTTTAGATTCTGCCATTTGGCGCGCATAATTTAGCAGCTTGGTATCAGCGATTTGCCACAATCGCTCTTCAGAAACCGTGTCTACGTTACGGTGCTCATCGCTGATCATTTCCCTGTTGTGAGCATAAAGGCTTGCGAAGAGACAGCCGCACGAAATTACCAGCATTAAAGCGTAAGACGTATAGTTGGCGCGCCAGGCCCATCTCTTCAGTTGAAGCTTATCCAGGTCCCGGAAAAACATTTTTCCAGTAAGATATTCCGACCATACAGAAGCGAAAAAAAACGGAATGAGCAGCACAATAGCTGCTGCCGGTATCATCCAGTAGAGAGCACCTTCAATTGGATACAGCCATGGTGAAGTGATCAACATTGTGAGAAATCCGCCTTGAAACAGAGTTCGATTGATATTCGGCACCAGAGTCAATCCAATCTCCACGCCGGCCAATACGACCCATGTTAGAGGAACTCCCAGAAGCGTCGAGCCCGCGTTGGCGATGACAGAGAGCTTGAAGCTTCTTGCAGTATTAAGTGAAAGAATTCTTTTTGCTAAATACGCCTCAAGAGGAATTATCAACAAAAGCAGTCCCCACATGGGAACTGCCATCACCGCTAGCATTGGAACTCCTGCATCGGCGCATGCCGGCAGCGTATTTACGACTAACAAAGCACCGGCAATCAGAATCTTTAGTAGATAGTTTCGATTGCCGCTAACTTTTTGTTTTGTCATTCTCGCGATTATTTCCGATCGAATTGAGGCAACGCTTCGGCGCATTCGTCGCAGACGTCGGCGTAGGTTTTGTCTAATCCGACTTTTGTTGAATACTTCCAGCAGCGAGCGCATTTTTCGCCGTCTGCTTTCAGTACCGTGACCTTCAGTCCGTTTTCGCTTAGTTCAGCGATAGGTGCTTCGCTATGATCCTTGCCGTTGCCGCCGTTGGAACCGTTGCCCCCAGCAGCATTCGTCACTTCGGCTTGCGAAACGATGAATATTGATGGCAGCGTGTGCCCTAGTGATGCGACCTTCTCTGCGAGCTCTGGTTTATCGAAGTGCAGTAGAACTTTGGCTTCGACCGATTTGCCGATTTTCTTGTCGGCTCTCGCTTGCTCCAACGCTTTGTTGACTGTGTTTCGCACTGGGATCACTTCAGTCCAGAAATCATCTAAGAACTGGTTGTGATCCTTCACCGCAGGCACTGGAAAATCGCTGAGCAGAACACTCAAATCATTCGTGCTCGCTTTGCGTATTCTTTCTGGCGTGAATTGCCAGATGTCTTCAGCGAGGTGAGGGGTTACCGGAACGAGTAGGCGGACTATTACTTGCAGCACTTGTTCGAGCACTGTTTGTACGCTTCTTCGCTCTTTCGATTTTGGAGCACTGACGTAAAGTCGATCCTTGACGATGTCGAAATAGAAGCTGGATAGATCGACTACACAGAAGTTCTGCAGCAATTGATAATACTTGAAGAACTCGTAGCGATCGAAATCCTGCGTCACTCCGGTAACCAACTCATGCAGTCGATGCACGATGAATCCGTCCAACTTAGATAGTTCGCTCAGCGGCACGCGGTCTTTTTCTGGATCGAAGTCATTCAGGTTGCCCAAGAGGTAGCGAGCTGTGTTCCGCAATTTGCGATAAACCTCAGCCAACTGAACCAACATGTTTTTTCCGATTGGGATGTCGTCGGTGTAATTGACCGATGCAACCCATAAGCGGAGAACGTCTGCACCATACTGTTTGATTACGTCATCGGGATCGACAACGTTTCCGACAGACTTCGACATTTTCTTGCCGGTTTCGTCCACAACAAATCCGTGAGTCAACACAGTTTTGTAAGGAGCTCGACCTTGAGTAGCCACGGAAGTAAGCAGAGAGGATTGGAACCAGCCACGATGCTGGTCGCTTCCTTCCAAATACATTTCGCATGGCGAGCCGCGTAATTCGTCTTCGCGCGCATCCAAAACAGCCGAGTGAGTTGACCCGGAGTCAAACCACACGTCCATGATGTCTGTTTCTTTGGTGTACTCAGTGCCACCACATGTAGGGCATGGGAAGTTACCGCCAAGGAAGTGCGAAGCTTCTTGCTCCCACCAGGCATCGCTGCCTTCGACGGCAAACACTGCGGCGACTCGCTCGATGCTCTGAGCACTCATTAGATATTTTCCGCAACCCTTGCAGTAGAACACGGGTATTGGAACACCCCAGGCGCGCTGACGGCTTATGCACCAGTCGTTGCGCTTCTCGACCATAGTGAAGATGCGGTTACGTCCAGAAGCAGGTATCCATTGAACTGTGTCGATTGCCGCTAGCGCTTCCTTTCTAAATCCATCGACGGATGCGAACCACTGTTCTGTCGCTCTGAATATCAGAGGCTTCTTGCACCGCCAGCAGTGCGGATAGCTGTGCGAGTAGGTTGAGTGTTGCATAAGTTTGCCGAGTTCTTTCAGATACTCGACGATCGGCAGGTTTGATTTGTCGAAACGTTCGCCGGCAAATTTACCAGCTTCCTTCGTGAATATGCCTCGTCCATCAACTGGTGACAGAACACCCAGTTTGTACTTGTGACCGATCTCAAAGTCTTCAGGACCGTGTCCCGGAGCTGTATGAACAACTCCGGTACCAGCTTCTGCGGTAACGTGTTCACCGAGTATGACCATACTTGGTCTGTCCATGAACGGATGGCGCGTCAGTATGAACTCGAGTGTTTTGCCTTGCGCAGTACCGAGCAATTTCAGACTTGATGGATCCAATCCGACCTTATTGACGAAATCGTCTTTCAGTTGAGTTGCCACCACCAGAACACCATCATTGGGACTCTGCAGGAATTGATACTCGAACTCAGGATGCAGCGCCACTCCGAGATTGGCTGGTAGTGTCCATGGTGTCGTCGTCCAGATGACGAAATTTACTTCCGCACCGGCTGGAACAAACGATGGCAGTTTGTCGCGCGATCCATCTTCGACGTTGAACTTGACGTAGATTGAGTTTGAAACATGATCTGCATATTCGATTTCTGCTTCAGCCAGAGCGGTTTCGCAGTTTGGACACCACGAAATTGACTTCAATCCTTTATACAAATAACCTGCAGTCGCCATCTTGCCGAAAACGCGGATTTGGGCCGCTTCAAATTTCTTGTCCAGAGTTATGTATGGCTCTGCCCAGTTGCCCCAGACTCCGAGTCGTCTGAAGTTTGCTTCCTGACCTTTTAAATTGCCAAGCGCAAAATCTCTGCAACGACGGCGCAGTTCGACCGGCGTTAGGGCGGCCCGACCGCCTTTGACTTCCTTCAACACGGCGGTTTCGATCGGCAATCCATGACTGTCATAACCAGGTACGTAGGGCGCATAAAATCCTTTCTGCGCTTTGTATTTGGTGACTATGTCTTTCAAAATCTTGTTCAAGGCTGTGCCGATGTGGATCTTCGCTGAACTCAAATAGGGAGGTCCGTCATGCAGAACGAATTTGTCAGACGCTTTTCTCTTTTCAAGGTTCTTCTCGTAAACCTTGTTGTCGTCCCAAAACTTCTGCGTTTCAACTTCTCTAGTGGCACTGTTTGCCTTCATCGGAAAATCCGTTTGTGGCAAATTAAGTGGATATTTTTCAGTCATGATCGTCCTCTGGGTGTGCCCGGCGAAACCGCGATGTGATTTGTCTCTAAAACTAAAAAGCCAACGCTTCGGCGCTGGCAGTTCTCGTTCGACTTTGCCAGCTCCTTATTTCCCGATAATAATAATTGCCGCTCGTTGGACAGAGCGGAAGGTATTGTTGTCGCTAGATACAAGCAGTGTGGACATCGTTCTATCTCAGACCAGCGTTGGGAGTCGAGCAGTTTTGCATCGCACCGGCGCTCAAACTTCGGGAGCTGGTGATCCCGCGAGAGCATCTACTACAAGGGTAATTGTATCCAAAGATTCTCGTCAAGGCTTATTGGCGCCTGGTTAATGATTCTTATTTGGCGTCTACAGACGTTTTTAGCCGCGTTTGGCAGCGATTTTAGTATAGTAAGCGGAATCAACAAAGGAGTGCTTCGGGTGACAGTAAACAGGGCGAAGTCAGCGGCTTTCAGTGCGGCACTCGAAGCCGGTAAGTACATTAAGGAACGCCTGGGAAATATCAAGCAAATCGATTACAAGAGCGCTTTCAACATCGTCACTGATGTCGATAAAGCCTCTGAAAAAATGATTCTTGAGATCCTTAAATCTGATTTTCCTGATGATAGTTACCTGGCGGAAGAGGGGGGCGGTCATGAGGCCAAAAAGACCGAGCGCAGATGGTACGTAGATCCGCTTGATGGAACGACAAATTTTACTCATAGCTATCCGTTCTTTTGTGTTTCTATCGGTTTAGAAGAAGCCGGCAAGATGATAGTCGGTGTTGTATACAATCCGATTGCTGACGAATTGTTCTATGCGGAACGCGGTAAAGGTGCGTTTTTGAATGACGAACCCATTCATGTTTCGAACATCGGTGAGCTGTGTCACAGTCTCTTAGCGACTGGGTTTCCGCCTGATACTGGCGTAGATAAACCGCACAACAATATGGTGCCGTTTACTAGCCTGACAAATTTATCGCACGGAGTCAGAAGGGACGGGTCGGCTGCGCTCGATTTATGTTTCGTTGCCTGCGGCCGATTGGAAGGATTTTGGGAATTGAAGTTGGCACCATGGGATATAGCGGCAGGAAGTTTAATTGTCGAAGAGGCTGGTGGTAGAGTCTCAGATCTCGCCGACGGACCTCTAAACATGCCTACAGGACACATTCTTGCAACGAACAAATTGATCCATGATGAAATGGTTGGGGAAATGAAGAAATTGGATTTGCAATAATATGACTCGCACTTATACGAAGGACGCGTTGGATGAGATTGCTCAGAGCAGTTTCGAAATTCAACCAGGAAATTACATTTACGCAAAAGTGTCGTCTGTCGATGCAAATGCATCCCATTTCTTGATCTCGCGAGACGCTGATGAAATCACGGTTGTCACCACTGAAGATCAGCTTGATTCTTTGCAGCTAATCGAGCGCAATAAAGACATCTATCGTTTGATCTCGTTAAATGTTGCTGTGCCATTTTACTCAGTCGGTTTTATTGCCACCGTATGCGATGCCATCGCAAGCTCAGGCATGAATGTTCTAGTGGTCTCAACTTTTTCCAAAGATTACATCATGGTGCGTGCTGACTTGATCGAACGGACTGGCGCAATTCTTATGTCACTCGGATTTGAAGAGCAGTAGTCGATGACAGAGCTGGCTCACGACCCTTCCATGAAGAGACGACCGTCTGCGCGACTTCTGGTGCTCGATTCGGAAAATCGATTATTGCTCTTTCTCTTCAACTACAACACTGGTTGTCTTGCTGGTCAAAAGTATTGGGCCACACCTGGTGGTGCTGTCGAACCTGGTGAGTCATTCGAAGAAGCTGCCAAACGTGAACTGTTCGAGGAGACCGGCATCTTTGTCGCAGAAATTGGTCCAGACGTAGCGAGACGAGAATTCGAGATGCAGTTGCCAGACGGAGAATTTGTGATCGCCGACGAACGACTGTACCTCGTGCGAGTCACTGAACAATCTCTGTCAAAAGAGAACTGGACTGCCATGGAAAAAGAAGTGATGGCTGAACATCGCTGGTGGACAAACGAAGAACTAGCTGCGACCTCGGAAACGGTATATCCAGAAAATCTTCGAGCCCTCGTTTACGACGAAAACGAAGCGCAGGGAACTAAATGAAAATTTTAGTGCTTGGTGGCACCATTTTTGTTGGACGCCATATTGTAGAAGCTGCTCTGCAACGTGGACATGAAGTAACGTTGTTCAACCGCGGTCGCACTGATACCACTTTATTCAGCAATGTAGAAAGAATTATTGGCGATCGGTCTGTATCTCTAGACAATCTGAAGGGACGCAGTTGGGATGTCATTATCGACACCAGCGGCTACTTGCCTAGCGTCGTGCGCAAGTCCTGCGAGGCACTGAAGTCCAGTTGTGAACTATATGTTTTTATTTCTACGGGTTCTGTCTATAAAGACAAGAGTAAACCAGGCATCAGCGAAGACTTTGAAACACTAATTCCGAAAGATCCCGATGCCCTCGAATGGGCCGATGAAACTTATGGTGAATTGAAGAGCGGCTGCGAAGTGGTCGTACAGAATACTTTCGCCGATCGCGCCCTGATCATTCGTCCCGGAGTGGTCGTCGGACCGTACGACCCAACTGACCGCTTCACCTACTGGCCAGTCCGAGTATTTTCCGGCGGTGCGGTGTTAGCTCCCGGCCATCCTGAGAGCCCAGTTCAATTCATAGATGCTCGAGATCTCGCAGATTGGACAATTTTACTATGTCAGTCGAAGGCTACTGGAATCTACAACGCAATTGGACCAGATTATCGACTGACGATGTCAAAACTATTGAACGACTGTAAAACTGCGGCTGGATCTGACGCCCATTTTGTCTGGGTTTCGGATGAAAACCTCTTACAACACAATGTCACCCCATGGGCAGAAATGCCATGCTGGATACCGGCAAATTCCGAAGCAAGCGGAATGGCAGAACGCAATAACAGTAAGGGCGTAAAAGCTGGACTGAAGTTTCGTCCTCTCCTCGAAACTGTCGCGGATACACTCGCCTGGTGGCATCGTGAAAAAAATGGTTGCGACTTAAAAGCAGGTATGAGCAAAGAGCGAGAAGAGAAAATTCTCAAAGCCACGGCGCTCTAGTTTTTAATCGATTCGAGGGAGGCTTTGGCTGATGACCAGAGGAAATGGATGTCGCACCCTAAATTGACCAGGTCGTAACCTTGCTTTAAGTATTCGCGCGCCAGGTCAGGCTGCAAGCAAAATATGCCTATTGGCACGCCTTTTGCTTTGCAGGTTTTGCGAACGGTTTCGATTGCTTCGTGCACTTCTGGATCTTGTATTTGACCCAGTTTGCCGAAGCTGCCTGACATATCGTAGGGACCAATTATGATTGCGTCGATGCCTTTTACTTGCAGAATTGCATCGATGTTTTTTACGCCTTCAGTGTGTTCGATTTGCAAAAACACAGATAATTTGTCATTTGCGTCGCGTGTATATTCTACAAAATCCATGCCATATCCCGATGCCCTGGACATACCCACGCTTCTGGTCCCCATCGGTGGGTACTTAGATGAAGATACCGCGCGTTGAGCTTCTTCAGCGGTTTTTACTTGCGGCACGATGATTCCATCTGCGCCTAAATCCAGTACGCGCTTGATCCATGTTTCATCGTTGACGGGGATGCGAACTAGCGATGCACATTCGCCGCGATTCGCTTGCAAAATGTGTTGTACTTGTTCAATGCTGAGTGGACCATGTTCCATGTCGATCCACAGCCAGTCAAATCCACAACGAGAAACCGCTTCAGTCACGGCAGAAGAGCCTAATGAAATCAGTGTTCCGATTAGTGGCGTGCCCGCTTTTAGCTTTTCTTTGAATGCCATTTATTTGCTCTCCATGTCTCTGATAAATTTTGAATTATTTTCGCTGCTTATGGTTATTCGTTCTTTGCTAGCCAGTTTGGACCCGCGAAGCGTTTGTGTTCCCGAAAGTGATACCACGCAAAAAGGATCACGAGTAAAGCAATCATTGTCTTGCCAGCCTTGAAATCACTGGCGAGACTGACAACTGAAGTGATGAACAATGTCCAACAAATCGCTACGAAATTGATCATAGAAGAGTACTTGCCTAAATTCCATGGACCTTTAACTAGAGGCTTTGTTTTTCTATTTCTGAACGAGAGAAAGACCGGCGTGATGTAGGCGAAATACAAACAGATCACGCTGATTGATGTGACCACTGCGTATGCACCGCTGTAAATTGCTGCGATAAAAGCTGCGCAGACTGTGAACCAAATAGCAGCGACTGGAGTTTGATGTTGTGATTGCACTTTTTTCAGTACATCTGAAAATGGCCTGCCACCATCGCGCGAGAATGCATAAATCACTCTTGAGCATCCAGTTACAGCGCCCAAACCACAAAACCACATTGCCATGGCCGCGAGCACTGAAACTGCCTTTCCTGCCGTTGAACCCAAAGCTTGTACGAGGATGGCTACCACTGTCGGAATCGCGTTGCCGCCTGAATCTGTTGCCGTTAGCACCGAATTCACATCCTTGATTGCTAAAGTCAATGCAATCAACATGATGTAGCCGACGATGCTTGATACCACTACGGCGATCACCATTCCCCAGGGCACCATCAAGCGAGCATCAACTGTTTCTTCCGAGACACTTGCCGATGAATCGTATCCGGATAGGGTCCATTGTGCTTGCAACAGACCGAGGATAAATGCGCACCAATACGGAAACGGCGTGGTGTTTGGTGTGGTCGTGCTGAGGAGAAATGATATTGGTTGTTTCGGGGCAAAGAAGAATAAGGCACCGACCATAATTGCCAGACCAACGATGTGAACTGTGACGCTAAAGTCGTTCAACCAAGAAACCAGTTTAATACCAAATTGATTGATCACTCCATGACTGATCAGGAGTATCGCGTAGACGACGAGCAGGTTGACCTGACTGGAATGTAACCCGAGCATTGGCATGAGAAACTGGGCGCAACCATAATCGATACCGGCCAGTGCTGTTATATATCCGACGATTACGAACCAGGCTGTGAACCAGCCCCAGTTTTTGCCACCAAGTTGGCATGACCAGTGATACATCGCGCCAGAGGTAGGCAAGGACGATGCAAGTTCACCCATGCTCACAACGACGAACATCGTGAAAAAGGTAACGATCGGCCAGCCGAATGTCATTTCTGCCGGACCACCCATCCTCAGTCCGTAATCAAATAATGTGACTGCGCCCGTCAGCACAGATACGACAGAGAAACCTATGGCGAAGTTTGAGAAACCACCCATGGTGCGAAACAATTCTTGCGCATAGCCGAGTTTGCTCAGCTCAGAATCATGTGACTGTGATTGCGTTTCCGTGATAAGTCCTTCCGAGAGATGCTGAGAGATGTTGAACAGGTAACCTCTGAAACTTGGAGCAATTTACTTGCCGGCCGGCTCTTTCGGGAGAGGATAGGGCTTCTCGTGTATCAAAAGCGCTGACGCTTGGTCTTCAGCAGCCAATCTCCACCCGTCTTCAGCTTTTAGTGCTTGAGCTAGTCGGCTGTCCTTTTGCACGAGAACCCACTGAATGTTATCCTTTGCAAGCCAATCTAACCAACCAGGTTTGCCATCGGTGGAAGGCAAAACCTGATTGATAATCGCATACTGCGAATAGTAAGCTTCGCCATAAAAGTCTGCTCGGTCGTCAATGAAGACTGGCGTGCCAAGTTTGTATCTGATGTATCCGCCCCAGTTGTCGAGATTGAAGCCTTGATTGTATTTTAGTTGTCCGTCAGCTTCCGCTTTCTTCAGATAGTCCAGCGTCTTTGTTGGTTTATCGAGCCGGTCGAAATTTGATTCGAGAATTGGAGTGCCTGCAATTTTTCCGCCCATTATGGCGGTGATACTGAGAGCGATGAACAGAAAGAGCGGTAGCAGGTGCATCTTGCATAGCCTTTCATTCTCGTCAAATCCTTCCCCGATGTGGTTGAACTTGCTCACTAATTTTTGCCAGGTTTTGGATGGCTGCGATTCAAATTCCAATGATTCTGGTCTGAAATCAACCGCTTCTGCTCTAGACAGAGCTGCTAAGTTTGCCGGTGTTGCTTCGATTTCAGAGGCATCATCTGCGGTGACAATTGTTTGGGCACGATAACTTCCAGGCAGGCGAACTTTTGAGTAGAGCTGGGCTATTGCTGGCAGAATTATGATTGCGAAAAGCGGCATGTTTCTGACAGCCGATAGGGCTAAATGAGAAAACGCCAAACATAGTAAAAGTCGAGGAAAAGACAAACGTTTTTGAGTAATTGCCAGACCGACAATGAAGATGGCAAACAAGCCTTCAAGGCACATGGGACTTAGTGTGAAATGGAATACCGGAGACATAAATTCTTCTGTATTGGCGAGTATGCTGGTTCCCTTCAAATACTTTCCGATGTATTCGTAAAGCATAAGTCCATTCGGATTGACCAGGCTGGCGGTGAACACGCAGCCAAGCGCGATTGCCAATGTTTTTGCCGTCTCAAGATAGCTTTTGCGTTTGGCGCCCGTATCGTAGAAGAATGCTGAACACAATGAAGCCGCCAAATAAATGCCGATCAAGACAAAACCAATGACGAAACCCGGATGGCAGTTGACCCAAATCAACATGTACAAACTGAGCATTAGCAAAAGTTTGGTACTGGATATAGTGCGCCGATAGTAATCTTCGAGCGCGCCAGAAAAAATCAAAACACCGAAGAATGTGAATAAATGAGGTCTTGCAAGCCAGTGAACAGCGGAAGCGATGATGCCTAAGATGCATGCCAACACTACGATAAGAAAGTGGCACCCTTCTCTTCGACAGCGATCGTAAATTATCAAAAACAAGAATCCGATTGCACAACTGCAAACGACTGCCAATAAGTTCATTCCACCAAATTGAACAAGAACAGCCATGATCGTGTCAGAAAGCCATTCGTAAGCGACCCAGGCTTTGTCTGTTTTGCCGGGGATCTTGTCGAGATAGCAAAAAATGTCTTCATGCGGCACCGCATGGTTCTTCAAAATATACTCGCCGGTGACCAAATGCCAGCCTGTTGAACCATCAGCGAACAAAAATGACGGGCGACCGATGAGGGGAATCGCGATGATGAGCGCGAAAAGGAGATCGCCAATATCAGGCAGCGGCGTTTGTTTCTGGTTTTCTGCGGTTGCCGTCATGGAGTGAAGATCTTGGTAAGTTTGAGCATTACGCCTGAGATTCGGGTGAACCCAGCGTCGTTTCTGGTTCTAACTGCGAAGTCTCCGCTGCAGCTTCTGGTGGAGCTGGTCTGGTTTTGAGCGGAAGGGGCGGCACTTCCGCCGCTGTTTTTTTCTTGTATCTTGCCGACGAGGCTCTAAGTCTTATGCCCAGGACCTGGAAAAACATTCTGGTCGAATCAATTACCACATTTACTTTCGAGCCAGCGACGTTTGTCCAGTTAATCGCGACTTCCGCGATTTTGTAATGGCGCAGTCGAGCAATGTATAAAATTTCGACGTCAAATGCAAATCCGTTCAGCTCTGAGACTGCGAAAATGTCGTGAGCGACGCTTTTTTTGAAAAGTTTGAAACCGCATTGAGTGTCGTAAACGCCTGGAAGCAATAAGGTTTGAACAATTAAGTTAAAAGTGTTTCCGATGTATTTTCTGTGGAGATCAGCTATTACGACTCGACTAGGATCTGGTTTATTTCGAGATCCTATAGCCACATCGGCACCATCGGTGATTGCTTGTTGGAGACTGAGTACTTCAGCTATTGGTGAGGCACCGTCTGCATCGTTGATTAGAATCAAGTCGCCTTTGGCCTGCAAAACTCCAGTGCGGATTGCGTAACCTTTGCCCTGATTCGGTGTGTAGGAGACCAGCCGGATCCCCGGGTGGTGCTTGGCAAAGTTGTCGACGACGTCGATTGTCTGATCGACACTACCATCGTCGACGACGAGGATCTCGAATTCTTGATAATGCTCTTGCAGAAAAGCGTGAACCGAATCGAGAGTCGAGGGTAGACGCCGTTCTTCATTGTAGGCAGGGATGACGACAGAGAGCTGGGGCATGCCCTTCAGTATGGCAGCAACACTGCCAATTCGTATTTCTCCCACTTCAATTTGAGAAAAATTCCAAGATTGTGTCTAGAAATTTTGGCAGTGGGATAGACCTCCAGAACGCCGAAAGGGTGAGCATCGGTAAAGATAAATTTTTTACCTACTGGCAACCCTACTACGTGGTTTTCCCACATACAAAGAGGGGAATGATACGTAAGCTAGGCACACTTGGCGCTCCGTGTACGGACTAGAGGACGATAGAAAATGGGCAGCAACAGATACGAGGACCCTAGAAACCAAACCGATCAATCCCAGCAAACGCGGGATGGACGGCAGGTTCAAGGTACCGATCGGATGCAGAATGAAGTCTATGGCAATCAAGGCCGTGACCGAATTTCTCAGAGCCAACAAATGGTCGCCCAAGAGCTGAATGGCGTTTTAAGCCATTTGCAAAATGCCGAAATGACTTTCGAGCAAAGAGGCGTCAGAGCAGCAACAGGTGAGTACACCGCCGCCATCCGCGCCGCAGATAGCATCGACCAGCAAGCAGTAGCTCGCGAAAGAGACAATGTTAGACAGATGCTCCAGGGTCAGAACTTGGATGCTCAGACTCGCCGAGCCCTAGTTCAGGAAGACGCCGATCTACATACTCTCCAACGGGCGCCTGGTTTTGCCCGCGCCAACTTCGCTTTGCTGATGATTCGCAACGGCGATCAGTATTATGGAACGCAACTTTTATTGGAAGCTCAGCAAAAAGACCCTGAAATGAATCAGGATCCAAACTTCCAACGCCATCTAAAGAACGCAATTGATTCTGCTCCTCGTGGTCAACAACAGCAGGGTGGTGACCAGACGCAACAACAGCAGCAGCCTATCGACCAACGGCAGCAGCAACAACAGACACGTCCTGGTGACACGCAGCAGCAGCAGGTCCCTCAGGGTGACCAGTCACAGCAGCAGCAGCAACGTGTCTCGCCGTTAGACGCTCAAGGCCGTACACCGGTCGAGTCAGTACAACAGATGTTCAGCACCGTCACTGGTCCTCGTACCATGACTCCTGAAGTTAAGCAAGGCTTCCAGCAAGCTATTGCAGCAGCTGACGCCGGTCAGTCACCAAAGATGCAATCATTGCTTCAAGCCGAAGCGCAAGCAGCACAAGCCGTCAGACCTCTGGCTGATCAAGCCCTGGTTCAGAAAGTAACTGCTCAAGACCAGGCCGCTCAAACTTTGATTAAGCAAATGACGCCAGAGAAGCAGCAAGCTGCTTTCCAACTGTATAACGCGATGGACAAGGCTTCCACTCCACAAGAACGCCAGCAAATTCAGCAACAGTTGGTTGCTCTCAATCCTGGTTTACAGCAAATTCTTCAAAATCGTGACCAGATTATGGGTGCTCAGAACATCCAGGCGTTGATGAATTACATGACTGTAGAGAACGCTGTGCAGGCAGAAAAGAATCAACAAGCAATCACACGCTTCACTTATGGAATGGCGCTGGCCAAGAATGGTGACTCCGAAGAAGCGAAGAAATACATCGGCGATGCTGTCAAATTGAACAACAGCACCGACCCTGAACTGAAAGCGTTCTGGCAGCGCACCGCCGCTTCCATGGGCGTACCTCTGGACAACACTGCACCACAGACCACCACAGACAACACACAGCGTCCGCCGCAACAGCAAGGCGACCAAGTGCCTGCCGGTACTGCCGCTGCCGCTCTGCAAGCTGTAGAACAGAAATTCCAGCAAGTAGTCGCTCAGAAAGGTGATGTTAAGGCTGCCTATCAACAATTGACTCCTGAGTTCCAGGCTGCCCAACAGAAAGCTGATGCAGAATTCACAGCCCTTGTTCAGCAGACCACAGCTCGCGATCAGCAGCTTCAAGCAGCCATCGACGCCAAATTGACTCCACAAGTAAAAGCTCAGTTGCAACAGATTGGCACACAGATTGATGCTGAGAAAGCGAAACTGACTCCTGATGCTATTGCGCTCTACAACAAGTATCAAGATCCAAGCACGACAGATGCTGACCGTCAGACCATTCATGCGCAACTTGAACAGAAAGCGCCAAATCTGACCAAGCTTGGCGATCAGCTCGAACAAGCTGTCGGCAAAGAGACATTAATGAACATCACGACCCTCGCTGCTGACCACTCGAAGATGCAGGGTGCATTGATGGGAAGATTTCTGACGCGCTACTACCTGGCTGATGCAGCCGCCACCGCCGGCGATACTCAAAACGCCCAGGCTCAATTAGGTGCAGCATTCCAGACAGTTCCTCCTGAATTCCAACAAGCATTCTCTCAGAAGCCTGATGTACAGGCTCTTGCGCAGAAGGTCGGCATCGACCTGACGAAGTTGCCTGCTCCTCCTGATGCTGTATTGGCTCAAGCCGGCGGCGCTCCTACAACAGACCAGTCGCAAAGACGGCCCGGAGCTCCAACTGACCAAACTCAACAACCCGGTGCGACGACAGACCAAACCGGAAATATCGCTGGTTTGAATCCAGAAAATCAAGGCTTGCGCCCTGACCAAATCATGGCTAAAGCACAACAAGCGTTGCAACAAGGCGGCATGACAGAAGCCACCAAGAAGCAGTTTCAAGACGCAATTAAGTCCGCTGATGCATTGTATGGTCCTCAAGACAAGCAGATGACGGATCAGCTGATCAGTGTGTTGCAATCCGGTAAGAAAGCTGATGGAAGCGCTCTATCACCGCAAGAGAGAGTGCAAGCTCACCAACTTGTTCAACAAGAATTCAGCCGCGCCACGCTCGGCATGCAATACCGCATGTCTTACGGCAGTGTGCTCAATCAGAACAAGCAATACGCAAGTGCTGAAGCAGTATTCAAAGACAATGTCGCAATTGCAGACAAGTTACCGCTGGCTTCTTTCCAAGCAGAATTGACTCAGCTTGGCAAAGATTCACAGAATCCACAAATCGATCGTGCCAGCCAAGCTGACTTGTTCACTATGATGCAGAGCATTCAGGGCTCCGGCACATCGAAAGATGACGGTCTGCTCTACATGCCAATCACCATCCGCAAGCAAGCTGCCTTGTTCTACGTCGCTGGAGCTGATGGTTCGGGTAACGGTCTGGTCAAACCAGAGCAAGCTGCCGCGATGATCGATCAAGCGACTGCCAAAGAAAAGCAGTTGTACAACGTCACCGACGACAAGCTGAAAGCCTTCGACCCAACTCTGGCGAATATGGCTCAGGGAATTATTCCGCTGTTGCCTGAAAACATCAGAAAGCAGAAGCAGAATGCTGACAGCTTCTGGAGCAATGCTCTAGTTGATGGAGGCACTGCCGCTGTCGTGATCACACTCGCTGGTCTAACTGCATCCATTGTCACCAAGAATCCAAGAATCTTCGGCATGTTGGTCGAAGGTGAAGGCGCTGCTGCTAAATTGTCTATGACCGGTTACGCAGCAATCGGTGCTGGTGGACTCGCCCTCGACGTCGCTGGACGTCACTACACTCATCAACTCTTGACCGGTGAGAACGAAGGTTGGGATAAGAGCGCGATTCACGGCGTTGCTGGACTCGGTGCAGTTGCCGCGATCATGGGAACTCGATCGGTGGCTAGCAAGTTCCTCTTCGGTGGAGCCAATGCTGAAGGCGCATTGACTAGATTCGCTACAGCCGATGCGAAGATGGCTACTGCCGCTGATGGAAGCATCATCGCAACAAGCAGAGTTGCTGGAGCAGAACTTTCGTCCACAGCCACGGTTGGTGACTTCTTCACTAATATGGCCAAAAACAATACGGCCTTGACCGAAGCTCAAAGAACGTTGATGACCAGCACCGCACCGATCATCGGAGAAGGCGGAGCGATCAATGCGGAAGCAGTAGCGGCAATGAAGAACCTTTCGCCTGCTCAACTATCCACATTGACTAAAGGATTCATGCAGGAAACCGGCCAAGCTGCAACCAAGTGGTATTCACCAAGTGGTTTTGCATCCAAAGTTGGTGGAGCAAATCCATTCTCGAGCCTCGATTTGGCTACTGCTAGCGGTGGCAAACTGGCCATGAGATCATTCTATAGTGGCTACAGTACTGCATTCGCTGGACTGGGCACCTACAGCTCGGTATCCGCCATGGATAGAGAAATCGATCCAGCAACCGGAAAGGAAAGAAGTTTCGCTGACCAATTCATCAAGAACAACTACCGCAGCATGAATGAGAATACTTTTGTTGATGCATTGGTGCTCGGCATGATGCCTGCAATGAAAGACGGTGCCCTAGCTAAGAGCGTCTTCCAAGAAGGTGCTGGACTGAAGAGCAACGCCTGGTCTGCAATCAAGTCACCATGGAGCGCAACAACGTTTGGTTCGATGGGAACCGATGCTCTCTCTAGTGCCAAGTATGCGAGAACCGGAATGCAAGCTGGTCAAATGGCAATCGTCACGACCTTCCCGAGCTTCTTCAATGTCGGTGCCGGTATGAAGGTGTACGGTGGATGGCAGCAATCGAACGCTTACGGAAAGCAACTCGATGCTATGGGCAAGCCAATTCAAGACCAGGCCGCTCCAACCGCAGCTCCAACCGATACACAAATTCTGAATCAGAAGCCTGCTGGACAGACCGATGCGCCCGCGACTACAACTCCGCAAGACAACGGGCAGCCAATCAAAGACCAACCCGTTCCGAACCAGCAGCAACAGCAAGGACAGACAGGCGACCTAACTCAAGGTACAACAGGGCTCGGAGGATAGTACCCACTGAAAGTTCGAATACACTCCTAACTGCATGAATCCAGAGCTTAGACGAGCCCTGGATGTATGCTGTAGATGGGACAAAAGATTAGATACGAGTTTGAAACATTCAATCTGTAAAGTACAAATATAGAATTCGAAAGTCGTGTCCAGAAAATACCTTGCCTGTATAGATTCAAACACCAAGGACTCTGATTCTCTAAGGATTAACAAAAATGGCTCCTCCAAACCGCGAAGTTCAACCAACCGTCAATCCAACTGATGCTGCTCACCAGGGTGATCAGCAGCATCCGATGACTGACGCCAGCAGCGTTCTTATTGCTTCAGTGCAAGACGCACAGTCTAGACGCGACGTAGCCAGAGTCAACGATCAAGCACTCAGCGCTGTTAAACCAGATCAAACAGCAGTTTATCCAAACAAACTGATTGCTGAAGCACAAGCATCAGGCAAAGAAATCTCCACCCTGTTGCAAACTCATAAAGATACCGACGTTATTCAATACAGAGATTCAAACGGTCAGATGCACGAAACGACAGTTGCTGAGCGTGTTGAAGCACTGCGCATTCGCGTCAATCAGGATTGCCAAAATGCAATCACTGCCTCCAACGAATTACTAAAGAACAATCCAAACTTGGAGCAGAATCTCGCAGCTTCCACTGCCAGACTTCAGGATGCTGCTCAGAAAGCCGGTCTTGATTACAACAGCCCTAATTTCGCACAACAAGCAGCCAACAATCCTCAGCTCAGTCAGATGGCTCAAGAGCAGGCGACGTTGCAATCGGCTCGCATGGCACCAGCGACTGCGATGTTGACTTACGCAATGCTCAAGTCTGAAGGATTGACTGACGATCCAAGAAAGAGCATGGATGCTTACACTGCTAGTGGTGTGCCAAAGCCATCTGAAAAAGAGCTTGCCGACGCATTCTTGCTCACCGCTCAAGCTGGCAGAACCAATCCAGAAGTCTTCAATTCACCTTTGTATGCTGCGGTCAACAATGCTGTAAAGACTGACTATGCCGTTACTCAAAACGAGAAAGGTCAGAACATCCTCACTATGTTGAAAGATGCCGATAAACTGGCTCAGTCGGGAGACACCGCTCAGGCTGAAGCTAAGTACAAATCAGCCTGGGAGTTGGGCGAAACCGTTGACCAGAAGTTCCTCGCCGCTCAGTTGAAGTTGCAAGACAATCAATCGAATCCACAGGTTGCACAAGCCTTGATTGGTATCATGGCTGATGTCAAAGAAGCTCGTATGCACTATGCGAATTTCCTCGTTAAACAGGGCAAGTACGACGATGCGCTTCCAATAGCACTTTCCGTCGGTTCTGACACACCTAGTTTTGCTCAAGCTGATCCTACATTCAACAAATTAGTATCTGATGCAACATTCGGAAAGAGCATGCCGCAAGGTGAAATACAGGCTCACCAAGCCAAGTTCGCTTCGTTGATGCAAGATTCGAACAATCCTAATCGCTTCACCGAAGCACAGAAAGAACTCGATATTCTGCAAAAGAATTTCCAGGACACGAAAGCTACTCTCGATGCAGGTAAGCCTAAGTTAGAGGCCGCCAAGACAGCCATCGACACCAAGCTTGCCGAACTGGAAAAGAAGAAAGACACTACAGATGCTGAAGAGTACAAGATTGAACAACAACGCTTGACCGATGAAAAGAATACGATTGAATCTGTTCAAAAACAGAACGAGCAATTTGAGAAGGGTGGACCTTACTTGAAGTATTTGCAAGGCGTCTTGGCTTATTCCAAAGACGACAAAGACACTGCTCATGCCTTGTTTGAAGAAGTTAAGAAGACTGATCCTGAACTCGCTGCCAACAAAGAAATGAAGATTGATGCATTGCTGGAAGAAACCAAGCACAAGAATTGGTTCCAACGCAACTGGCACGCTATCGCCACTGTTGGCGCTGT
This sequence comes from Candidatus Obscuribacterales bacterium, assembly GCA_038322035.1. GTDB lineage: Bacteria > Cyanobacteriota > Vampirovibrionia > Obscuribacterales > Obscuribacteraceae > PALSA-1081. The sequence goes on from JBBQFO010000028.1 coordinate 30,039, forward strand.
TGTAGCAGGTGTCGTTGTCGGTATCGGTGTCGGCTTACTAACCGGACCTGGTGGTATCGCCGCTGGTATCGGTACGACCGGTGCAATTCTAGCAGCAGTCGGTGGAGGAGCAATTGCAGGTGGTCTGGTATTCACCGGAACTAAGGCTGCGGCGCTTGGTACTGACTCTGTGGGCTGGAAAGACTTCCGCGAAGGTGCTTTGATTGGTGGTGCTTCTGCAGTTCCAATGATTCGCGTCGGCGCTGCCTTTGCTCCTGGAGCGGCAGGACTGGCCTCACTGGAAGCGACAGCAGCAACCGGTACTTCAGTCTTCGCTAAGATGGGACTGACTCGTGGTGCTATCGCTTACGGAGCTGGCGTATCTGGTGCTGATCAGGGTATGCAAGTCGCATTCGACGGCAAAGATTTGAAGCAGGCTGGAATTGACTTCGTCAAAGAAGCTCCAATGAATGCCCTTACGTACGGTATTGCTGGACGCGCAGGCGGATCCGTCTGGGGTATAACCAAAGCTGTCGGTACTGATGCCTTGTTCAATGGTGGGTTTAAGGCTGGAGTTGAAACCGCGGTGATCGGCTACAAAGATTACAATCAGCACACACTTGATACCACTAATCCTGATGAAGCTGCAAAAATTGGTCAAACCTACGATCGGGTAAATCCAAGTCTTTATCGTCCAGATGCCGCTCCTGCGCCAACTAAAGATCAACCAGCTCAACCTCCACGCAAACAGTTGTCGCAAGAAGAAATCGATAGATTACGAAACCAAGATATTACCGACACACCTGTCAAATAACCGGTCATTTGCTAAATCAATATTTTAACGGCGCTACTTCGGCGCTCCGATCGGTTTGATATTTTTTAGAGGGTTACCATTGTTACTCCGTCGCCGCCTTCGTGGATGTCGCCGGAGCGGTATGAACCTTTTGGCATTTCGCTGTGAAGATGTTGACGTACTGCGTTTTTCATTGCGCCTGTGCCATGTCCGTGGATGATCATCAGGGGACTTGTGTTGGTTAAGAGGTTGTCGTCTAGAAATTGCACCAGGTCTGACATGCCATCGTCTACTCGCTTTCCGCGCAGATCTAAGGTGTTAGCTGCCGTGCGCACGAAAACGTCGATGGAACTACCCTTGGTGCGATAGTTCGGTGTCTCGACTTTTACGTTTGTTTTTTGTTTGTTTTGTTGAATCTGTTTTTGTTTTTCTTGTCCGAGCATTTCTAGATCAGACTTCGGAACTTTGATTCGTAAGTTTCCACATCGCACAGTTACTTGCGCCGCTTCTTTTGCTGTTTCCGCCATGATCTCGGCCACCACACCAATTTGATTTAGCGAAATTACTTTGACGCTTTGACCGACCGCAATTGTCGGAGAGTTCTCTTCGGCTATGGATTTCCATCCCAATTCGTTGCGCACTTTCTCCAGCTCTTGCTGCGCCTTTTGTGCTTTGTTAATGCTTGGTTGTTTTTGTAAATCAGCAATTAAGTGTTTGATGTAATCATTGCCGACTTTGTATTCAGATTCGATTTCGTTGATCTGCTTTTGTCTGAGAGTGCGTGTGTCAACTTCGAGCTTACGCATCTGCTCTTCGGTAAATCGTTTCAACTCCTCTGCTTGTTGCTTGGCTTGTTGAGCTTGCTCCTCTCGAACGGTTGCTTCTCGAAGTTTTACTTCAAGCAATTCGACTGTGCGTTGCAGATCCTGATCGTGCACTTCTACTAATGCTATCGCTCGCTCGATAACGGAAGCATTCAATCCCAACCTCATAGCGATGGTTGTTGCCTTTGAACTTCCTGGCACACCCAATCTCAATTTGTATGTAGGCGATAGTGTCTGCTCATCGAAATCCAGGCTGCCGTTGATGAAGCTTGGTTCGGTATAGGCGAGTGTTTTTAGCTCACCAAAGTGCGTGGTTGAAATAGTTACGGCGCCAGATTGATTTAAAAATTCTAGAACGGATCGCGCTAAGGCTGCTCCTTCGCGTGGATCTGTTCCTGCGCCTAGCTCGTCGAGTAGAACGAGAGAACCAGCTGCACATTGATCGACAATCTCAACAATGTTTTTCATGTGCGATGAGAACGTCGATAGACTTTGTTCGAGTGATTGCTCGTCACCGATGTCTGCGCATACCCGAGTGAAGATGGCGGCAGTCGATCCGGCT